>DATDFB010000195.1:0-19917 GCA_036522835.1 Thermoanaerobaculia bacterium | reverse complement strand
ATCGACTTGCAGTTGAGCGGCGCGTCGTAGATGCAGAGCGAGCCGGGCTGCAGCGCCTCCACGTCCTCGCGCGCGGTCTGCGCGTTCATGCAGACCATGAGGTCGACTTCCTTCTTGCGCCCGATCCAGCCGTCCTTGTTCGCGCGGATGGTGAACCACGTCGGGAGGCCGGCGATGTTCGACGGGAACATGTTCTTGCCGCTCACCGGGACGCCCATCTGGAAGATGGAGCGCATCAGGACGTTGTTCGACGACTGCGAGCCGGAGCCGTTGACGGTGGCGACGTGGATGGTGAGGTCGTTGACGATCGGCGCAGCGGCGGCGGAAGGCTCATCCAGCACGGCCGTTGCGGTCAGCGTGTCAGACACTACGTTCTCCTTGCGGGTGGATGGACGGGATTCGTGGGGCCATGTCTCCTGTGCAGGGACGGGATTGTAGCAACTTGTAGCGATAATGCGTCCGATGCTTCGCACGATCTGGGTGGTTTTCATGGCCGTCGTCGTCACGATCCCGCTGGCGACGACCGTCATGCTCATCGCTCTCGTCCGCTCGAACGCGGCGGTGATCGATCCGATCATCCGCTTATGGGCGCGCTTGATCCTGCGGGCCGCCGGCGTCGACCTGCGCACGGAGCGGATGGAGACGGTCGACCGGAAGCAGCGCTACATCCTCGTCGCCAATCACTATTCGTACTTCGACATCCCGGTGATCATCGCCGCGGTCCCGCAGCCGATCCGCTTCATGGCCAAGGTGAGCCTCTTCAAGGTTCCGATCTTCGGCTGGGCCATGGGGCGTGCCGGCTTCATCCCCATCGACCGCAAGAACCGGCGCACGGCGGTGAAGTCGTTCGACCTGGCCGCGGAGCGGATCCGCAAAGGGAACACGATCGTCGTCTTCCCCGAGGAGGGGCGGTCGCGGAACCGCCAGATGCGGCCGTTCCAGCGCGGCGGATTTCTGCTCGCGCTCAAATCGGAGCTGCCGATCCTGCCGCTGGCGATCGACGGGACGTACGATGTCTACCGCGTGGGGGCGAAGACCATCACGCCCGGCACGGTGACGATCAAGGTCGGCGATCCCATCACCACCGCGGGACGGTCCGTACGAGAGAAGGAACAGTTGGCCGAGCAGTCGCGCGCGCAGATCGAAGCGATGCTCGGCGTTTACGGGAGTAGCGGATGAGATTCTCGCTGGCACTTGTCTTCGTCGCGGTCACGGCCCACGCGCAGCTCACGCTCGGTCCGGAGCAGTTGCCCACGCCGTTCGAGCCCCAGACGCCGGTGGCATCGTTCGCAGCCATGGCCTCGAGCGCGAACGGATCGCTCATCGTCTTTCAGACGAGCTTGATCCATGGGCAGCTCCTCGACGCCGACGGCGGGCCGCTGACGCAGCGCGGATTCCCGATCACCAGCTCCGGCGCGACGGCGGGCGGCGTGGCCTCGAACGGCAGCAACTACGTCGTGGCCGTAACGGAGAACAAGACCGTGAAGGTCATCACGGTCAGCCTGACCGGCGAGGTCTCCGCGCCGCGCGACGTCGGCACCTTCACCCTCGGCGTGGAGCGGGCGCGCGTGGCCTCGAACGGCCACGGCTACTTCGTCACATTCGTGGCCATTTCGAACGACGGCAGACCGGTGGTCTGCGGCCACCATCTCGACGCCGACGGCGTTCCCGTCGGCACCAACATCCCGATCTCGATCGGCCTCACGACATCCCTCACCGACCACACGGTGGCGAGCAACGGCAGCGATTACCTCTCCTCATACACCATCTTGCAGCCCTGGCCTCCGGATCCCGGCAAAGGCAACGAAGTCTCCCTCGTGCCGGTCATCGGAAACTTCGCCCGCGACCGGAAGAGCGGCATGCACCGGCTGCTGCAGCTCGGCTCGGCCCCGAGCTACCTCGTGGCCTTCAACGAGCCGAACGACGCGGAGGCCTACGCCGCGCTGGCCGATGCGTCGGGAGCGCTCGGCGGACGCACGGTCATCGGCGACGGCGACGTCGTTTCGGTGGCCGGCAACGTCGTGCTCTTGCGCGACAAAAACGGAGCGTTCCAAGCAGTGCGCCTGGCCGGCATATCGCCGGTCGAGAGCCGGCCGTTGGGGATCTCCGGCGGCGACGCGCTCCTCGGCATGACCAGCCGAGGGGAGCCGGTGGTCTTTCGCGCCTCCCCTCTCGACTTCGCCGTCGTCCGGCCCGGTCCGCTGACGTGGCATCCGCTCGTCACGGTCGGAACGAGGCAGTGGTTCCCGGGGCTCGTCAACGCCGGCGACGTCGACGTGATGACGTGGAGCGAGCAGTTAGGCACACGCGCCACGCGGCTGCGCCACGGCATCCCCATCGACGTGCCGGCGCTGTCCGTTTCGCCGATAGGGACGTCGGTCGCCAGTGTGGGCGGCGAAGGACGGGCGCTGTTCATCTGGACAGAGCGATTTCAATGGTTCGGCCGGTTTTTCGGCGCGGACGGGACGCTCTCGCCGCCGTTCCTCATCGCCGCCGCCGCGAACCTTTCCTTCCGGGCCGCGGTGTGGAACGGGCGCAACTTCATCGTGGCGTGGGAGGGAAACGACGGCCTGTGGTTCTCGCGCATCGACGCCGCCGGCAATGTGCTGGCGACGGCGCCGCTCGACCTGGCAGTGACGCCGAGCGGCGGCTACGCGGTATACCGGCCGAACGCAGAGTTGCTCCCCACGAGCTTTGGGTTTCTGCTGCTGTACACCGAGGTGATCGCTACGTCGCGACAGCGCGCCGACGTCTTCGCCGCTGCATTTCGCGACGACGGCACGCCGCTGGGTACGAGGGTGCCGGTGCGTGCGTCGATCGACGCCAAGTACCTGAACAATGCGGCCAGCGACGGCCACGGCCATCGACTCGCCTCGATCTCCGTCCTTCCCGCGAACGGCAGCGAGCCCCGGGTCGACGTCGTGCCGCTCGACGAGCGCGGCAACGTCACCGGCGACGGCAGCTCGCCCGCGCGCAACTCCGGGTGGCTCGCTTGGAACGGCACCGAGTTCCTCTTCCTCCCCGTCTTCCTCGCACCGGGTGCGGTGCTGGACGTTCACGGCAACGTGGTGAAGCGGCTCGATCCGCTGCCGATCGCATTCTCCCCGTCGGCGTTCACGCCCGAGGCGGTCGCCTACGAACGCCTCGAAGACGGCGACGTCAATCGCGTCTTCGTCCGTCGCATCATCCCGCCGCGGCGGCGCGCAACGAGGTGACGCAGGCATGAAACTCTCGCTTGCACTCGTCTTCGTCGCGGTCACGGCACACGCGCAGATCGTCCTGGGGCCGGAGCGCATCGTCGGTCAGCCGCGTTTTAGCGGCCCCGGCGCGTCGGAGGCCGCGGTGGCGACGAGCGGCGGCGAGACGATCGCGGTCGTGCACACGGGCAGCGGCGGTTCGCTCTACCTGCAACGCCTCGGCGCCGTCGCGCAGCCGCTGACGGAGCACGGCGTCCTCCTGGCGCGCGACGTCCGCGCCCTAGGCGGCATGGCCTCCAACGGCAACGGCTGCGTCGTCTTCTGGATCGGCGATCGCTCGACGTGGTCGATGCACGTCGGCACGGGCGGCGAGCTCTCCGCGCCGCGGCTGGTGGCCGCGACGGCGAATACCATCGCCTTTCCGGCGATCGCATCGAACGGGACGGATTACCTCGCCGTGTGGACGGACACGACCGCGAACACGAGCCAGGCCATGGCGGCGCGGCTCGACGGCGACGGCCATCCCCTCGGCGATCCGTTTCCGCTGACCGAGCGCCGCAACTCGACCGAAGTCTCCGCGCTCGCCTCCGACGGCCGCGACTACCTCGCCGCGGTCGAGCGCTTCGACGGCACGAATGCGCTGTCGACGCTCCTGCCGGTCAGTGCCGGCGGCGTGGTGGGCGGCGGCGCCGATCTCTCGGTGTTTCTCACGGGTCTCGTCCACACCACGGACGGCTACATCGGCTTTTGGTCGGAGGGGAACGGCACGCGCGCGATCGCCGTCGATGCCAGCGGCATTCGCGGCCCCGTTGCGGCGCCGGGCGAGGGGAGCTTCATGGGCGCGACGAGCAACGGCGCCGAGGCGATGGTGATCGGCTTTCGCTTCTCCGGCGCGACCTCGGCGACGCGCATCCGCAGAAACGGCGTCACCATCGAGACCTTGGACCAGCCGAGGTTGATGGTGCAGCCGTTCTCGCAGGTCATCGCCGGGACGACTCCGGCGGGCGAGTTCTTCACGATCTCGCTCAAGAGTCCGATCGGCGTGGCGCCGGTGGCAGCGCCGGAGCGCCCGCTGCTCACGTTTCCGACGCCGCAGTTGGCGCCGGCGATCTCGGGCAACGTGGTGGCGTGGCGCGAAGGAACGCTCCTGCGCGCGGCGCGGATCGATGCGTCCGGCTTTGACGTCGCCAACGTCGCGCCCGGCCTCCAAAACCTCGCGAACGTCCCCTTCCTGCCGTCGGTGCACGCCGTGGCGAGCAACGGCGATCGCGCGCTGATCGCCTGGACGGAGCTGCGCTACGCCGGCGAGGCCGGCACGCCGACGCCGCTGGCGCTCCAGGCGCGCATGCTCGCCGCGGACGGCACGCTCTCCCCGACCTTCACGATCGCCACCGGCAGTGCCGGATTGTTCGAGACCGACCCGGTCATCCTCGGCGCGGCGACGGCCACGGCGAACGGCTTCGCCGTCGTCTGGCAACAGAAGGACGGTTCGCACGTCGCGCGTCTCGACGCGAACGGGAACATCATCAGCACGACCACCATCGATACCGCCATCGCGCCGGCGCTCGCCCGCCGCGGCGACGACTTCCTGATGCTCTACCGCGATGCGAGCGGCAATCTCATCGCATCGCCGAAGCACCTCATCGCCACCGCGGTGACCGCGCACGATCTCGCCGCCGACGGCAGCGGCCACTTTCTCGCCGTCTTCGCAAAGGACGAGCAGCTCTGGTCGCAACTGCTCGACAACAACGGCGCCCCCACCGGCGACACGCATCTGCTCGGCGCCGCCGACAGCGCGCGCGTGACATGGACCGGCGCGGCCTTCGTCATCGTGGCCGGAACGGAGATGGCCATCGTCGCCGCGGACGGCCGCGTGCTCGCGCCGCTCGTCCCCACGCTGCCGGCTGCCGCGATTCCCTCAGGCAACCTGCTCGTCAGCGTCCACAGCGCGATCGACACGGGCCTCGGCGACGAGCCGGTCGTCTTCGCGCGCAACTTCAGCCTTACGCCGCCGCGGCGCCGCGCAACGCGGCCGTGACGGCCGCATCCGCCGCGCCGTATCAACGGCCGGCATGCGACAGACGCTCCTCCTCCTCGCGATTCTGGTCGCCGGCGCGGCGCACGCGCAGATCGAGCTCGGACCCGAACAGCCGGCCGTGCCGTTCGAGCCGGTCACGCCCTCCGCCGTCACGGCGGCGATGGCCACGAGCGCGGACGGCTCGCTGATCGCATTTCAAAGGACGACGACGATTCACGCCCAGCTTCTCGACCGCGACGGGCGGCCGCTGACGCGAAGCGGCTTCACGATCGGCGCGAGTGCCAACGCGACGCTCGGCGGCGCCGCGTCGAACGGAAGCAACTACGTCGTCGTCACCGTCACCGAGACCCAAACCGGCACCGGCAATGTCGTGGAAACGATCAGCCTCAGCCTTGCCGGCACGCCCGCGCCGCCGCGCAAGATCGCCGGCGGCACGCTCCGGCAGCCGCGCATTGCCTCGAACGGCCGCGATTATCTCGTGACGTGGATCGAGGTGCTTGACAACGGCAACCGTCAAGTGCGCGGACGCGAGCTCGACGCGAACGGCAATCCCGCCGGCAACGTCTTCGCCATATCCGACGAGCGGCAGCCGTGCGCGCTCTGCTACGGCCATGTCGCCATCGCCGACGACGCGGTGGCCAGCGACGGCCGCGACTATCTCGTCGGTTTCGTCGACCGAGTCCCCCTCGGCGAGCCCGAGCCGAACGAGGTGGTCTTCGTGCCGGTCGCGAACGGCGCGGCCGGGAAGCCGAAGAGCAGCCGCCATCAACTGAAGAAGATCTCGTCGGTATTCAGCGGCCCGCACTACACGATCGCCTTCAAAGAGCTGCCCGACAATTTCGTCTACGCCGCGTCCGTCGACGCCACGGGCACGATCGGTCCGAGTCACGTCATCGGCGAAGGCAGCATCCTCTCCGCCGCCTCCGGCCCGCTCGTCGTGCTGATCAATTACGACGGCGTGCAGGCCGTGCACCTGGCCGGCACGCTGCCGATCGACACGCGTCCGCTCGACGTTTTCGACGTCGACTTCCTCCTCGGCGTGACCGCCGCGGGCGAACCGGTGGCCGTGCGTCTCGGCCAGTCCGCGCCGCTCGAGATCGCGGCCGTCCCTCCCGGGCAGGTCTTTCCCGCGCGCCCGCTCGTCTGGACACCGGTCGTGCAGTTCGCAAAGTCGCAGTCATGGCCTCTGCTCGTGAACGCCGGCGACGTCGACGTCCTCGCCTGGAGCGACGTCTCGGGACTGCGCGCCACCCGCGTGCGCAACGGCGCGCCCCTCGACGTGCCGGCGCTGAACATCGCGCCCGGCGGGAGCTCCGCCGTCATGGCCGGCGGCGGAGGACGCGCGCTCGTCGCCTGGCAGGAATACCGGCGCAACGACGACGACGCCATCGCCGGCCGCATCGTGGCCGCCGACGGGACCGTGTCGCCGCCGTTCGACATTCATGCCGAGAAAGTCGGCTTCGACGTACCGCCTCAGCTCGAAGCGGCCGTCTGGAATGGCGCCGGATTCACCGTCGTGTGGAGCAAGAACGGCCGTCTGTGGCGGGCGTGCATCGACGCCTCAGGGAAGATCACGACGCCGGCCGCCGCATTCGATCTGGCGGTGACGTTCCTCGCACGCCAGAGCCGTCCGTTTCTCGTCCCGACGAGCTACGGCTTCCTTCTGCTGTACGCGGAGGAGATTGACTCCCGCCCCGATGTCTTTGCGGCGGCGTTTCGCGCCGACGGCTCGCCGCTCGGCACGCGCGTACGGGTGCGCGCGACGTTCGACAACGAGACGCCGGTCGGCGTCGGCAGCGACGGGGAGGGTCACCTGCTAGCCGCGATTTCCTTCGTGAAGATAGGCGGCTTTGTAAACGACACTCTGCTCGTCCCGCTCGACGAGCGCGGCAACGCCGGGACACTGACCGAGTTGCCGCAAATGAACGGCTCGTTGCTCTGGACCGGTACGGCGTATCTGCTCATCAGCGGGGAGTGGGTGGCGGCCGCGGACCGCGACGGACGCCTCCTCGCGCCGCCGGCGCGCGCGCTGTCGATGCCGTCGCTTTTCACCCGCGACACGGCCGCGTATACGCGCCCCGATCCCGATGCCGGCGGCGCCGAACGGCTCTACGTCCGCCGCGTCATCCTGCAGCCGCCGCGGCGCCGCGCAGCGCGGCCGTGACGCGCGGCAAGTCGTCGTCCAGCAGCGTCCGCACTTCGATCGTGAAGCGGTCGTCGACGATACGGCCGGCGATGCGCCGGCGCAGGAAGGCGTCGTAGAGGGCGTTAGCGTTGCCGGGGACTTCGATGGCGATCGAGGGGATCGTTTCCGCCGGCGTCGTGCCGCCGCCCAAGGCGCAGTCGCTGTCGACGATGCGGGCGCTCGTGCCGCGAGTCAGATCCGCCGCGCGGGCGCGCAAGACTTCGATCGGCGTCGCGAGCATGCGATAGATCGGAATCTGCTCCTCGTGCTTCCCCGTCGCGAACGCGCGCAGCGTCTCGCCGGCGATCGCGTACGACTCCTTCCCGGCGCGCAGCGCGCGCAGCAGCGGATGCCTGCGGCAGCGCTCCACGATGGCGGCGCGGCCGAGAATCAAGCCGCCCTGCGTGGCGCCGATCAGCTTGTCGGTCGAGCAGGTCACGGCGTCGACGCCCTTGGCAAAGAGCTCGCGGATCGTCTCGGCGCGCGCGAAGCCGTATGGCGCGAGGTCGACCACGCGCCCGCTTCCCTCGTCGTACAGCAGCGGCAGCCGCTTCGCATGCGCCACGGCGAGCAGCTCCTCGACCGGCGGCGTCTCGGTGAAGCCGACGATCTCGAAGTTCGAGCGGTGCACGCGCAAGATGGCCGCGCATTTCTTCGTCACCGCGTCGGCGAAGTCCTTCGCCCGCGTGCGGTTCGTCGTGCCGACCTCGCGCAGTTTCGCGCCGCCTTGCTGGATGACGTCGGGAACGCGGAAGGCGCCGCCGATCTCCACGAGCTCGCCGCGCGAGACGAGGACCTCGCGCTTCGCCGCCGTCGCCGCGAGGAGCAGGAGCGTCCCGCCGGCGTTGTTGTTCGTGAGAATGGCGGCCTCGCAGCCGAAGAGGGTTTGGCAGAGCGCGGAGAGGTGCTCATCGCGCGCGCCGCGCTCGCCGGCGTCGAGGTCGAACTCGAGGTTCGCGTAGCCGGTGACGACGTCGCTGGCGCGCTGCCAGAGCGCCGCGTCGATTGGCGAGCGTCCGAGGTTCGTGTGAATGATGACGCCGGTGCCGTTGATCACCCGCTGCAATGTCGACGACGTCGTCGCCGCAGCCCTCGCGCGCACGGCCGCAACCGCTTCGCTCTCGTCGTACTCGGCGCGCGCGTTGCGCAAGCGATCGAGATGGACGACGACGGCGTCCTTCACGCGCTGGCGTCCGAGCTCATCCACGAGCGGCGCGAACGCGGCGGACGACAGGATTCGTTCGACGGAAGGAATGCGCCGCAGGGTGGAATGTCCGGCCACGCTTAGAGGATAAACTGGGAAACGCGTGATCAAGCAGGACGACGAGCTCGACAAACTCGAAGACGACATCCGGATCGTCAAGAACAAGTACGACCAGTTCTTCGCCGGCATCCAGAAGATGCCGCCGATGCAGGAGCGGCGCAACATCGAGATTTACATCCACGAGCTCGGAAAGCAGAAGATGCGCGACAATACCCGCCGCTTCCGCTTCAACCAGCTCCTGACGCGCTACAACCAATACCGCGAGATGTGGGCCCGAAAGATGCGCGAGCGCGAGGAAGGGCCGCTCGATTTCCGCCGCCGCAACGCCGCCATGAACGAGCCCGCCGCCCCGCCCGCTCCACCGCCGCGCCCGGCAGCGCCCGTAACGTCGCCGGCCGCTGAACCGTATGTGAGGTTGGCAGCCGGCTCGAACGGCGAGGAAGTGAAGCGCTTGTACGCGGACATCGAACGGGAGAACCTCAAGCTCGGCAAGCTGCCCGCGATCACGTTCGACCAGCTCCGCCAGATGGTGCAGAAGCAGAGCGAGATGGTCCGAAGCAAGTACCACGTCGCCGTCGTCGGCTTCCGAGTCGACGTCGTCGACGGTAAAGTCAAATTGAAGGCAAAACCGATTCAGGAATGAGAATGAACCGAATCCTCTCCATCGCCGTGGCCGCGCTGACGCTGGCCGGATGCGCCGCCATCCGCGACGCGCAGAATCACCTCAGCAACAACAAGAAGAATCCCTACGACAACCCGTTCTACATGAAGTACCTCAACACGGGCGTGCCGCTGGACGCGCAGATCCAGCAGACGGTGGCGGCGCTGCGCACGCAGCCGCGCAACGCGGCGCTGCACAACCAGCTCGGCCAACTGCTGCTGCAGAAGGGCTTTCCGAAGGACGCGGAGACGGAGTTCGAGCGCGCCGTCGACGCCGACAAGCACTTCTACCCCGGCTGGTACAACCTCGGACTGGTCCGCTCCGCGAACGGCGACTACAGCGGCGCGCGCCACGCGTTCAGCCGCGCCGTGCAGTACAAGCCCGGCCACGCCGCGGCGCTCTTTCAGCTCGGTCTGATGGAGGAGAAGGCGCAGAACGTCGACGCAGCGGTCGAGGACTACGCGAAGGCGTTCGCGATCAATCACCAACTGCTCGACGTGCGCGTGAACCCGCGCATCCTCGACTCCAAGCTCGTCGACCTGGCCCTGATCAAGCTCTATCCGAAGGACCACGACCGCCAGAGCATGACCTTCCAGCCGACGCCCGCGAATTACACGCAGCGGAACCTCGAAGCCGTGTCGACGCAGCCCGCCGGCCAGGACATCGTCACCCCCGTGCCGCCGGTGACGGATCCGGCGCGCCAGAGCCAGCCGGGATTGCCGCAGCCGCAGCCGGCGAAGCCGCCGGGTTCTTAGTTCTTGGTTCTTAGGTTCTTGGTTCTTAGGTTCTTAGGTTCTTGGGTTCTTAGGTTTTGCATCAACTTAAGAACCTAACAACCTAAGAACTTAAGAACCTCGCTACAATCCGCTCCGCTTTGACGCAACCCGAAGTCTCCGAATCCGATCTCATCCGCATCCGCCGCGAAAAGCTCGCGCGGATCGTGGCTCTCGGCTACGACGCCTTTCCCACCACCGCCGACGTCGACGCGGCGATCGCCGACGTCGTGGCGCGCTACGGCGCGAAGTCGCACGACGAGCTCGAGGCGGAGACGCCCCGCGTCAAGATCGCCGGGCGGATCATGACCGTCCGCGAGTTCGGCAAGACGTCGTTTCTCGTCCTCTCTGAAAAGACCGCGCGCATCCAGGCCTATTGCCGCAAAGACACTCTCAGCGAGCGCGAATGGGAGCTGTACCGCAACCTCGACGCCGGCGACTGGGTGGCGGTCGAGGGGACAGTCTTTCGCACGAAGACGAACGAGCTCTCCGTCAAGGCGGATCGTCTCCACTTTCTCGTGAAGGCCCTGCGGCCGCTGCCGAGCAAGTGGCACGGCTTGACGGACGTCGAGCAGCGCTACCGCCAGCGCTACGTCGACCTCATCGTCAACGACGACGTGAAGGCGGCGTTCGAGACGCGCGCGCGCATCGTCCGCCACATCCGCGCCTGGTTCGATTCTCACGGCTTCATCGAAGTGGAGACGCCGATGATGCAGCCGATCGCCGGCGGCGCCGCGGCGCGGCCGTTCATCACCCATCACAACGCCCTCGACATCGACCTCTACCTGCGCATCGCTCCCGAGCTCTATCTCAAGCGCCTCATCGTCGGCGGCCTGCAGCGCGTCTACGAGATCAACCGCAACTTCCGCAACGAGGGGATCTCGCTCAAGCACAACCCCGAGTTCACGATGCTCGAGTTCTATCAGGCCTACGCCGACTACGAAGTGCTGATCGCCGAGACCGAGGACCTCCTCTCCGGCCTCGTGCGCGACGTCCTCGGCAAGGAGAGCGTCAGTTGGCGCGGCAACGAGATCTCCTTCGCCCGGCCGTTCGCGCGCTTCTCGATGAAGGAAGCGATCGCCCACTTCTCGTCGATCGACATCAAAGAGCTCGACGACCGCGAGAGCCTGGTCAAGCTGGTGATGCAGCACGGCGAGCATCGTCCGGTCAAAGCCGACGGCACCGAGGGGCCGAAAGAAGGCGGCGTGCCGCCGATCCAGGCCATGAACGACGGGAAGCTTCTCGCGGAGCTCTTCGAATCGATCGCCGAGGCGAAGCTGATCCAGCCGACGTTCATCACCGATTTTCCGACTGAGGTCTCGCCGCTGTCGAAGCAGCGCAAGGACGACCCGCGCTTCGTGGAGCGCTTCGAGCTCTACATCGGCGGCATGGAAGTGGCGAACGCCTTCTCCGAGCTCAACGACCCCGACGAGCAGGCCCGCCGCTTCCTGCAGCAGCTCCAGGAGCGCGAGCGCGGCGACGACGAGGCGCATCAGATGGATGAGGACTACGTGCGCGCCCTCGAGTACGGCATGCCCCCGACCGGCGGCGAAGGCATCGGCATCGACCGGCTGGCAATGATTTTGACGGACTCGCCGACGATCCGCGACGTGATTCTGTTTCCTCAGATGCGGCCGGTACGTACACCATGAGGGGGCCGGTCACGGGTGACAGGTCACAGGTGACAGGGAACAGAACACCCGTGACCTGTGACCCGTGACCCGTCACCTGTGACCTGTCACCCGCTGTCATGAACGTCACCTCCCGCATCGCCGCCCGCTACCTCTGGACCGCGCGCAAGCAGCGGCACATCGCCTTCCTCTCCACGATCTCGATTCTCGGACTGGCCATCGGCGTCTTCGCGCTGCTGATCTCCATCGCCCTCCTCTCCGGCTTGCAAGACCAGATCAAGGCGCGGCTGATGGAGTCGAGTCCGCACCTCCTCATCGAGCCGGCGGGCTCGAACACGATCGACGACGCCGGCGCCATCGCCGCCGCCGCGCGCGCCCTCGGCATGAGCGACGTCCGTCCGCTCGTCAGCGGCATCGGCTGGGGGGCGAATGAAAACGAGCGGCGCGGGCGTCCGGTGCGCATCCGCTCCGCTGCGCTCGCCTTGCCGCAAGGCTCGATCGCGCTCTCGCGCGACACCGCGGCGGCGCTCGGCCTCAACACCGGCGACGTCGTCACCATCGTCGCGCCGCGCACGCGCCTCACGCCGTTCGGCCCCGTGCCGGTGTGGCGGAAGTACACGATCGCGCGCCTCCTCGCGCCGGCCACCGACGACCGCGCCACCGAAGCCGTGCTGCCGTTCGACGAAACGACGAGCCTCCTCGGCACGAACGGCAAGCCGACCTCCATCGAGATGTATGGCAGCGTCGAGCGCGCCGAGGACATCCAGTCGCGGTTGCAGCGCCAGTTCCCCAACGTGCAGGTCAAGACGTGGAAAGAGATCAACCGCCCGATCTTCCTGGCCCTGCGCCTGGAGAAGATCGTCCTCTTCGCGACGATCTCCCTCATCATCTTCGTGGCCGCCTTGAACCTGATCTCGTCGCTGTCGATGATGATCCTGGAGAAGCGCCCTTCCGTCGGCGTCCTCCGCACCCTGGGGGCGACGGAGGGCAACGTCTACGCGCTCTTCCTCCAGGTCGGCCTGTTCATCGGCATCACCGGCACGCTCCTCGGCAACGTCTTCGGCATCGGCGCGGCCACGCTGCTCGACCGCTACCACCTGGCGCGATTGCCGCGCGACATGACGTTCCTCAACTATCTGCCGTTCGCGCTCGACCTGAGCGACATCGTGCTGATCAACGCCATCGCCATCCTGCTGTCGATCGTGGCCACGTGGTACCCGGCGCGCATCGCTGCGCGGCTCGATCCGATCAGCGCGATCAAGGAGGAGGCATGAGGCGGATCTGCGCCGTCGCGCTCGCGGCGCTCCTTGCCGTGGCGTGCGATCCCATCCCGCGGCACAAGCTCATGCTGACGTTCAACGACGCCGGCGACCGCGTGACGATCGAGGCGGAGACGACGCTCCCGGCGCTCGAGGACGCGAAGGACCGCCGCCGCGTCGAACAGTTGCGCGACGCGCTGATCGCCGGCAACGACGAGTGGTCGCTGCGCTTCCAGCACGCCGCCGGCGAGCACGAGCGCGTGATCTACGAGCGCACCCGCGGCGAGCTCAATTCGGTGCAGCGCATCACCACCATCGACGCCGACGACCTGCAGAAGTTTTTCTACGACCTCCCCATCACGGCGAAGGTGACGCGCGGCGACGGCTGGGCCGAGCTGGCGATTTATCCCGGCACGTCGACGCGCGCCTCTCGCGAGGACCGCGAAGACTTCGACAAGAAGATGGCCAAGGGCGCGGACGCGGCGCGCCGCTACATCAACGCCGTGCGCGTGCTGTACGAGTACCTCGACGAGCACGAGCAACGCGCAGTCTATGTGTTCGGCGAGGTTTACCGCGACGAGAACGATCCGGCGGCGCCGCCGGAGGTCACGAAGCTGGAGGCGGAGCTGGCCAAGGAGGTGCGCGACAGTATCGAGCACGTCCTCGAGATCGACTGGAGCGGCAACCTGGTGCGCGAGGCGGACCTGGTGTCGAATCCTTTCCCCGCCGAGGTGATCGTGCGCACGCCCGGCGAGCCGCTCATCGTCGAAGGCTTCGCCCGCGAGCAGCACGATCTGGTCATCCAGCCGAAGACGCTGATCGAGGCCATCGCATCGCTCGAAGGCCGCTGGATCTCCCCCGACCCGATGGCCTTTGCGCTGAACGCGCCGGGCGGCTCGACCAGTGCGGACTTGGCCGGCCTGATCTCGGTCAAGAAGCGCCGCGCCGCGCCGGTCGTCGGCTTCGACGAAGTGCTGGCCGGCCTGCGCGAGCAGCTCAAGCCGGCGGAGCGCTATCGCGTGCGCTTCGTCACCAAAGCCGCCGCACCATGACCACGGCGCTCTCGCCGTCGGGGTAGTAGCGCGGCCGCGTGTACGACGCCTCGAAGTCGAGGAAGCGGTAGAAGTCCTGCGCGCCGCTGTTGGACTTGCGCACTTCCAGCGACACGGTCTTGATGCGGTTGACCTTGGCGAAGTGAAGGCACTCGCTCATCAGGGCCAGGGCGATGCCTTGCCGCCGCTCGCTCTCGTCGACGGCGATCTTGTTGACGTGCATCTCGTCGAAGAACCACATGGCGAAGACGTAGCCGACGACGCGGCCGTGCTTGCGCGCCACGAGGTTGTAGCGCCCGCTGCCGCGCAGCTCCGACTCGAAGAAGTCGCGGCGCCAGGGGTTCGGGAAGGCCTGCTCCTCGAGCGCGCAGATGTCGTCGACGTCGTGGGCGAGCGCGGTGGAGATCGTCAGGTCGCGTTCCGTCATCGTGGAAAAACGTGCTGCCGCGGCAGACTAACTCGACGTCCGGCCGGCACGAACGACAAAAAGCAAGCGGAAAAGGAGATCAACATGTCACAGGCAGCGATGCAGGAAACCACGGTTCCGGGCAATCTCACTCTCGAACAGGTTCTGGCCAGCGGCGGCAACGGCAAAGAACTGACGAACGAACAGTTCGTCGCCCTGGCCTGGGACGCCCGCCAAAAGGCGGAGGCGGTGGGCGGCGACGATGAGAAGCGCCGCAAGACGTTCACCGAAACGCTCGAGAGCCACTGCCAGAAATTCGGCGATCCGATCAAGCGGGGCATCACCGTCGTGGTCAAGGGCCAGGAGTGGGTGTACACCACGAAGGGGCAACGGCTCTTCTTCCGCGCCATCGGCACCGCTCACCAGCACCAGTACTCGGCGATCGTCTATCCGAACTGAGCAGCGCATCTTGATGTCACCCCGGGCGCTGGAAGCCTCGCGCTCGGGGTGGCGGCTCATTTCTGCAGCCTTGCCTCCGCCTCGGCCAGGCGCACGTAGATCGGTGTCACGTCGCGATAGCGCTCGGCGTCGCCGCGCGCGACGATGGCGAGGGCGCGGCGGGCGCAGGCGGCGGCGACGTTGTGGCTTTGCAAGTAGTCGGCGATCGCGAGTGACGGGCGCACGCCGTGCGCCCCTACCAGATGCGGCGCGCGCGTCTCCTGTCCATCGTCGAACTCCGAAACATAAAACTCCCCGCGGCCGGCGTCGTCGACGATCGTCACGTGTCCCTGCGCCGGCGCGATGGCCTCGTGCGTCGACATGGCGATGAGCGGCTTGTCGAGTGCCAGCGCCAGGCCCTGCATCGTGGCCAGACCGATGCGCACGCCGGTGAACGAGCCGGGGCCGCGCGTGACGGCGAAGAGGTCGATCGCGTGGCGATCCACGCCGCTCTCGCTGAGCAGCCAGTCGATCGCCGGCAGGAGCTTCTCGTTGCGCGAGCCCTTCCCTTCAAGCGCGACAGAGCCGAGGAGGGCGCCGTCGCGCAGCAGGGCCGCGGAGAGGATCGGCAGCGACGTATCGGCGGCCAGGACGAGCACTCAGCTCCCGCTTTGCGCCATGCGCAGGTCGCGCAGCTCGATGCCGATCTGCTGCGCCGTTTCGCGGATGCGCTCCTCGCGATAGAACTCGCCGAAGGAGATGCGGCGGATGCCGGCATTCGCGATCAATTTGAAACAGTTCCAGCACGGCGAGGCCGTGGTGTAGATCTCCGCGCCGTCGACGGACACGCCGTTCTTGGCCGCCTGCAGGATCGCGTTGGCCTCGGCGTGCACGGTGGTGATGCAGTGGCCCTCTTCCATCACGCAGCCGCCGTCCTCGCAATGCGGCAGCCCGCGGATCGAGCCGTTGTAGCCGGTGGAGAGGACCGTGCGGTCGCGCACGATCACCGCGCCGACGTGCTTTCGCGGACATGTCGAGCGCGTCGCCGCCTGGCGGGCGATGCCCATGAAATACTCGTCCCAACTTGCTCGCATTCGCGCGGATTGTAGTCCTGAGTCCTGGGTCCTGAGTCCTGCGTACCGATCAACTCAGGACTCAGGACCCAGGACTCAGCACTTCGTGGTTGATGCGCACAAAACCTGCAACCCCGCGGGTGATGGGAAAGCTGCGCGTTCTGATCGTCGAGGACGACTCCGAGGTCCGGCGTCTGTATGCCATCGGGCTCAACCAGCGCGGCTTCGAGGTCAAGCTCGCCGCCAACGGCGCCGAGGCCGTCGAGCGCATTCAGGACGAGCGGCCCGACGTCATCCTCCTCGATTGGTTCATGCCGCTCATGAACGGCGGCGAAGTGCTCGCGCGCGTCTCCAGCGACGGCATCCCCATCATCGTCATCAGCGGCCAGCCGGCGCCGGAGAACGGCGCGCGCGACCCGCGCATCACCTCGTGGCTCATGAAGCCGGTCACGATCGAGGAGTTGGTGCAGGAGATCGAGAGGCCGGCGGCCGTAGGGTAGAATCCGCCGCGAATGGCAAAGATCTTCTTTGTCGGACTCGACGGAACGGAAAAGAGTTATCGGCTGCAGACGCACCGCCCGTTCACCGTCGGGCGCGATCCCGGCAACGACATCATCCTGCGCGATCCGAAGGTCTCGCGCCACCACGCCGAGATCGTCTTCGAGCGCGGCTTCTTCGTCCTGCACGACCTCGCCAGCGCCAACGGCACGTACGTCAACAGCAAGCGCATCCGCGTTGCGCCGCTGACGCATGGCGCCAAGCTGCGCATGGGCAACTCCTACGGACGTTTCTCCGAGGAACTGCCGACCGAGAGCGACACGCCGGGCGAAGAGAAGCCGGTGCCGGCCCAGGTGCCGGACGATGTCGCGGCCATGCCGACGTCGTCGCATCCGCAGCTCAATCTCTCCACGCAGCCGCACGAGCTGCTGGCGGACGACGAGCTAAAAAAAAAAGCGGAGTAGTCGAGGATGAGCCGCAGACCGAGCCGCTCGAGAGCCTGATCGCGCGCAAGATGACGCCGGCGCCTCCCCCGCCGCCGATCGGCCCCTTCTCCAAAACGCGCTTCCATTTCATGACCGGCATGCCCGCCGGCGAGACCGTGAACGTCCGCGACGGCAACGGCGAGGTGGTCCTCCACTACCGCAGCTTCGCCTCGGTCACGAGCGTCGTCGCCGCGGTCATGGCGGCCATCGTCATCGTCTCCGGCCTGGCCGCGGCGATCTTTCTGTTCACCGAGGAGCGCACCGTGCCGGGGGCGATCGCGCTGCTCCTGGCGGCGGCGTTCTCCGTGATGATCGCCATGCTCGTTCCGCCGACCAACGCCACGCTCTACGACGGCGCGCAGCCGGCGCTCACGATCGCGCAGCAGTCGAGCATCTCCATTCCGGTCGTCACGTTCCTCGTCGCCACGCCCGACGGCAAGCCGCTGGCGCGCCTGCGCAAGAGCGTCTTCTCGCGGCTCGGCCGCAACCGCTGGCACATCCTGCCGATCAGCGACGAGCGCGCCGTCGGCGAGGCGGTCGAGGAGTCGCTCTCCCGCGCGCTCGTGCGGAAGATGCTCGGCAAGTTCAGCGCGCGCTACCAGTCGAACGTGGTGGTGCGCTACCTCGACCGCGCCGCGGCGACGATCGTCCGCCGCACCGACGGCGCCGGAGAGGCCGACGTGCTCGACATCGATCCCGAGTCGCCGATCGACCGGCGCGTGGCGGTCGGCCTGGCCACGCTCATTTTGGGGAGTGAGCCGTAGGGCGCACGCTGTGCGCCCCTACCGGTAGGGGCGGACAGCGTCGGCCCTCTGAACTTCGATCCCCGTGTAATACCGCTTCAGAATCTGCTCCGCCGTCCACCCGCGGAAGGCCATGCCGTACGCGCCGACCTGGCACATGCCGATGCCGTGGCCCCATCCCTTCCCGAAAAACGTATAACGATCGACGCCGTCGGGATCGACGGTCTTGTCGAAGACGAAGAGGTTGTCGGGCACGTTCAATGACCATCGAATCGGCAGGCCTTTCAGCGTGAACGTCCGCCCTCCCTCGGCCGTGACCTCCAGCGCCGTCACGCGCCCCGAGGGATCGGTGCCGAGCGAGCGGAGATTCACGAGCTGCTTGATGGCGTTGCGCTTGTTGATCGACGCGGCCAATTCGTCGGCGCGGTAGCTGCGCGTCCAGTTGGCGAAGCTCGAGGTGCGGTCGAACGAGGCGCCGTCGATGTTGGCCTGCACGATGAGGGCGACCGGTGTCTTCTTCCCGTTGACCTCAAGCAACGCGCGGTCGCCGATCATCACCGGCACGCTCTTGTACTCCTGCCACCGGTCGACGAGCCGCCGGAAGATCGGAATCCCATCGGGCAAGGTGTACGCGGTCGTCTTTCCCTCCGCTTTGAGCGAGAGGCGGCGGCCGTCGACGCTCGCGATCTTCCCGGTGATCTCGGCGAGGCCGCCGTGCTTTTTCACCCACGAGCCGAGGAGGCCGTAGAGCTCTTCGCGCGGCATGGCCGCGGCGAGGTCGACGCGGTCGATGAACTGCGCCGGCAGGAATCCGAACTTCACCAGGAACGCCGCCGCGGCGTACGCGGGGCCGTCGGCGCTTTGCGGGAAGAAATACTTGCGATCCTCGGGAAGCGTGAGATTCGTTCCGAGCCGCAGCCGGTTGGCGAGAAACACGAGCACGTCGCCGCGCGACGCGGAGCGCAAATGCCCTTCGCCCGGCGCGACGCGCGAGATCGCCTCCTCGAAGCTCGACGTTTCGCCCACGACCGCGGCGAAGAGGCGCGCGTTGAGCTGATGTTCGTCCAAAAGATCGCTGTCGGCGCGGCCGGCGATCGACGTCATCTCCAGCTCCACGCAGCGCGCGCGCCTGAGGTAGGGCTCGTTGCGGCCGGGGAACATCACGCCGACGTCGCTCGTCTCGCCGCCGCACGTGGCGGTGAAGAGCGCGTCGATCGGTTGGCCCTGATACGTGGCGATGAGCCCCGCGGTCTCGCGCACGGCCTGATCGCTCAGCGGCTCCTCGCCGCTCGCGCCCGCATACGCCTGGCAGGCGGGCGTGGGACAGATGTCGTAGCCCTCGCGGCGGAACTGCCCGAGGTTGCGGACGGCGTACGTGCGCGCGGCGATGGCCTGCGCTTTCTGCGCCTCGAGCTCGTCGAAGATCTTCGAGCCCATCTCCGCCGGCACGACGCCGCGGAGGTAGTCCTCGAGACTGAGCTCGTTGATGACGTTGAACTGCCCGCGTCCGTTGATCCAGATCCGCGCGGCGGTGCGGTACGGCTTCTTGTCGATCGAGATCGTCTCCGCGGCCGCGGGCATGACGAGGATCGACTGCCCGGCGATCGTGGCCTTCTCCCCTTCATCGTCGACGATCTGGTGCTGCTTCGCGAACGGCACCTCGGACGCGCGGCGGACGATGAGCATCGGCCCGGCGTAGCCGCGCTGCGTCAGCTCGCCGCGGAATTGTTCGGCGGCCTGCGAGTCGGCGAAGTCGCCGGCGACGATGGCCCAGAATCCCGAGCCTTGATCGAAGTTCGCGTCGACGCGCTGCCCCGTTTCGGTGCGCAGCTTCTGCACGAACGGCTCGACGCTGGCCTGATCGGAGAGCGAGCTGACCTGCACGGCGAAGTGCGTCGGCGCGGGCTCCGTGAGCGGCGCGGTGTCGGTGAAGCCGCGGCGGAGGAGCTGCGCGGCGCCGCTGTCGTCGACGAGGACGTAGCCGCCGTCGATGCGCGGGAAGGTCACGCTGCGCTGGTCGGTGAGCATGCCGACGCGGATGCGCGGCTCGGCAATGGCGTGCATGACGGTCGTGGGCGTCAGCGCGTTCGGCACGCGCGGCTGGGGCTGCGGCTGCGGCTGGGGTGCCGTCGAGCAGGCGGCGAGGAGAAGGCAAACGACGAAAAGGCGCTTCATGCGTTTGTGGAGTGCGGCGGCCATGCCGCCGCTCTGACA
>DATDFB010000194.1:0-15026 GCA_036522835.1 Thermoanaerobaculia bacterium | reverse complement strand
GATTACGGCGGCCGCCTCACGGTGCGCTCGATCAAGCTCTACGCCGATGGCGCGCTTGGCAGCCGTGGCGCGGCGCTGCTCGCGCCGTACAGCGACGATCCCGGCAACGTCGGGCTCCTGGTCAGCAAGCCGGAGCATCTCCTCGACGTGGCGAAGCGCGCGAAGGCGGCGAAGTTCCAGGTGAACACGCACGCCATCGGCGACCGCGGCGTGCGTAACGTGCTCGACGCCTACGAGGGCGCCGGCGTCATGCCCGCCGAGCGCTGGCGCGTCGAGCACTACCAGGTCGTGGCGCCGTCGGACTTCGCCCGCACGGCGCGCGACGGGATCATCGCCTCGATGCAGCCGACGCACGCGACCTCGGACATGCCATGGGCCGAGGCGCGCGTCGGCCCGGAGCGGATCAAGGGGGCCTACGCCTGGCGCACGGTGCTCAACGACGGCATCCGCCTCGCGCTCGGCTCCGACTTTCCCGTCGAGGACGTGAACCCGTTCTTCGGCATCTACAGCGCGGTGACGCGCCAGGACCAGAACGGTAACCCTCCCGGCGGCTGGATGCCCGAGCAGCGCCTGACGCCCGCCGAGGCGGTGCGCGGCTTCACCCTCGGCGCGGCGTACGCGGCGTTCGAGGAGGACTCGCGCGGCACGATCGAGCCGGGGAAGCTGGCGGACTTCACGGTGGTGGAGGGGGACCTGTACTCGATGCCGCAGATCTTCAAGGCGAAGGTGCGGGCGACGGTGGTTGATGGGCGCGTCGTCTACGCACCGTGAGACATTCGTTCACCGACACGCTTCGCGAAGCGAGCGAGTTCTTCGCGAAGCGCGGGCGTATCTATGACACGCTCGACAACGTTACTCGGCGGCCGGACGACGAAGGAATCGAGTATGCGGTGATTGGTGCGCTGGCGCTCGTGGCACACGGTTACGAACGCAGGACACCGCAGGCCATTGGGCTCTACGTTTCTTCCTTCTGCATTCGCATTCTGCGTTCTGAATTTCCATGATTTAAGAACGACTAGCGCCTCCCCACCCGATTCCGCCCCCTCCGCTTCGCCTCGTACAGCGCGGCGTCCGCGTCGGCCACCAGCACGAACGACGCGCCGCCGAGGTCTGGGGTGATCGTCGAGACGCCGACGCTGATCGTCACCGGCGTTGCCGCGGCCACGCGCTCGCGCAGTATCTCGGCCACGCGGAGGGCGTGCTCGGCATCCGTCTCGGGGAGGAGCACCGCGAACTCCTCGCCGCCGTAGCGCGCCACGAGGTCGCCGGCGCGGTGGAGCGACTCCTGGAGCGTCGCGCCGACCAGGCAGAGGCACTCGTCGCCGGCCTGGTGGCCGTGCGCGTCGTTGTAGCGCTTGAACGTGTCGATGTCGATCATCAAGAGCGACAGCGGCGCCTTCGAGCGGATGCCGCGCCGCCACTCCACGTCGAGCGCTTCGTTGAAGCGGCGGCGGTTGGCCACGCCGGTCAGACCGTCGAGCATCGAGAGGCGCTGCAGGTGCGCGTTCGCCGTCTCGAGATCGCGGCGGATCGAGGCGAGATTGATCGCGCCGGCGATCTGGTCGGCAATCGCCTCGAACGCCAGCACGTTCGCCGGCGTGAAGACGTCGGACGACTGCGCCTCGAAGCGCAGCGCGCCGAGCGTCGCGCCGTGATGGACGATCGGGACCGCGAGCGACGGCCCGTCGAACTGCGTCGTGGCCGCCTCTGCGCTGCCGAGCGTAGCCGTCACATCGATCGGAAAACGCTCCTTGATGTACGCGACCACGCGCTCGATGAGGTGGTCGAGATCCGTCGCCTCCAGCGCCGTGCGCGACAGCTCGCTCATCATCTCCATCAGGCTGGCGCGCTGCTTCAGCTCCGAGTAGAGGCGCGCGTTCGCGATGGCCGGCGCGATCTGGTCGGCCACGGTGAGCAGAAGCGGCATCTGGTCGTGGAACGCCGCCAGCCGCGTGCTCTCCAGATTCAGGATGGCCACGAGCTGGCTGGCGTGAAAGAGTGGCACGCAGAGCTCCGACAGCGCTCCGGGCAGCGTCTCGATGTAGTTCTCGTGCGCGCGCACGTCGTCGAGGAGCATCGGCTTCCCCGTCGCGGCCACTTCGCCGACGACGCCGCTGCCGAGGGGGCGGCTGTAGCCGACGTGGACGAACGTCGGCATCGACGAGGTCACGGCCTCGCAGACGAAGCTCTTCCGGTCCTCGCTGATGGTGATGAGGGCGACGAACTGCCAGTCGAAGGTGTGGGCGAGCGTGTCGGTGATGCGCTGCAGCATGGGCCGCAGCTCCAAATCCTGCGTGGCGATCCGCGCGATCTCGTTGAGGACAACGAGATCGACGCGTAAAGGCGGCTTCATCGCGCGCTTCGTCTCACGCAGGATACGTCGGCGCGCCGCTGCCGGATCTCAGTCCGTGAGCTTGCGCATCAAGCCGTTGACTTCGTCGTAGATCCGCTTGACCGCGGGGACGACGGTCTCGAGCTGCTGCGCCTTCTCGAAACGCTGGTCGTTGAGCATGTCGATGATCATGTCGCTGGCGAACATGATGTCGGCAAGCTTGTCGACCACCCGTTCCTGCAGCGGGAGGCGACTTTCGGTGAAAACGTCCAATTCCTCGGTGTACATAAACTGCACTCGTCTAGGAGTGATTTATGTCCCGAAATCCCTACCCCCCCGAACAAACTTTTCACCATTTCAGACGCTCATGAGAGTCGGCGGAAGCAGTTTTGTAACAACGGGGGCAGTTTCCTGCCCCCGTTTTGACCCGTTAATGACGGCGATCGTAGGCGATCCCGCGCTCGACCTCGGCGATCGCGTCATTGGTGAACGCGATGGCCTTCCGGCGGTGGCCGCCCTTGTCCTCGGTCGCGGCCTCGAGCTCCGTCTTCGCGGCCCGGAGGCGCTCGAGCGCCGCGTGCATCCGCGGCTGATCGGCCGAGGCGCGGCCGGCGACGAACCCGGTGGCGAGCAGAGCGATGAGAGCCAAGGCGGAGAAAAATCGGCGAACGGTCATTCCAAACCTCCTTCAATTCAAGGCGAGCTGACGCGCCGGGCCTTCGAATCGCTTACCTCGAGGTTCGATATGCTACCCGCATGACGCGCAAATGGCTCCCGCTTCCTCTCCTCCTGATCTTTGCCACCTCGGCCTCGGCGCCGCCCTCCGTGCGGACCGCGATGAAGTCGATCCGCAAGGACGCGATCGCGGCGCACGACAAGTTCCTCGCCAGCGATCTCCTCGAAGGCCGCGGTCCCGGCACGCGCGGCGGCGAGCTGGCCATGGAGTACATCGCCACGCAGTTCGCTGCGTACGGCCTCGAGCCCGGCGGCGATCACGGCACGTACATACAGAAGGTCCCGCTGATCGGCATCACCATGGAGCCGGAGCGCACCTCGGTGTCGTTCACGAAAGCGGGCGCGCCGGCGGTCGGACCGCTCAAATACCTCGACGACTTCGTGGCCACGGACCAGTCGCAGGCGGAGCAGAGCGCGCTCGACTCCGAGGTCGTCTTCGTCGGCCACGGCGTCGTCGCGCCGGAGTATCGCTGGGACGACTACAAGGGCCTCGACACGAAGGGCAAGACGCTGGTCATGCTCGTCGACGATCCGCCGGCGAGCGCGCAGGAGCCGAATCTCTTCAAGGGAAAGGCGCGCACGTACTACGGCCGCTGGACGTACAAGTACGAGATGGGCACGCGGCTCGGCGCGCGCGGCGTGATCCTGATCCACACGAATGAGGCGGCTGGTTACCCATGGGGCGTCGTCCGCAACTCGTGGGGGACGGAGACGTCGTTCATCGGCCTCAAGCCGGGCGAGCCGGCGCTGCATTTCGCGTCGTGGGTGACGGAGCAGACGGCGGAGCGTCTCTTCAAGGCCGCGGGCCACGACCTCGCGCAACTGACGAAGGCGGCGGCGTCGCGCGACTTCAAGCCGGTGCCGCTCGGCTACAAGCTGACCGGCACGATCGCCAGCAAGCTGCGCAAGTTCGACACCGGCAACGTCATCGCCAAGCTCGAAGGGAGCGATCCGACGCTGAAGTCGCAGGCGGTGCTCTACTCCGCGCATCACGACCACTTCGGCATCGGCAAGCCCGACGAGCGCGGCGACAAGATCTACAACGGCGCGATCGACAACGCGACCGGCTGCGCGATTCTCTTGGAGCTCGCGCGGGTATGGGCGCAAACGAAGCCGGTGCCGAAGCGCTCGATCTATTTCGCCGCAGTCGCCGCCGAGGAACAGGGGCTGCTCGGCTCCGCGTACCTCGGGCAGCACCCGCCGATCCCCGCGGGACGCATCGCCATGAACCTCAACTTCGACGCCATTCCGGAGCTCGGACGCGTGCGCGACGTGACGATGAACGGCATCGAGCGGACGACGTTCTATCCCGCCGCGCAGAAGATCACGAACGCCCTCGGACTGAAGATCATCCCCGACCCGGAGCCGGAGCAGGGCCATTACTATCGCTCCGACCACTTCAGCCTCGGCAAGGTCGGCATCCCGGCCGTGTCGGTCGACGCCGGCGTCGACGTCGTCGGCAAGCCGCCGGGCTGGGGAAAGAAGGCCTCGGAAGACTACCGCGAGCATCGCTATCACGAGCCGAGCGACGAGTTCGACCCGAAATGGGACTGGTCCGAGGCGCAGCAGATGGCGCAGCTCGGGTTCTGGCTCGGATGGGATGCGGCGAACGCCGCGGAGATGCCGAATTGGCTGCCCGGCGACGAGTTCAGAGCCGTCCGCGATAAAAGTATGAAGTGAGGACGACCCAGGCCAGGAACGCGACGTTGACCGCGGTCAGCCGCCAGAAAAAGCGGCGATCGCGGTTCGACTCGCGGACGTAGATGCGCCACCCGAGGAGATTCGCCAGGGAGGCGATGATCGTGCCGCAGCCGCCGGCGTTGGCGCCGTAGAGCAGCGTGGCCCAGTCGCCGCGCGCGAACGGCGACAGCAGCACGGTGGCGGGGACGTTCGAGATCACCTGCGAGAACCCGACCGCGGCCCAGAAGAGGTTCGTCATGCGCAGGCGCGGCAGCCCGGCGATGACGATGAAGGCGAAGAAGAAGAGCGGGACGATGGAGACGTCGATGTCGAGCGCTCGTCTTCGCAGAAAGACGACGCCGGCGACCGCGGCGGCGACCGCCGCGGGCCAGCCGTTGACGACGCGGGCGATCTCCAGCAGCACGAGCGCGAAGCAGAGCGCTCCGGCGATGGCCATCCGCCCGTTGCGCGCCGGCAGGTGAAGATCGGTTTTCTCGAGCCGCCGCGACGGCCCGAGGAGGAAGAGCGCGAGCAGGAGCCCGGCGAAGCTGCAGGCGACGAACGGCGCCATCGTGGCGATGAAGCGCGCGGCGCTCCAGCCCGACTGGTGGAAGACGAAGAGGTTCTGCGGATTGCCGAGCGGCGTAAGGCAGCCGAGGAGGTTCGCGGCGATGACTTCGAGAATCACGGCGTCCTCGACGTCGAAGTCGGAGAAGCGCGAGGCGACGACGGTGAAGGGGATGACGATGAAGAGCGCGACGTCGTTCGTGACCAGCGCCGCCAGCGCGCCGGTCATGACGAGGAGCGCGAAGGCGAAGCCGCGCGTAGTGTGGAAGCGCGCCACGGTCCCGGCCACGGCGAGGTCGAGATAGCCGGAGGCGCGGACGATCTCGACGGCGACGAGCAGCGCGAAGAGGACGAGGAGAAGGTCGGCGTCGATGGCGCGCAGCGCCGCGCGCGGCGTGACCCGGCCGGTGAGGAGAAAGAATGCCGCGAGCGCGGCCGCGATGAGCTCGAGGACGCGCTCGCGGGCAAAACGGATCACTCAGCGATTATCGGCGAGTGGCGCCCCTCACCCGCTCTTCGCTGTGCTCAGAGCACCCTCTCCCCGCAAGCGGGGAGAGGGACAGGCGCGAAGCGCCAGGGTGAGGGGCGCCCTCGCGGCATCACTGGCTCGCCGCCACCCCCGTATCCTCCTGCGCGCCGACGAAAATCTGATCGCCGGCCTTGTTGTCGACGACCGAGGCGTACGCGTCGACCGGCGCGCTGCTGTCGAAGCTCAGCGTCAGATTCGTCGCGTTCGTCAGATCGACGCCGGGGAAGTAGCCGCCGATGCCGTTCTGCTGCTGCGAGAGCGGCTGCAGGAACAGCGTGTTCTGTCCCAAGAGCGCGCCGTCGGGGCCGCGGAGCTCGAGGCGCACCGTGACCGTCACCGCGTTCGGATTGAAAAAGCCGATGTTCGTGCGCGAGCCGACCTGAAGGTTCGTTGAGTTGCCGAGCTGCGTCATGGCGCCGCGGCGCAGCGCATTGGCGCGCTTCACCGAGGGCACGAACTGCCCGAACGTGCCACCGTCGGACGGACGGAGGTCGAGGAAGATCCGCGACGTGGCCACGAGGTCGCGCGCGGCCGACACGCGCACCGCGCCGGTGCCGCTGACGTTGAAGCCGGAGCTGCCGGCGATGTCGTCGAGCACCGCCGTGCCGCGCGGCGGAATGTCGACGATCTTCGTCGCCGTGGCGGTCGTGTTCGCGCTCGTGCCGGAGGCGAAGTATTCGAGCAGCGCCACCGCGGGCGTGTCGTACGACGGGTTGAAGACGCGCGCGTCGGTGACGAAGGTCTGGCCGAGGGCGTTCGTCACGCGGCCGGCCACGGCCATGTCGCTCTCCACGGCCGGCGTGAGCTGCCCGCGGATCTCGCCGCCGCCGTTGGTCGTGCTGTGGACGTTGACGTAGAAATTCTGCGGCTTGGTGATCAGGTCGTTGAACTGCGTGTCCGTCAGCCCGGCGATGGAGACGCTGCCGCTGGTGCGGCCGTTCGTGAAGGCGCCCGGCGTCAGGGCGAAGTTCACGACGATGCCGCCGTTCGCTCCGGCGACGTTGTTGTGGATGTGCGCGAGCGTGGGGTTGGCGACGTTCGACGTCACGTCCCACGTCAGCGTCTTGTTGATCGTATCGATGGTGATGAAGAACGCGCCCACCGCGCTGCTGCCGGTGGCCGGCACTTCGTTCGCGCCGCGCAGCTCGTTCGCGTAGTAGAGGAACTGGCCGGAGGCGGGCGTGAGGTCGCCGCGGATCTCGCCGCCGGGGTTCTGCGACGTGTGCACGTTCATGTAGAAGTTGCTCGGGTTCGCCGCGAGACGCCCCGCGACGGCCGAGTCGATCGGGAACGTGCCGGTCAGCTTCCCGTTCGTGAACGTCGCCGTCGGCGTGAAGCCAACGACGATGTTGCCGACGTCCGAGCCGCTCGCTTTCTCGTGGATGTGCGCGCCGGTGATCGCGCTCGTCAGCCCCGTCACCGTGATCGTCACGTTGATGTTGGAGCGTGTGGAATCGAAAAATACCGTCGCATTCCCCCACCCCGTGCTCGTCGTCGCACTCGGCCGCTCCTGCGAGCCCGTCATGACGACGCCGTACGTTTGCGCCTGCGCCAGCGCCGCCGCGAGCAAAAACACGCTTGCCGCGAGACCGATCCGTCGGGTCATAAACTCCTCCTCCGTTAATTCGTGGCGGGCGGTGGATGCAAGAGGAGTGCTTTATCAATCCGAAACTTGTGAAATTTCGGTGATCTCGCGCGAGCGCTCCGGACGCGGGCTCTCGGCCGCGCGGATGGCCATCTGCGCCGCCCCTTCGACCGGCGTCCTCAGCGGTGGCTGCAGCGTCGACTTCGGCGCCTCCGCGGCAATGGCCGCGCGCATCGGCCCGAGAAGCGATTCGCCGGCGTTGAAGACGCCGCCGACGTACGCGACCGGGAAGGCGTCGTCGGCGATCTTCAGCCGGCGCGCCACGGCCAGGACGCACGTCGACAGTTGCTGCGCGGCGAGGTCGAGGATCGAGCGGGCCACGGCGTCGCCGGCGTCGGCGGCATCGAAGACGAGCTTGGCGAAGCGGGCGATGTCGTCGGCGTGCGTCGTCTGCGCGTAGATCGCGCGCGGCAGATCGCGCGGCTCGAGGTGGTATTCGCTGCGCAGCATCTCGGTCATCAGCGTCGGCTTGCTGCGCCCGTCGAAGGCGAGGAGGATGGCGCTCAAGCCGGTGCGGGCGATGAAGTAACCGCTCCCTTCGTCGCCGATGATCGGTCCCCAGCCGCCGGCGCGCGCCTCCTCGCCGGCGTCGTTGCGGCCGAAGGCGACGGAGCCGGTGCCGGCGATGACGACGATGCCGGCGCCGAAGCCGATCGCGCCGGTCAAGGCGATGCGGGCGTCGTTGTCGACGGTGAAGTTGCCGCGCGGGAAAAAGATCTGCAGCGAGTCGACGATCTCCTGGCGGTGCGCGGGATGATCGGCACCGGCGATGCCGCAGTAGGCCCAGACGATCTCGCGGCTGGCGACGTCGGCGGCGACGAGGGCCTTGTTGACGGCGCGCTCGATGTTGCGCGCGGCGGTCTCGATGCCGACGCGGAGGTGGTTCGACGGCCCGGCCAGGCCGGTGCCGAGCGATTTGCCGCTTTCGTCGGTGACGAGGGCGGCGGTCTTCGATGCTCCGCCGTCGACGCCGAGGAAGACTCTCATGGGGAGTGGACTTTGCACGGAAACGCGAGCATGCGCAAGATCGCGGTCATTCTGTGGCTCGTGCTCGCCGGATGCCAAAGCGGCGGCGGCACTGCGTTGACGGCCGAGGGGGCGACGCTGCGGCTGAGCGTCTTCGCGCCGCCGGCGCTGCCGGAAGGAGGCGCGGGCGCGATCGACGTGATCGTCGGCAACCGCGGCTTCGGCGCGGCCGGCAACGTCTTCGTCGAGGTCGAGCTGCCGCCGCAGGTGGCGGTGACGAAGGAGATGCACGGCACGGGCGTGAATCTGATCCGCGATGCGCGCGGGAACGTCTATCACTATTCGATCAACGCGCTCGGCGTCGGCTCCGACGCGCGGCTGCACCTCGACATTGCGGCGCGGTTCGGCGGCGCCGCGCAAACGGGGCCGATCCGCGTGCGCGCGTCGGAGGTCGGCATCGCCGGCGATCAGTTGGAGCGGACGGCCGTGATCCGCATGGCGCAATAGAATCGGGCGATGGAAATCAAAGACGCGCACGAGATCCACATCCCGCCGAAGCCGCGCGAAGAGCTCGAAGACCGCAAGCTCCTCGACCGCCCCAGCCGCGAGACGCGCCTGCAGAGCGACTCGTGGCGCGTGCTGCGGATCACGAGCGAGTTCGTGGCCGGCTTCGATCACCTCGCGGACGTCTACCCGGCGGTGTCGATCTTCGGCTCCGCGCGCACGAAGCTCTCGAACGAGTTTTACGGCGCGGCGGTGAAGACGGCCGAGCTTCTAGGGCGCGCCGGCTTCGCCATCATCACCGGCGGCGGCCCCGGGATCATGGAGGCGGCGAACAAGGGCGCGCGCCAGGCCGGGGCGATGTCGATCGGCTGCAACATCGAGCTGCCGTTCGAGCAGAAGATCAACGAGTTCGTCGACAAGGCCATGACGTTCCGCTACTTATTCGTGCGGAAGACGATGTTCATCAAGTACTCGGAGGCGTTCATCACGTTCCCCGGCGGCTTCGGGACGTTGGATGAGCTGATGGGCGCCTTGACGCTGATCCAGACGAAGAAGATCACGAGTTTTCCGGTGATTCTCTTCGGCAGCGACTACTGGGGCGGCCTGATCCAATGGCTCCGCGAGCGCGTGCTGGCGGCGAACAACATCACGCCGGAGGACGTCGACAGCATTCACATCGTCGACGAGCCGGAGCGGGTGGTGGAGATCGTCTGCGAGTGGCACGATAAGGCGCTGGAGGTGAACGGCAACGAGGATTGATGTGGAGTGCGCCGGCCATGCCGGCGCTCTGACAGCGGCGGCATGGCCGCCGCACTCCAGATTCATGGCACGCCGCTCGCTCTTCTTCATCGCATGCGAATCCAAGAAACTGACCGGATTTTGAAGGACTCGCGCGTGGCGCGGCATGGTCACGGCCAGCACGAGCACGAGCACAACGGGAACGTCATTTCCCGGGCGTGGCAGAAGATCGTAGGAGTCTTTAAGCGGTAGGCTCTTCCGCTTCCTCCTCGACCGCGGGGGCGGGCGCCTGCACGATCACCCAGCGCACACGGAAGCGCTCGGCGTCGACGACGTCGATCTGCAGCTCGCCCAGCGTCGTGCGGTCGCCGGGGGCGACTTCGCGTCCGAGGCGCGCGGCCACGTAGCCGCCGATCGTCTCCTCGGCCGGCTCGCCCACGTCGACCTTCAGCCGCGCGGTGAGGTCCTCGATCAAGTAATCGCCGCGCACGCGATAACGGCCGTTGCCGAGCGGCTCGATCTCGGGGCGCTCGCGGTCGAACTCGTCCTGGATCTGTCCGAACAGCTCTTCCGTGATGTTCTCCAGCGACACGATCCCCGAGGCGCCGCCGTACTCGTCGAGCACCACCGCCATGTGCGTCTTGTGCTCGATGAACTGCGACAGCAGCGCGTCCACCGTGCTGTTCTCCGGCACGAAGAGAATGTCGCGCTTGAGGTCGGTCAGCGCCCGCCCCGGTCCGCGTAGCTGCGCGAGAAACAGGTCCTTCACGTGGATGAGGCCGATGGTCTGATCGAGCGAGCCGTCGCACAGCGGGTAGCGCGTGTGCCGCGTGATGCGCATGATCTCGAGGTTCTCCTCGATCGACTTCGTCGTCGAGAGCACGGCCACGTCGGTGCGCGGCACCATGATCTGCCGCGCCGTCCGCTTCGAGAATTCAAAGACGCCTTCGATGATCTCCCGGTTCTCCTCGGAGAGCACGCCGGCCTTCTCCGACGAGGCCAGGATCATCCGCAGCTCTTCCTCGGAGTGGACCATTTCGCCTTTCTCCGCCGGCTTGATCCCGATCGCGCTCAGCACCGCATTGGAGGTCTTGTTGAGCACCCAGATCACCGGGAACATGACGACGTAGAAGCCGCGCAGCAGGTGCGCGACCCAGAGCGTCGTCGGCACGGTCTTGTCGATGGCGACGTACTTCGGCCCGAGCTCGCCGAAGATGATGTGCAGCGCGGAGATGAGGGTGAAGGCGACGGCGGCGGCGATGGAGTGCGCGACGGCGGGACCGAACACGCCGAGGTGGATGAGGCGCGGCAGGAGCAGCGCGGCGAAGGTCGGCTCGCCGACCGCGCCGAGGGCGAGAGAGGCCAGCGTGACGCCGAGCTGCGTGGCGGAGAGGTAGCTGTCGAGGCGCTTGGTGATGCGCCGGGCCATCTTCGCCCGCGCGCTCCCCTCGGCCGCCATCTCCGCGAGCTGGGTCGGGCGCACGCGGACGATGGCGAACTCCGCGGCCACGAAGAAGCCGTTCGCGACGATGAAGAGGAGCGCCAACAGCAGATACCAGGTCGGCACGGGAGGCGCGCTATTGTAGCGAAATGATTCGCAGCGTTGAGTCGCTGCTCATAGGGGTCAGGTCTTCAGTTTCCAGTTTCTTATTCGCAGTGAACGCGCGATTACCGCAAATAAGAAACTGGAAACTGAAGACCTGACCCCCTCTCACGCGCATCTTCATCGCGCGAGGATTTCGTCCAGCGTTTTCCAGAAGCGCGGATACGACTTCGACACCACCTGCTCGTTAGCGATCGCGACGTTGCCGCGGGCGAGGCCGGCGATTGCGAAGGCCATGGCGATGCGGTGGTCGTTGTGCGTTTCGACGGTGACGGCGTCGCTGCCCCAGCCGGGCTCGATGCGCATGGAGTCGGGCCGCTCCTCGACGCGCGCGCCGAGCCGGCGCAGCTCCTCGGTGACGGTGGCGATGCGGTCGGACTCCTTGACGCGCAGGTTGGCGATATTGACGATCTCCACCGGCTGCGCGGCCAGCGGCGCGATCGCGGCGAGCGTCGGGACGAGGTCAGGCGTGGCGTTGCAGTCGAACGTGCCGCCGCGGAGGATCGCGGCGCCGGTGACGGTCGTGCCGTCGACGGCGCAGCCCATCTGTTCGAGCATCTCCAAAAACTTCGCATCGCCTTGCGCGCTGGGAACGGCGAGGCCCTGCACGCGAACAACACCGCGCGTCGCCACCGCGGCGGCGAACCAGTACGACGCCGAGGAGTAATCGCCCTCGACTGCGTAGGCATCGCGCCGCAGCCTTCGCCCACGAACCTGAATGATCTCGCCGCGCCGCGACACGTCGACGCCGAACGCCGCGAGGATGCTCGCGGTGATGTCGAGGTACGGCGCGCTCGCCACCGATGTCAGCCGCAGCCTGATCCCCTCGGGCAGCGTCGCCCCGCCCATCATCAGCGCCGAGGCGAATTGGCTGGAGGTATCGGCGGCGATCTCGACGTCGAAGCCGCCGCGCATCTTCTTGCCGCGGATGCGCAGCGGCGGGAAGCCCTCGCGCCCGGCGTACTCGACCTCGGCGCCGATGCGCTGCAGCACCTCGACGAGATCGCCGATGGGCCGCTCGCGCATGCGCTGCTCGCCGTCGAGAATGAAGCGTCCCGGCACGAAGGCGAGGATGCCGGTTAGAAAGCGCATGGCCGTGCCGGCGTTGCCGACGAAGAGCTCGACGTCGTTTGCCGACATGCTCACGCGCTCGCCGATGTGCACGCCTTCCTTGAAGTTGCCGCGGATGGAGAAGCCGATCGTGCGCAGCGCCTCGAGCGCGTAGCGCGTGTCGTCCGCATCGAGGCAGTTCGTCACCAGCGTCGTCCCCTCGGCGAGCGCGCCGAGAAGAAGCGCGCGCACGGAGTAGGACTTCGAGGGCGGCGCGGTGACGGTGGCGTGGAGGTGCCCGACTTTGGGAATCGTCTTCACGAGAGCTCCATGTGGAGTGCGCCGGCCATGCCGGCGCTGTCAGAGCGGCGGCATGGCCGCCGCACTCCAGATTTGTTCACGCGAGCTCCAGCGTCAGCCCGTCGTACGCCAGGTGCACCCCCTCGGGCAGCGTCGCCTCGACCTCGTCGTGGTCGACTTCATGCGTGAGGTGGATCAGGTACGTCGTCGGCGCGCCGATCTGCTGCGCGACTTCGACGGCCTCGCCGATGGTGAAGTGCGTCGGATGCGGCGGCGACGGGCGCAGCGCGTCGAGCGCGAGCACCTCGATGCCGTCCAGCAGCGCGCGCGACGCGGGCGGGATGCCGTTCGTGTCGGTGACGTACGCAAACGGGCCGATGCGAAATCCGAGGATCGTCCAGTCGCCGTGCTGCACGGGGATGGGAACGACGTCGATCCCCATCGCGGTGAACGGCCCGTCGACCTCGACGAGCTCGAGCTGCGGCTTCCCGCCGCCGATCTGCGAGTCGTTCCAGATGTAGCTGAAGGCGCGGCGGATCGCGTGCGCCGTCGGCGCGCTCGCGTACGCCGCGATCGACGTGCGCTGGCGGAAGTTGAACGGGCGGATGTCGTCGAGGCCCATGAGGTGATCGGAGTGCGAGTGCGTGAAGAGGATGAAGTCGAGGCGCGGGATCGGAGCGCGGAGGAGTTGCAGGCGCAGGTCCGGCGTCGTGTCGATGAGGAAGTGCTTGCCGTCCGCTTCGATCTTCACCGACTGGCGCAGCCGCGTGTTTTTGGGATGCGGCGACGTGCAGACGCGGCAGCGGCAGCCGACGACGGGAACGCCGGTCGAGGTGCCGGTGCCGAGGAAGGTGACGATCATAGGAATGCAGAATGCAAAATGCAGAATGCAGAACGAACGGCGAAGCAATTCTGCATTCTGCGTTCTGCCTTCTGCATTTCAGATCTCCACGAACGTGAACTGGCCGGTGCCGGGATCGATGCACATGGCCTCTCCCGTCTCGTACCACGGCGGCAGGATCGTCACCGTAGCGCCTCCCAGCGATTCCACGAACTTCTGGTGAAAGTGCCCGAACACGATGTCGGTGTAGCCGTCGGCGCTGCGGCGCCGCCCGTACTCCACGAACTGCTCCATCGGCAGCCGCGACTTGTGCTTGAAATTCGTCTTGGCCAGCTTGCGCTCCACGCCGTCGACGAAGGTCTTCGCCGTCGTCTTCGGGATCAGCTTGAGTGCAAACCTCGAGAACGCGTTCTTCGAGGCGAAGCGCCAAAAGCGGTACGGGTAGTCGCGGTCGTTGATCATGTCGCCGTGCACGATGAGGTAGTTGTGCGCGCCGGCGCGTACGGCGTACTCGAGCGCCACGTCCGTCACCGCCGCCTCGGCGAAGGAGCCGCGGAGGAAAAAGTCGCGGTTTCCTTCGACGTAGTGGATCGGCACGCCGGCGTCGCGCAGCTTCCGCAGCCGCTCGAACACGATCTCCACGGAGCGCGTCACGAACTTGGCGTCGGCGATGAGGTAGTGAAATAGATCGCCGTTCAGGTACAACGCGCGCGGCGCGAGCGCCTCGAGCCGGTCGAGCCAGGCCACGATCGGCTGCTCGCTGCCGTCGGCGAGGCCGATGTGCGAGTCGCCGATGACGAAGATTTGTCCTGGTCTCGTCACAGCGCCGTCTTCAGGTTCGCGCGCGGACTGCCGTCGTACGCCGCGTCGATTTGGTCGACCGCGCCGGCGGGCGCCTGCTTCGGCACGCTCACGAGCACGCGGTAGTAGTGGTCGCCTTTGTTCTTCACGCCCTTCCCGCTGATGCGGAAGGTTTGCCCGCTCTGCGTTCCCGCGGGAATGCGCGCGCGCACCGGCCCGTGAATCGTCGGCACGTCGACCTCCGCGCCGCGAATCGCTTCGCCGACGGTGATCGGCAGCTCGATGTGGATGTCGTCGCCGCGCCGCTCGAAGAACGGATGCGGCCGCACGTGCACGAGGAGGTTGAGGTCGCCGGAGGGACCGCCGTCGATGCCGGGCGCGCCTTTGCCGCGCAGGCGGACTCTCTGCCCGTCCTTGACGCCCTCGGGGATCTTGACCTTGACGCCGTCGGGCGTGTCGCCGCCGCGCGCGATCGACAGCTCCATGGTCGTGCCGAGCACGGCGTCGCGAAAGTCGATCGTCACCTCGGCCTCGACATCGCCGCCGCGTTGCGGGCCCACGTCGCCGCCGCCGAAGAGGTCGGAGAAGATGTCGGTGAACCCGCCGCTACCGCCGGCGCGCTTTCGTCGCGTACCGCCGCCGCCGAACTGCTCGGCGAATTGCGAGAAATCGAAGCCGCCGAACGGATTCGCGCCGCCAGCGCCGCCGCCCGCTCCGCGAAATCCGGAGAACGCC
>DATDFB010000193.1:0-28138 GCA_036522835.1 Thermoanaerobaculia bacterium | reverse complement strand
GCGATCTTGTGGATGCCGGCGAGGAAGACCTCCGCCTGCGTCAGCTTGATGGCCAGCGTCAGGCGCCCGGCCGCGGTCTGGTCGAGGATCTCCCGCGTGCGGTGGGGGAGGTCGAGGACGAGCTGGTTGAGATCGAGCATGGCCGGGTAGAAGTTCCGCGGGTTGAACTTCTGCATCAGCTTCTGCGCGATCAGCTCCTCGGCGTACCCGCGGATCACGCTCTGCGGGTCGTAGTCGCGGTCGAGCTTCTTGGTGATCCCGTCGAGATGCAGCAGCGTCTTGGCCAGCATGGCCAGCTCCGCCGGCGCCTTCACGCCGTTGTTGTTGGCGATGCCGATGACGCTGAAGATCAGCTGCCCGGCGTTGATCTGGCGGACGTCGGCGTCGTGGAAGGTGGCCACGATCGTGGAGATGTCCTTGACGAAGCGCGTGACGTCGAAGGTGTCCTGGATCTCCGACATGCGCACGCAGGCGTCGGCCACTTCGTGGCCGCGGTTCGAGGAGATGGCCAGGAGCAGCTTGAGGATCTCGTCCTGCAGCTCGCGGCTGATGTGGCTGACCTGGCCGAAGTCGAGGAGGACGAGCTGGGAGCGGCCGTCCTCGTCGCGGATGAAGATGTTTCCGGGGTGCGGATCGCTGTGCCAAAAGCCGTCGACGCAGATCTGCTTGAGATACGCGCGCGTCAGCACGCCGGACAGCTCGGCGTAGTCGTGGTCGATGAGGGCGAGCGGGGTGAGCTTCGAGACCTTGCGCCCGCGCACGAGCTCCGTCGTCAGCACGCGCGACGTGGCCATGTCGTGGATGACGCGCGGGATGTAGATCTGCGGAAACGAGGCGAGGTTGTTGCGCAGCACTTCCGCGTTCCGCGCCTCCTGCAGGTAATTGAGCTCGTTCGTCAGCGTGATCTTGGCCTGCTCGATGGCGCCGACGAGGTTGAGCTTCCGGGCGATCTCGGAGTGCTGCTCGAGCGAGTGGGCGATATCGTTGAACACGGCCAGCTCGTCGCGCACCTGGTCGCGCACTCCCGGGCGCTGCACCTTGACCACGACTTCGCGGCCGTCGCGGAGAACGGCGCGGTGGACTTGGCCGAGCGACGCGGCGGCGAGCGGCGTCGACTCGAACGTCTCGAAGGCTTTGGAGATGCGCACGCCGAGCTCCTCCTCGACGATGCGCTCGACCTCGGCGAAGGAGAACGGCTCGATCGAGTCCTGCAGCGACTCCAGCTCGGCGATGTACTCGGGGGGGACGATGTCGGGCCGCGTGGAGAGGACCTGCCCGAACTTGACGTACGTCGGCCCCATTTTCTTGAGCGACTCGGCGAAGGCCTTGGCGCGCTTGGCCACGTCGGGCTCGATCGTCTCTTCTGCTTCCTCGGCGACGATGTCCTCCGGCGCCAGCGAAAGGCGGAAGTCCTTTCGCCCGTAGCGGGTGAAGAGCATGAGCAGGTCGCGGTACGCGCCGATGTCGCGGGCCTTGAGCATCAACGGACGAGGTTGCAAGGGGGCGGCCAGAGAAGGGCGCGGGGCGCAGGGGGCGGGGCGCAGACAGAGCACTGCGGACTGGACGTGCACGTCATGAGGCTCGATCTGCGCCCCGCCCCCTGCGCCCTGCCCCCTATGCTAGGATGGCGCGATTTCAACGCAGGAGCGCACCCCCACAATGGCTTACCGCACCCTTTTCACCTCGGAGTCCGTCACCGAGGGGCATCCGGACAAGATCGCCGACCAGATCTCGGACGCGATCCTCGACGCCGTTCTGGCCGAGGATCCGCTCGGCCGCGTCGCCTGTGAGACGCTGGTCACGACCGGCATGGCCATGATCTCGGGCGAGATCACGACCAAGACCTACGTCGACTTCCCCTCCGTCGTCCGCAACACCATCCGCGAGATCGGCTACACCCGCGCCAAGTACGGCTTCGACAGCGAGACCTGCGCGGTCATCTCCTCGATCGATCCGCAGTCGCCCGACATCGCCCAGGGCGTCGACACCGGCGGCGCCGGCGATCAGGGTCTCATGTTCGGCTTCGCCTGCCGCGAGACCGAGGAGCTCATGCCGCTGCCCATCACCCTGGCGCACAAGCTCGTGCGGAAGCTCACCGACGTGCGCAAGGCCAACGAGCTCGACTTCCTCCGCCCCGACGGCAAGTCGCAGGTGACGATCGAGTACGAGGGCAAGCGGCCCATCCGCGCCAGCGCCATCGTCATCTCCACGCAGCACTCCCCCGCGGTGAGCAGCCGCGATCTCCGCGACGCCATCATCGAGCACGTCATCCGGCCGACCGTGCCGGCGGATCTCATCGATGCGAACACCGTCTTTCACATCAACCCCACCGGGCGCTTCGTCATCGGCGGACCGCAGGGCGACACCGGCCTCACAGGACGCAAGATCATCGTCGACACCTACGGCGGCCGCGGCCGTCACGGCGGCGGTGCGTTCTCGGGCAAGGACCCCACGAAAGTCGACCGCTCGGCGTGCTACATGGCCCGTTACATCGCCAAGAACATCGTGGCCTCGGGACTCGCCGACGAAGTGGAAGTACAGCTCGCCTACGCCATCGGCGTGGCCGAGCCGGTGTCGGTCTACGTCGACACCTTCGATACCGGCCGCATCGATCCGGCCAAGCTCGTGGAGCTGGTGCGCGAGAACTTCCAGATGACCCCGCGCGGGATCATGGAGTCGCTCCGCCTGCGCCGTCCAATCTTCAAGAAGACCGCGGCCTACGGCCACTTCGGCCGCAGCGAGCCGGAGTTCACCTGGGAAGCGACGGACAAGGTCGACGCGCTGCGCGCGGCCGCGGGCGTGGGGGAGGCAGTGACGGTGTAAGCTGGCCGTCATGAAAACTCGGCTCGCCGCTCTCTTCGTCTTCTTGTCGATCGTCGCGGCGATGCCTGCCGCCGCGCAGCCCTACGGCGCGTTTTTCATCAAAGGCTCCGGCCTGGGCTACGTCGAGGTGCCGCACAGCAGTGTCTTCGACTTCTCGACCGGCTTCACCTTCGAGGCCTGGCTCACCGGCGTCGACGCCGGCGGCTGCAGCGGGATCGCCGGCAAGCAGTACACGACCGCCTGGTGGATCGGCGTCTGCGGCACGACGCTCCGCTCGTACATCAAGGGGATGCCGAGCCTGTTCGACGGCGGGAAGGTGCAGCCCAACGAGTTTCAGCACATCGCCGTCACCTACGACGGCGTGACGCGCAAGCACTACGTCGACGGCGAGCTCGTGGCCTCGAGGGCGGACAGCGGCCCGATGACGACGAACACGCAGCCGATGCGCTTCAACAGCGACGTCGCCTACTCCCCCGAGTACGCGAGCTCGATCGACGAAGTGCGGATCTGGAACGTGGCCCGCACACAGGACGAGCTCCGCGCGAACATCAACAGGACCATCAACGCGCCGCAGGCGGGGCTGGTGGCGGTCTATCACCTCGACGGCAACGCGAACGACGCGATCGCCGGCCACCACGGAACGACGGTCGGCACGGGGGCCTACCTGACTTCGCCGGTGGCGCTGACGTGCGGCTCGACGACGTCGACGCAGCTCTGCCTGACGCCGAACCGTTTCAGCGTGACGTCGAAGTGGCTGCTGCCCGACGGCACGCGCGGCGTCGGCACGGTCGTTCCGGGCTCGAACTCGACGTCGGGCCTCTTTTGGTTCTTCGGCTCCGACAACTGGGAGCTCTTGGTGAAGGTGCTCGACGGCTGCCCGGTGAACAACAACAAGTGGGTCTTCTCGGCGGCGACGACGAACGTGCACTACCAGGTCGCCGTCACCGACGTGAAGAGCGGGCAGACGAAGCGCTACTTCAACTACTTCGGACAGTCGGCGCCGGCGGTGACGGACACCGAGGCCTTCGCTACTTGTCCGTGACGGGCTGCCAGAGCTCGATGCGGTTCCCCTCCGGGTCGGTCGCCCAGCCGAACCGCCCGTAGTCCGTGTCGTCGACCTTTTCGTCGACCGTCGCGCCTGCGGCGCGGAGCTGGGCGAGCATGGCCTCGAGGTCGCTGACGCGGTAGTTGATCATGCACGGCTTGGCGAAGTATTTCGTCGTGGCCGGAAAGATCGTCCAGACCGTGTCGCCGAACATCGCGCCGCCGTAGTTCGGATCGACGTCGATGCCGAGGTTGTCGCGGTACCAGTTGCGCAGCGCCGGCGCGTCCTCCGCCTTGATGAACACGCCGCCGATGCCGGTGATCTTTTCCATTCAAATCCTCCTTCACCGCAGTGTAAACAACGTGGCCGCGCCGCGCGAGACGACGCCCGCGGCGTAGCGGTCGAGGGTCTGCGACATCATCCGCTGCGCGGCGGGGGAGAGCGCGGTCTCGCGCTCCTCGACTTTCTTGGCCACGCTCGTCGGCGGCGGGAGGGAGACGACGGCCACGTGCGTGACGCCGTCGCTCTTGAGCCGCGCGTAGAGCGCGTCGGGCGTCGGTTGCTCGAGATACGCGGAGACGCGCGGGCCGTCGAAGTTGCCGCCGCCGCGCACGCGGTGCTGGAACCAATAGGTCTCATTGAGGCCGACGACGAGGACGACCGCGTCGGGCGGGGTGAGGGCGTCGATGCTCTCGACGGTGACGTACGACGCGCGCGCCTTGACGAGGTACTCCTCGTCGGATTGATTGCCGGAGAGGAGCGCGAAGACGCCGCTGCGGTCGACGAACCAGACGGCCAGGAAGAGCTGCACGGCGACGGCGATGGCCAGGAGCACGCGCAGCGTCCGCGACGGCGGGAGGTTGCGTGCCGCGGGGACGGCCAGGAACGGCAGGAGGATGCGCGCCGAGGGGGCGAGGAAGAAGAGGGCGACGGCCGCCAGCGCCAGGATGATCGGCACGAGGCCGGTCGTCAGCGGCAGCAGCGCCAGAAGCGACGCGCCGAGGCTCTCGTCGATGAACTTGCCGTCGAAAACGTAGTCGGAGAGGTAGGCGGCGCCGCGGTAGTGCGCGACGTGCGGCGCGAGGCCGGTGAAGAACGGCGCGAGCGGGTTGCCGGTGAGGATGGCGTTGCGCACGAAGAAGACGCAGCCGATGGCGAGCGCGGGGAGGGCCGCGCGCCAGCGCCGGCTCGCGACGATGAGCACGATCGCGATCGGGATGAACGTGTACTTCGTCAGGAGTCCCGCGCCGATCGCGGCGGCGAAGCGCGCGTCGTCATCGGCCGCTTCGAAGGCGACGAGCGCCAGGCCGACGAGCGGCCAGTCGACGAATGACCAGCCGGTGGCGATGAGGAGCGCCGGCGTGGTGATGATCGCCGCGGTGGCCAGTCCGTTGCGGCCGGTCAGCTCCCAGGCCACGGCCGCGGCCGCGATCGCGGCGAAGAGATGGAGAAAGTGCGAGGCGATGCCGCCGCCGAGCGGCCCCAGGAGCGCGAGGAGCGGGAGGTCGGCCGACTCGATACCGAGCGGGAAGTAGGAGTGCGACAGCAGCGGCAGCGCGATGGCGCGCCCTTCCTTGATCCACGTCCACGGCACGGCCAGGTGATAGGCGAGCTCGTCGAGCGATGACGGCGGCGCCTGCGCCATCGCCACCCCGATGACGATGAGCACGAGGAGGATTCCGGGCGGCCAGCCGATGGCGTCGAGCGTCACCGGCCGCGACTCGAAGCGCCGCACGACGGCATACATGCCCCACACGCCGGCGACGACGAGGATGGCCAGCATGAGCGGCGCGGCTGTGCTGAGCAATCCGAGAAGAAAACAGAGCGCGCCGAAGATCGGATAGCCGATGAGGAGGTCGCGCCCGAGATCGAGCTCGCCCCACCGTGTCATTCCGAGCGGCGTCGACGGCGAGGAATCCCCCGCCGTGCGGCGACGCAGGAGCGTCCTCGCTGCGCTCGGAATGACACGAGTCACGGCGTAGCCGATTCCGACGACCGCGAGCGCCTCGAATACCGCCGCCGCCAGCGCCACGCCGCAGCGTCGGACGAATAGCTCCACGAGAACGAAGCGGTCGAGGAGGACGAGGAGGAGGTAGAGCGCAACGGCGATGGCGATCCAGCGGCGCCACTTCGGCATCACAGCTCCGGCACCGCGGCCCGGATCGCCAGCACGTCCTCGATGATCGCCCGCGCCGCCTCTGGACGGAGCTGCGTCGTCCGGTCGCTCAGCGCGGACGGCGGGTTGTCGTGCACTTCCATGAAAAATCCATCCGCCCCCGCCGCCGCCGCCGCGCGCGCCAGCGGACGCGCGAACTGCGGCGTGCCGCCGGTCTGCTTCCCTTCGCCGCCCGGGCGCTGCATGGAGTGGGTGATGTCGTAGACCACGGGCGCGCCGAAGCCGCGCAGGACCGGAAACGAGCGCATGTCGACGACGAGGTTCTGATAGCCGAAGGAGGTGCCGCGCTCGGTGATGAAGACGCGGTCGTTGCCGGCCTCCGCGGCTTTGTCGAGGATGTTCTTCGCCTCCTCGGGCGAGAGGAACTGCCCCTTCTTCACCGCGACCGGCTTTCCGGTGCGCGCCGCCGCGGCGATGAGGTCGGTCTGCCGGCAGAGGAACGCCGGGATCTGAAGCACGTCGAGCACCTCGGCCGCCGGCCCGGCCTGCTGCCATTCGTGAATGTCGCTCAGCACCGGAAGCCCGGTCTCTTCCTTCACCTCGCGCAGGTACTCGAGTCCCTTCTCCAGGCCCGGCCCGCGGAACGACTCGATCGAGGTCCGGTTGGCCTTGTCGAACGACGACTTGAAGACGAGGTTGATCTTCAGCTCGTCGCGCAGCTTCCGGATCGTGCGGGCCATGGCCAGCACGTGCTCGCGCGACTCGATGACGCACGGCCCGGCGATGAAGAGCGGCGGGTTGTCGCCGCCGAAGGCGATGTCGCCGGTGATGCGGATCGCGCGCGTCATGCGGGCGCGGATTGTACCGGCTTCGCCATCGCGATTCCCGCGAACGGCATGGCGAGGAAGATGACGATCGACACGGCGGTGAACCAGGCCGGCTGCGGAATGATGAATGCGTTGGCGATCCCGCCGCCGAGGAGCAGCACGCCGAGGACATAGGCGGGGACGGGGCTGCGGCCGATCTTCGCGGCGACGAACGTCCCGAGCAGCGTGCCGATCAGCCAGCCCGCCAGGACGAGCAGCATCGCCGTCATCGGCAGCGTGGATACGAATTTCTTGATCGTGGCCATGTCATGCATGTCCGTGCCGGGAGGAAACGGATAGAGCCGATGGACGATCAGCTCCGCCGCCTGCACGCAGGCAAAGGCGACGATTCCGCCGATGGCGACGCCGAGCGCCTTTCTCACACCATCTCCGCTTCCGTCGGCGTCTCCATCCGCAGCGTCGTCTTCGTCGAATTCTTGAACGCGCGGGCGGCGGCGATGAAGGAGCGGAACAGCGGGTGCGGCGCGGCCGGGCGAGACTTGTACTCGGGATGGAACTGGCAGCCGACGAACCACGGGTGCCCTTCGAGCTCGATCATCTCCACGAACTTGCCGTCGGGCGACGCGCCGGTGACGCGGAAGCCGCGCTCTTCGAGCTGCGGCACGTACTCGGGATTGACCTCGTAACGGTGACGGTGCCGCTCTTCGACGAGCTCCGTGCCGTACGCAGCGCGCGCGATCGACCCTTCCTTCAACCCGCACGGATACTTGCCGAGGCGCATCGTGCCGCCCAAGGCGTCGACGCCGATGAGATCGCGCAGCTTATAGATGACCTTGTAGGGCGACTCGTCGTCGAACTCCGTCGAGTTCGCGCCGACCATGCCGCAGACGTTGCGCGCGAACTCGATCGTCGCGCACTGCATGCCGAGGCAGATGCCGAAGTAGGGGATGCGCTTCTCGCGTGCGTAGCGGATGGCGCGCAGCTTCCCTTCCACGCCGCGCGAGCCGAAGCCGGGGCCGACCAGGATGCCGTCGACGCTGGCGAGCTCGCCGTGGTAGCCCTCCTCCTCGAGGGTCTCCGAGTCGATGTAGACGATGCGCACCTTGACGTTGTTGGCGATGCCGCCGTGCGTCAGGGCCTCGTTGAGCGACTTGTAGGAGTCGCCGAACTCGACGTATTTGCCGACGAAGCCGATGCGCACCTCGTCCTCGGGGTGCCGCATCTTGCGCACGATCTCTTCCCACTTAGTCAGCGCGCCGATCTCCTCGTGCGGGAGGTGGAGCTTGTCGAGGAGGATCTCGTCGAGCCCCTCGCGCGAGAACGCCAGAGGGACCTGGTAGATGAACTCGACGTCGAGCGCGGAGACGACGGACTCCTCTTCGACGTTGCAGAAGAGGGCGATCTTCTTCTTCATGTCCTCGGGGATGGCCCGCTCGCTGCGGCAGAGGAGGATGTCGGGCTGGATGCCGATCTCGCGCAGCTTCTGCACGGAGTGCTGCGTCGGCTTGGTCTTCATCTCGTCCGAGGCTTTGATGTAGGGGATGAGCGTGACGTGGATGTTGAGGGCGTTGCCGCGGCCGACTTCCTGGCGGAACTGGCGGATGGCTTCGAGGAAGGGCAGCGACTCGATGTCGCCGACGGTGCCGCCGATCTCGACGATGACGACGTCGACGCCTTCGCTGACTTCGCGCACGCACTTCTTGATCTCGTCGGTGATGTGCGGGATGACCTGCACGGTCTTGCCGAGGTAGTCGCCGCGGCGCTCTTTCTCGATGACCTTGAGGTAGATGCGCCCGGTGGTGAAGTTGTTCTTGCGCGTGGCCCGCATCGACGTGAAGCGCTCGTAGTGGCCGAGGTCGAGGTCGGTCTCGGCGCCGTCGTCGGTGACGAAGACTTCGCCGTGCTGGAACGGCGACATGGTGCCGGGGTCGACGTTGATGTAGGGATCGAATTTCTGCAGCGTGACTTTGAAGCCGCGGGCCTCGAGGAGCGCGCCGATGGAGGCCGCCGCGATGCCCTTGCCGAGTCCCGAGACCACGCCGCCGGTGATGAAGATGTATTTCGTGCTCATGACAGTCGTCTCCCTAGGCGAACAACTCTCGTGCCGGATTGTTTGGAGGGGACTCGTGTGGCTGGGGCGGGTGAGACGTGTGTCGTGAGCCTCACGCTCACGAACGACTTCCCCCGAGGTCAGAACGCATCGTTGCCACCGATGAGGGAGATTTTAGACGAGGGTGGGAGGAGGGGGCAAGCTCAGGAAGCCTTCTCGATCTTGCGAATGCGGCTGATGAGCTGGGCATGAGCAGTGCCGATGACGTCGTGAACGCTCTTGAAGTTGTCTTTCGTCTCCGTGCGGAAGGTTTCGAGCTTCTCGTCGACGGCGTGAATCATTTCGTTGTTCAGTTGGACGGTGGATCGGAGTTCCTCGATTTCGACCCCGAGGTGTCGGATCTCGGTCGTATTGCGGTGGACTTCGGCTGTAATGCCGGTGATTTCGACGCCGACGTGACCAATCTCGGTCGTAATGCGGTTGTGCACTTCCGCGAAAAGTTGTCTGAGCTCGTTGTCTTCCACTGCCACTCCTTTCGACGCGCCCGAGGGTACCTCGGAGGCAAGACACTTGTGGGCTCCCTCTCTGCGGCAGTGCCGAAATTCTACTCCGCGGAGATCCGCGACAGCTCCTCCTCCACCCGCCCCACGTCCTCCGGACGATCGACGCCGAGGTGCGGCTTGTCGGTCAGCAGCACGCGGATGCGCATCCCGTTCTGCAGGGCGCGCAACTGCTCGAGCGACTCAGCGCGCTCGAGCGGGGCGGGGGGGAGGGTGGTGAAGCGGGCCAGGGCCTCGGCGCGGTAGCCGTAGATGCCGATGTGGCGGAGGGCGGTGGGGCGGGAGCCGATCGGGGCGCGGGAGAAGTAGAGGGCGTGGCCGGTGAGATCGGTCACGACCTTGACGATGTCGCGCGCGGTGAATTCTTCGTCGGTCAGGAGAGGGCAGGCGAGCGTGGCGAGGTCGGAGGCCGACAACGCGGAAATCAGTTGGTCGATGACGGCGGGATCGATCAACGGCTCGTCGCCCTGCACGTTGACGACCGCCTCGTACGGAGACGGCAGCAGCCGGACGGCGGCGGCGATGCGGTCGGTGCCGCTCTGAAACTCCCCCTCGGGCTGCAGAACCAAGCCTCCGAAGGACGACACGTGCGACGCGATTCGCGCGTCGTCCGTCGCGACGTACACGGCCGAGGCAAGGCGCGAGAGCACCGCGCGCTCGTACACGCGCTGGATGAGCGACACGCCCGAAATGAGCGCCAGCGGCTTGCCGGGGAAGCGCGTCGACGCCCATCGCGCGGGAATTACAATGACCGCCTTCATGCCGGCGGCGGATTTTATCTCTCCCCACGATCGCGATCTGATGCGCCGCCTCTCCATCGTCTTCGGCGTTCTCCTCCTCCTCACCTTCGCCGTCAGCCGCATCGAGCTCCTCTACTCGCACAAGTTCTTCGACAACACCGGCCGCGCGGAGTGGATCTGGGTCAACCACCGCATCGCCTCGGGCGACCCGCAGGCCTTCTTCGCCACGAAAGACTTCGACCTGCCGCCGAACCGCTACTTCACGCGCATCAAGATCTCGGGCGACCCGGAGTACACGCTCTGGTTCAACGGCCGCGAGATCGGCGGGCGGCGGGTGGGGGAGCAGCCGACGCTCGACGCGTACGACGTGAGCGAGCTGGCGAAGACGACGGGCAACCGCATCGTCGTGGCGCTGCGCAGCCCGAACGGCGTCGGCGGCTTGATCGCCGCGGTCGACGTCGCCGCCGATTATCAAAACCTGGCGGTGACGGACGCGAGTTGGCATATCGTCCGCCGCTGGACGCCCGATCTGATCGCGCGCGATCCCCAGAAGAAAGAAGCGCCGCTGCGCCTCGGCCGCCCGCCCGCGCGGCGCTGGAACTACCTCGAGCTCGTGAAGCGCGACTTCACCATCCCGCCGCACAAAGTGCTCCCGCCGTCGTCGTCGTTCACATTCAACACGGCGCTGGCGAGCGTCGACATCGTCGAAGGCGTGGCCGTGGCGGTGTCGAAGAAGACGATCGCCACCGCGTACGACTTCGCGCCGATGACCGGCCGCGTGCGGCTGACCATCGACGGCGACAGCAACGTCAGCCGCCCGATCAAAGTGCGCTTCGCCAACGAGCGCGCCGAGCTGATGACGATCGAGGGACCGGTCGAGCCGGTGGTCTTCGCGCCCGGCGAGCGGACGATCATCGACCCGGTGGTGCGGCGCTTCCGCTACGTGATGATCTACGGCGGGGGCGTCCGCGCCGAAGCGGTCGAGTGACGTGTCATCCCGAGCGTAGCGGGGGATCCTTCGCCGTCTGACGCGGCTCAGGATGACACGCTAGTAGAGAACCTTGCGCACGAAGTACTCCTGCATCTTCGCCGGCGTCGGCGAGAGGCCGCCGGCGTAGAGCGCCTGCGCGTCGGCCTGCGTCATCTGGAACCGGCCCGCGGAGCCGCCGTTCGTCGTCTTCATGAAGATCTCGACCATGTCGATCTGCGCGCCGGGGATGCCGGCGTTGTGCACGACCAGGAACGCGGCCGCGGAGAGGACGTTGAAGACTTTGTCCTCGCTGTCGGCGGTGAGCTCGCAATGGAGCGAGTTGCGGTTGATCGAGGTGATCTTGTGCTCGTAGATGCCGACGTTCTCGAAGGCCCGCGTGAACTTGTCGATCACGCCCGCCTGCGCCTCGGCGCCGGTCGACGGCGTCGCGGTAATCGGCGCGGCAGGCTGCGGCGGCGGCAGCGACACCGGTGCGGCCGTCGCCGTCTGCGCCTGCTGCGCGGGGAGTTTGCGGAGCTTGATCTGCGATCCGAGCGGCGGGCTTTGCTGCGTCTGCGCGGCCATGCCGGTCGGCCGCTGCTCGATGGCCAGCAGTTCGCCGCCGCCGTTGCGCGTCACTTCCTCCGACTTGGCCACGTCGATCTGCGACGCGTCGACGACGAGCGTGCTGCCGCTCTGCATCTGGATCGTGGCGCGGTTGCCGGTCACGGTCGGCCGCGCCTTTGCCTTGTAGCGCGTGCCGTCCTTCATCACCACCCAATAGTCGGCGGCGAGAGCCTGTAGCGCCAAAAGCGCGGCGGCGGCGAACAGCACGAACGATTTCAGCGATGGCTTCATGAGAGGCTCTCCGGAATCCCGCGTCGAACGCGTGAATTATACTGAGCTGACTTCAGAACGCCGGTCCGTTCGAGTGCGATTCCTGCCGGCAAAACGAGGACCTCAATGCTGGTCGTGATGGAGGCCGGAGCCCGGCCCGAGCAAGTCGAAGCAGTCGTTCGCCACATCGAGAAGCTGGGGCTGAAGGCGCATCCGATTCCCGGCGCGCAGCGCACCGCCATCGGCGTCACCGGCGCGCAGGGCCTCACCGATCCGGTCATCGTCGAGACTTTCCCCGGCGTCCACGAAGTCATTCGGGTCAGCCATCCCTACAAGCTCGTCAGCCGCGAGGCGAAGCCGGACGACACGATCGTCAGCGTCGGCGGCGTCGACGTCGGCGGCAACGGCATCGTCGTCATCGGCGGTCCGTGCGCGGTGGAGTCGCTCGAGCAGACGCGCATCGTCGCCGAGGGGGTGAAGCGCGGCGGCGGCCAGCTCCTGCGCGGCGGCGCGTACAAGCCGCGCACCTCGCCGTACTCGTTCCAAGGTCTCGGCGAAGAGGGGCTGGAGATCCTCGCGCGCGTCCGCGAAGAGTTCGATCTTCCGGTCGTCACCGAAGCCATCGACGAGGCCTCGCTCGAGCTCGTCAATGCGTACGCCGACTGCATCCAGATCGGCGCGCGCAACATGCAGAACTTCTCGCTGCTCAAGGCCGCGGGGCGCGCGCGCAAGCCGGTGCTGCTCAAGCGCGGCATGGCCGCGACGCTCGACGAGCTCCTGCTCAGCGCCGAGTACATCATGGCCGAGGGGAACTACAAGGTCATGCTGTGCGAGCGCGGCGTGCGGACCTTCGCCGATCACACCCGCAACACCCTCGACCTCAGCGTCATCCCCGCCATCAAGCGCATCAGCCACCTCCCCATTCTCGCCGACCCGAGCCACGGCACCGGCAAGCGGAACAAGGTCGCGCCGATGTCGCGCGCCGCCATCGCCGCCGGCGCGGACGGGCTGATCATCGAGGTCCATCACAAGCCCGAAGAGGCGCTCTCGGACGGCCCGCAGTCGATCACGCCGGATGCGTTCGCCGAGATCGTGCGCCAGGCCGACGCCATTGCGCAGGTGGTGGGGAGAACGTTACAGCCGGCGCTGGCTGCGTCATGATGTGGAGTGCGCCGGCCATGCCGGCGCTCTGACAGCGGCGGCATGGCCGCCGCACTCCATACAATGCGCAGAACCAAAATCATCGCCACGTTAGGCCCGGCCTGCCAAACCGAGGAGACGATCCAGCGCCTCCTCACCTCGGGCGTCGACGTTTTCCGGATGAACTTCTCGCACGGCACGAACGCCGAGCGCGTCGACCTCATCAAGCGCATCCGCCGCATCGCCACGGACTACGGCAAATACGTTCCCATCCTCGGCGACATTCAAGGCCCGAAGCTGCGTATCGGCGACGTCGACGGCGTCGTGCACCTGCGCAACGGGCAGACGTTCACGGTCACGACGACGCCGGTCGTCGGCAACGCCCAGACCGTCTCGACGCCGTTCACGCCGCTGCCGCGGGAGATGTCGGTCGGCCAGCGCATCCTCATCAACGACGGCCTCGTCGAGCTCGTCGTCACGTCGCTCGACGCGAACGCCGTCGTGACGCGCGTGCTGCACGGCGGCCCGGTCTCATCGAAGAAGGGGATGAACTTCCCCGACACGGAGCTGACGATCCCGGCCATCACCGACAAAGACCGCGAGGACGTCGCCTTCGCCGTCGAGCAGCAGCTCGACTACATCGCCGCGTCGTTCGTGCGCCGCCGCAGCGACATCGAAGGGCTGCGCGAGATCCTCCAGAATCTCGGCGGAGGAGAGCTCAACGTCATCGCCAAACTGGAGAAGGCGCAGGCGATCGACAACCTCGAGCAGATCCTCCTCGTCAGCGACGGCGTGATGGTCGCCCGCGGCGACCTCGGCGTGGAGCTGCCCGCCGAGGCCGTGCCGATCGTGCAGAAGCAAATCCTGGCGAAGGCGAGCGAGATGGGGCGCTTCGCCATCACCGCCACGCAGATGCTGGAGTCGATGACGCAGAGCTCGCGGCCGACGCGCGCGGAGGCTTCCGACGTCGCCAACGCCATCTTCGACGGCTCCGACGCGGTCATGCTCTCCGCCGAGACGGCGTCGGGGATGTACCCGGTCGAGTCGGTGCAGATCATGGCCCGCATCATCATGGCCGCGGAGCAGAACCCGCAGTTGGCCGTCCGCGCCGAGCGCGCCCCGTTCCGGAAGTTCTCCGAGGCGGACGAGTTCACGGATGCGCTGGCGGGGGCGGCGAAGTACGCGGCCGAGCAGCTCGAGGCGAAGTTCATCGTCGTCTTCACCCAGACCGGCTTCGCGGCGCGGCTGATGTCGAAGTTCCGCCCGCCGCAGCCGATCATCGCCCTCACGCCGTCGAGCTGGGTGGCGCGGAGGATGAATATCTTGTGGGGCGTTCAACCGTTCGTGCTGCGCGACGTCGAGGAGTACCACGAGCAGATCGTGGAGCGCGTCGACGAGTACTTGCTGAACCACGACATCGTCGTTCCGGGCGATCGTCTGGTCATCCTGATGGGCTCGCCGATCTACCAGCGGGCGAAAACGAATTTGTTACGGGTGCACCGCGTTGTCGCCCACATCTAATGGTGGTGTAGACTCCTGGACCCAGAGAGAATGCAAATGCGCCGCATCCGCGCGCTCGCTGTAGCGTCATCGATCGTGGCCCTCGCCGCCACGGCGCGCGCCGACTCTCCTCTGCCGCCGGCGCTGCAAGTCCTTGGCAGCGTCACCACGGCCACGCGTCCGGTCGCGAACGCGCTGATCATCGCCCTCAACCTGAGCAGCCTCGAAGCGAGCCAGACCTTCACCGCCGTCGACGGCTCGTTCAGCCTGCCGTCGCTTCCCGCCGCGGTCTACAAGATCATCGCCGTGAAGTCGGGATTCCTCCCGGCGATGGCGATGATCGTGCCGACGAAAGAGAAGCACCGCATTGCGCTGGCGCTGAAGAACGAGAAGGGGGCGAGCCAAGACGCCAATCAGAAGATCTGGGAGTTGCGCGCCTCGCTGCCGCCGGACGTGCTGCGCGACATCGACAACGTGCTGCGCGAGCGGCAGGCGCAGATGGCCTCGCTCGCGCCGATGATCGACGGGCCGCGCTTCCGCGGACAGATGACGTCGATCACCGGCGTGCCGCAGCAGAGCTCCGCGCCGACGACGGCGCAGACCGCGCTCGGCGTCGAGAGCCGCCTGGGCGATTCGTGGCAGCTCGGTTTCCACGGGAACCTGCACCGCGTCGATGACCCCACGGACGAGGGGCGCTTCGGCACGCCGCTGGCGCAGTCGAGCGCCATGCAGATGGAGCTGCGCTCGTCGCCGACCGAGGCCTACAAGCTGGCGTCGACGAAGAGCTGGTGGCGCTACCGCGACGACGACATCGCGCCGCAGCACGCCGACATCCGCTCGCATAACTTCGAGTGGGAGCACGGCGACGCCAAGCTGCAGGTGCGCTACCTCGCGCAGCAGAATCTCTTCACCGCCAATCCCGGCTCGGACCTGATCGAGGTCGCGGGCAACACGACGATCCTCCAGGCCGGCCGCACGGACATCGGCGTCTCGCTGCGCGTGGCGCAGGAGAGCCTGCACAACATGCCGAATGCGACGTTCCGCACCGCCGACCTCACGGCGAGCGCGAATCTCGACGTCTCGTCGCGGCTGATGCTGCAATACGGCCTCTCCAGCCGCCTAGGGCTCTACGGCACGGAGTGGGCGCCGCGCTCCGGCGCGGAGTGGAAGATCGGCAAGGAGACGTCGCTCGTCGCCAGCGGGCTGTTCAAGGTGTACCAGCAGGACCAGCAGAACGCCATGCCGGCCATCGTGGTCTGGTCCGACGAGTCGCGCCTGCTGCCGAAGTACATGTACTCGTTCGGCATCGTCTCCGGCGACGAGACGCACAGCGGGGTCTCGATCGTCGGCACGGTGATGCGCGCCGACGCGCCGCTGCGCGTGATCTTCACGGACGGGTTCGAACAGTTCTGGGACGGCCTCTACGTCGACGCCGGCGACGTCCGCCGCGATCTGCGCGTGAACTGCCGCAAGGAGCTGGCCAAGCGCTTTCTCGTCGACCTCTCCTCGAGCGCCGGCTACATCCGCACGACGCTGCCGATGGTGCCGGACGCGAACAAGAACTTCGTCACCGGCGACGTGCAGTCGACCTACGAGCCGACCGGCACGTCGATCGCGGTTTCCTACCGCGAGATGCGCCAGCCGCAGCAGAACCGCGCCGGCGGCGACTACCGCAGCGAGCGCGTGAACGTGCGCGTCGCCCAGACGCTGCACTTCCTGCTCGACCTCAAGCTGCTGGTCGGCGTGGAGGTGGCGCGGGCGGAGAACTCCCCCTACCTGCTCGACACGATCGATCCCAACGGCGTGACCCGGAAGTACATCGGCGGGCTGGGGATCAATTTCTAGGCGTCGGCGAGGGGCACGCCGAGCGCGGCGCAGAGCGTCTTCAATCGACGATCAGTAGTCAGACAGGCGACGCGGCGTCCAGCACATCGAGGATCGCGGTTTCCTTTTGGCGGTCGAGAACAGCGCGTATCGCTGCAGATGCGTCAAGGACGACCGTCATGGTCTCGGATTTCTCGGATGACCTCTTCCGGAGATGGCGCGTCCGGCGGCAGAAGCGGGGCGGAGTGGCGAAGTTTCTCGATGATTGCGCGGCGCCGCTGGCGATGCTCGCCTTCTAGATCAGCGGTCAATTCGAGACTCGCCTGTTCCTCGACGGTGCGGTGGTTGCGGCGGGCCCGCTCCGCCACGGCGTCGTAGAGCTCATCGGAAATCTCGATCATCGCCATGCCGCAACAATTCTAGGCGTCGGCGAGGGGGACGCGCATTTCGGCGCAGAGCTGCTTGAGGCGTTTGTCGAAGGTGAGAATCGCTGCGCCTTCACGACGGGCGAGGACGGCGTAGTAGAGGTCATAGACGGGATGGCGATGAATCGCTGCGGCCCGAAGAGCCTCGTCCGCAAGTTCCGCGACTGAACGAAAGCCGTTGACCATGTCCAGCGCCGACCGAAGATGCTTGATCGCGTCTTCGACCGGTAAGCCGTCCCAAACGACGTACTTCCACAGGCCGTTTGTCACCTCGACGATGAAAAGATCGGGAGCAAGAGTTGCGGAAGCACCGAGGGTTTTTTCAGCAACGAGGAGTTTCTTCTCGCCGGCAACCGCGGCTACGGCCGCGGACGCGTCGAGAATCACTTTCATCGATCCCTGTCTTCGCGAATGAGCTGCACCGGATCGAGAGAGCTCTCGATCGGAGGCATCTCGAGAATGCGCTGCCAATTCAGCAGATACTGACGGCGTGTTTCATCGCCAGGATCTAGCTCGGCGAAGGCCTGCTCGAGGATCGAGCGATTGTTGATCCGAGCACGCTCGGCCAACGTCGTCGGCTCGGAAGTCTCGATCGTCGCCATGCGACAATTCTACCGCTCTCCACCCAGCCCCGGCCGGATCTCCTCCACCAGCTTCTCGAACCGCATCGAGATCCCCTTCGTCACCACGATCTGCTTCAGGTAATTGAGCGACGTGATCGCCGCCGGCAACCCGGAGATCGCGGTCGGGATCGAGGCCAGGCGGGCGGCGAGCTGGATGGTCTTGTCCGCGGCGGTGTAGCTCGTGGAGAGCAGGTCGGCGCGGGCCTCGGACTGGTAGGCGAGCGTCAGCAGATAGATGTCGGCCACGAGGTCGCGGAAGCGCATCTCCGTGCCCCAGGCGAAGCACTCGCCGTTGCGGATGTTCTCGAGGAACTCCTGCACCGTCTCGCCGCGCGAGACCGTGTGCACCTTGGCCACGTGCTTGAGCGTGTGCGCGTCGGAGCCGCCGATCATCGACACGCAGCGGCCGTGCTCCTCCTTCACCGTGGCCACGAGCTGCTGGACCATGCGGTTGTGGAACGACGCCATCGCGCCGTTGAGCACCTCGAAGATGTCGAACATCTCCAGGAGCTCGGCGATGTAGCGCCCGGCCACGTTCTTCATCCGGTAGTTCTGAAAGAGGTGGTTGATCCCGAAGATCAGCCGCTGCGACTTCATGTAGGGAATGAGCTCTCGGATGTTCGGGCGGAGGCGCTGGATCTCGCGGTGCTGCGCTTCGTCGAGTCCCCACACCCCGACGTGGATGCGCTGCCCCGTCTCCGGGAAATACGTTTCCACTTCCTCACCGATGAAGAAATCGGTGATGTCCGGGTTCTTGTTCAGGAGATACAGCGCTCCGTCGATGGAGTCGTGGTCCGTGAGGCAGACGTAGGACATGCCTCGGGCTTTGGCGATGCGGTAGACGTCCTCGGGTGCGTTGTAGCAGTCTCGGGTGTTGGCGCGCCGGAAATACTTGAACACCGAGAAGCGGCTATGGCAGTGCAGATCCGCTCGCTTCAGATGCGGATCGGACAAAACCACCGCCGGCGCCAGCTCGTTCATGTAGATTGCAACCGTTGCATTTTCTACAATTCGCGTGCCCGTAGGCAACGCGCGGCTCGATCGATGGCGCAGCAAAAACCCAAGCAGTCGAATTCTCCATCCGAGTGGGTGGATCAGGAAGTCCCAACGCGGCTTCCGATCATCCCCCTCGTTTCGTCCGTCCTCTTCCCCGGCGGCGTGCTCTCGCTGCAGGTCGGCATCGACCGCAACGTCCGCCTGCTGAAGGGCCTCCCGGACGAGCAGAACCTCATCGCCGCCTTCTGCCAGAAGAGCGGCGACAAGGAGAATCCGCGCCCCGAGGATCTGTCGCAGATCGGCGTCCTCGCCGCCATCGTGCAGCGGCTCCCGCTGTCGAGCGACCGCTTCCAGCTCTTCCTGCAGGGACGGCAGCGCGTCGAGCTCGTGCAGATGCTGCAGAACGAGCCGTACTTCGAAGGGCGTCTGCGCGAGGTCATCCCGCGGCCGACGCCGAAGACGATCAAGACCGAACACCTGATGAACAAGGCCACGTCGCTCTTCGAGAAGCTGGTCGAGAGCGACTCGAAGTACTCCAACGAGCTGCTGAACATCCTGCGCATGAACCGCGACGAGGGACCGGACACGTTCGCCGACCTCCTCTCCTCCTTCGTCAACTTCCCGCTCGAAGAGAAGCAGCTTCTGCTCGAGACGGTGAATCCGATCGAGCGCCTGGAGCTCCTCATCGACTGGATCCATCGCGACCTCGGCAAGGCCACGATGGACCGCGAGCTCCAGCGGCAGATCAAGGACTCCATCGACCGCCGCGAGCGCGAGAACTACCTGCGCGAGCAGCTCCGCGTCATCCAGGACGAGCTGGGCGACACGAACGCCGCCGAGCGCGAGGCCGACACCTACCGCGACCGCATCGAAGCGCTGCCCATCGCCGAGGAGCACAAGCTCCAGCTGCGGCGCGAAGTCAACCGGATGACGCAACTCTCGCCGTCGTCGTCCGACTACGCCGTCATCAAAGGGCACCTCGACACGGTGCTGCAGGTGCCGTGGGGCGAGAAAACGGAGGACCAGCTCGACCTCGCCAAAGCCGAGGAGGTGCTCGACCAGCGCCACTACGGCCTGGAGAAGGTGAAGGAGCGCATCCTCGAATTCCTGGCCGTGCTGAAGCTGAAGGGCGACCTCAAAGGTCCGATCCTCTGCTTCGCCGGCCCGCCCGGCGTCGGCAAGACCTCGCTCGGCGCCGCGATCGCCGACGCACTAGGGCGCAAGTTCGTGCGCATGGCCGTCGGCGGCGTCACCGACGAGTCGGAGATCCGCGGCCACCGCAAGACCTACATCGGCGCCATGCCCGGCCGCATGATCCAGAGCTACGTCCAGGTCGGCGTGAACAACCCGCTGATCATGATCGACGAGATCGACAAGATCGGGAAGGACTACCGCGGCGACCCGGCGTCGGCGCTCCTCGAAGCGCTCGACCCGAAGCAGAACCACGCCTTCGTCGACCGCTACCTGGAGATCCCCTACGACCTCTCGCACACGCTCTTCGTCTGCACCGCGAACATCCTCGACAACATCCCCAGCGCGCTGCGCGACCGCATGGAAGTCATCCGCCTCTCCGGCTACACGGAGAGCGAGAAGCTCCAGATCGCCAAGCGCCATCTCATCCCCGAGCTCCTCGGCGATCACGGTCTGAAAGCCGATCAGGTGACGATCAACGACGACACGATCCTGACGATCATCCGCGATCACACCGCCGAGGCGGGCGTGCGCAATCTGGAGCGGAAGCTGGCCACGATCATGCGCAAGATCGCGCGCAAGGTCGCCAGCGGCGACGAAGCCGCGAATTACGAAGTGAACGCGACGGAGCTCGAGCCGTACCTCGGTCTGCCGTCGTACGAGCACGAGTTCGCGGAGCGGCATCCGGAGATCGGCGTGACCACGGGCCTCGCTTGGACGCAGTTCGGCGGCGAGATCATGTTCATCGAGGCCACGCGCATGCCCGGCAGCGGACGGACCACCGTCACCGGCCAGCTCGGCGACGTCATGCGCGAGTCGGTCTCGGCGGCGTACTCGTACGTCCGCTCGAAGTCGGCCGACCTGGAGATCGAGGACAAGCAGTTCACCGAGCACGACATCCACATCCACTTCCCCGCGGGGGCGATCCCGAAGGACGGCCCTTCCGCCGGCGTGGCCATCGCCACCTGCATCGCCTCGGTCATGGGGGAGCGGCCGGTGCGCCACGAAGTGGCCATGACGGGCGAGATCACGCTGCGCGGCAAGGTCCTCTCCGTCGGCGGCGTCAAAGAGAAGGTCATGGCCGCGCACCGCGCCAACATCAAGACCGTCGTGCTGCCGAAGGGAAATGAAAAGGACCTCTCCGAAGTGCCGGAGGAGATCAAGAAAGAGCTGCACTTCGTCTTCGCCGAGCGCGTCGAGGACGTCTGGAAGGAAGCGCTGATCCCGATCCTCGTCTCGCGCGACAAGGCCCGCAAGTACGACGAAGCGGAATACCGCGCCGAGCGGATGCAGCAGAAGAAGGAAGATCGGGCCGAGCAGCGATGAAGCGCGGCTGCCTGAACAACGCTCTCTTCGGCTTCCTCGTCTTCCTCGTCTTCGGCTTCAGCACCTACCTCTGCTTCACGTTCTTCGTGCACGGGCGCTCGTTGCCGACGCCGAACCTGATCGGCAAGTCGGTGGCCGACGCGAAGGCGATGTGCTCGGACCTCGGATTGACGCTCGACGTCAGCAAGGAGACGCGCAACTCCGACAAAGTGCCGGCCGGCTACGTCGTCTGGCAGAACCGCTCGCCCGGCACGACGAACTTCATCAAGCGCGGGACGCGGATCAAGGTCGATCTCAGCGCCGGTCCGCTCGTGCTGCGCGTCCCCGACTTCAACGGCCAGCGCCCCGGCACGGCGGTGCTGCGGCTCGGGCAGCTGAACCTCAAGCTCGGGCAGACGACGTACGCGGAGATGAACACGGCGCAGCAGGAGATCGTGGCCGAGGACCCGGCCAAGGACACGGTGGTGGCGGCGCAGACGCCGGTGTCGCTGCTCATCGCCGTGCCGACCGCGCCGCGGCCGTACGTCATGCCCGACGTGATCGATCACAATCTCGAAGAGGTGCGCTCGTACTTCAGCGCGTACGGCTTGAACATCTCGACGGTGAAGTTCGAGTCGTATCCGGGCCTGCCGGACGGCGTGATCATCCGCCAGTACCCTTTGCGCGGCGCGCCGGTGTCGGCGCGCGACGCGATTACGGTGGTGGTGACGCGGCAGGAGGAGGGGGGGATCGTGGAGGAGACGAAGCCGGTGACGCCGTGACGCCGTGACGCCACGGAAATCTAGAACGCAGAATGCGAATGCAGAATGAAGAAAGAGCCGCCGGTTTCTCGATTCTGCATTCGCATTCTGCGTTCTGAGTTTCCGTGGCCGAATGCAATAGACTGCGCGCGATGTCGATCAAAATCGCCCCATCGCTGCTCTCCGCAGACTTTTCCCGTCTCGCCGAGGAGCTGGCCTCCGTTGACTCTGGCGCCGACATCATCCACCTCGACGTCATGGACGGGCACTTCGTCCCGAACCTCACCATCGGTCCGGCCATCGTCAAAGCGTGCCGCGCGCACAGCGTGAAAGTCTTCGATTGCCACCTCATGATCGAGCAGCCGCAGTTTTACATCGAGCGGTTCCTCGAGGCCGGCGCGGAGATGATCTCGATCCATATCGAGGCCGAGGCGCACCTGCAGCGGGCCCTGCAGCTCATCCGCTCGGGCGGGGCCAAGGCGGGCATCGCCCTCAATCCGGCCACCTCGGCGGAATCGCTGACCACGGCAATCGAGTTCTGCGACTTCGTCCTGGTGATGACGGTGAACCCGGGATTCGGCGGCCAGCGGTTCATAGAACCTGTCGTGCCGAAGATCCGTCGTATCTCTCAGATGATCAACGAGAGAGGTCTGCCCGTCGAGATCGAAGTCGACGGCGGGATCGACGCGACCACGGCGCGGATGGTCGTCGACGCCGGCGCGCGCATCCTCGTGGCCGGCTCGGCGATCTTCGGACAGCCGGACCGGGCCGCGGCGATGCGGTCGATCCGCAACGCGGTTTTATTGGAGGACGCTTGACACTGACCCGAAGCATCGCAGCGGCGGCGCTGGTTTTGTTCGCGCTGACCGCCTGCCATCACGCGCAGCAGAAACGGCCCGTCGTCGATCCCGAGCTGGCCAAGCTCACCAAGGAGCAGGCCTTCCAAAAGGGCGAAGACCAGTACGCGAAGAAGAAGTATCCGAAGGCGCGCACGTACTTCTCCTACGTCTTCGAGAACTTCCCGAACGATCCCCTGGGGCGCCGCGCCCTGCTGCGCGTGGCCGACTCGTACTTCGCGCAGAAGGACCCGGTGAACCTCGTGGAGGCGCAGTACAAGTACCGCGACTTCATCAACCGCTACCCCGGCAGCGACCGCGCCGACTACGCCATGCTGCAGATCGCCATGGTCTCGTACCAGCAGATGGAGAAGCCGGACCGCGATCAGCAGAAGACCTTCGAGGCGCTGGAGAAGTTCGACGAGATGCTGCGCGCCTATCCGAAAAGCCCTCTGCGGCCGGAAGCGGAGGCGCGGCGGCAGGACGTGCTCGACCGCCTGGCCAAGCACGAGCACCTCGTGGCGCGCTTTTACATGAAGCGGAAGAGCTACAACGCCGCGGTGCTGCGCCTCAACGGCATCGTCGAGAAATACCCGAACTACAAGGACAAGGACGCCGTCTTCTTCGACCTCGGCACGTCGCTCGCCGCGATGGGGCGCAAGGCCGAGGCGCGGCTCTACTTCGAGCGCGTGCTCTCCGAGTTCCCGAAGAGCGAGTACGCCGAGCGCGCCAAGCGGAAGCTCGACTCGCTGAAGACCGCATGAGATTCGCCGCCGCGCTCGCCGCCGTCGCCGTTCTCGCCGGGTGCGCGAGCAACAAAGGCGCGGACGATCTGCCGCCCGTGCCGATTCCGCAGGCGGAGAAGGAAGCGATCAATCCGACGCCGACGGCGAGCGAGGCGAAGCTCAACGAGTTGCAGACGCAGTTGACGGAGCTCCTGGAGCGGCTGGACGTGCTCAATGCGCGGATCGCGAAAATGGAGAGCTCCAGTGGAGGACAGGCACTCATGCCTGTCCCCCCGAGCCCGACGCCTATGCCAGTGCCCGTTCCCCCGCTCGCCCAAGGACAGGCAAGAGTGCCTGTCCTCCCTGGAACGAGCGCGACGAAACAGGCCGACATCGCCGACTCCTACCGCAACGCGCTCATGCTCTTCGGCCGCGGCAAGCACGCCGAGTCGCGCGCGGCGTTCGAGCACGTCTTCGAAACCGATCCGACCGGAGAGCTGGCCGACAACGCCCTCTACTGGATCGGCGAGACCTACTTCGCCGCCGGCGACTACTCCAACGCCATGCGCTACTACACGCGCGTCACCAAGGAGTTCGCCGACCAGAACAAGGCCCCCGACGCCATGTTCAAGATGGGGCTCACGTACGTGAAGACCGGCGACCTGGCCATGGCCCGCCGCACGTTCGAGGAGTGCATCGCCAAGTATCCGTACTCCACCCCGGCCGCCTCTGCGAAGTTCGAGCTCAAACGCATCAAATACTGAGACGAGATCCTTCGCCCCGCTTGCGGGGAGAAGGTGGCGCGCAGCGCCGGATGAGGGGCCCCTCACCCGGCCTTCGGCCACCCTCTCCCCGCGCCGCGGGGAGAGGGATGATCTCGTAGAATGTCGCCGCCATGGCCGTAGAGACCGAAAACGCGGCGACGCTCTTGGCGCGGCGCGAGTACGACAAGGCGGTGCCGCTTCTGGCGCGCGACCTCGCCAAGTACCCCACCAACCCGCGCATCCGCCTGCAGTACGCCGACGCGCTGGCCGGCGCCGGCTCGCACGAGGAAGCCGTCGCGCAGTACGAGGAGACGGCGAAGTACTACGAAGACAACGGCCTCACCGTGCAGGCCATCGCCGTGCGCAAAAAGGCCGAGAAGGTTCGCGCGCAGATCGCCGCCTCCGCTCCTGCGCCGGCGGCGGCCGAGCCGATGTTCACGCGCAAGGTACCGAAGAGTCCCTTCTTCGAGAACCTGAGCGACGAAGAGCGCGAGGCGCTGGTGAGCGAGATGGAGCTCGAGCAGCACGACGAAGGGCACGTCATCATCAGCGAAGGGCAGACCGGCTCGTCGATGTACGTCATCGCCAGCGGCGAGGTGAAGGTCTTCACCACGGGCAAGGACAACAAGCCCGTCTACCTCGCCAAGCTGGGCGAGGGCGACTTCTTCGGCGAAGTGAGCGTCCTCACCGGCAAGCCGCGCACGGCCACGATCACGGCCTCGCAGCCGACCGAGCTCCTGCGCCTCGACAAGGAGAAGCTCGACAACGCCCTCGGCAAGCACCCCGGCATCCGCAAGGTGCTGGACGACTTCTACCGCAAGCGCGCCAAGCACACGGTCGAGGCGATGATCGAGAGCATGAAGAAGAGGCAGGGGTGACCGAATGCAGAATGTTGCCGCTCTGATCCTTCTGCATTCTGCATTCTGCATTCTGCATTCGCAGTGACAGAAGCGATGATCCTTCCAATCATCAAATACGGAGACGACGTCCTCCGCCGCCCCACGTCGCCGGTGGCCGACTTCGACGTCTCCCTGCAGGCGCTGATCGACGACATGGTCGACACGATGTACGCGGCGCCGGGCGTCGGCTTGGCCGCGAACCAGGTCGGCGTTGGGAAGCGCCTCGCCGTCATCGACCTCTCCGTCGGCAAGAAGCCGGGCGAGCTGCACGTCCTCATCAACCCCGAGATCGTCGAGCGCATCGGGCAGCAGACCGAGGATGAGGGGTGCCTGTCCATCCCCGACTTCACCGAGACCGTCGTGCGGCCGCAGCGCGTCAAGGTCCGCTATCTCGACCGCAACGGCGAGCCGCGCGAGATGTGGGGCGAGGGGCTGATGGCGCGCGCGCTCTGCCACGAGACCGATCATCTGAACGGAAACCTCTTCGTCGATCACCTGCGCGGCTTCAAAAAGGAGCGCATCCTGAAGAAGATTCAGAAGCTGGCCAAGGCCGGCATGTGGAGCTGAGATGCCGTCACACGCCGCCGTCGTCACCGAGATCGAGCAGCTCGCGCCGAGCGTCCTGCAGATCACCATCGCCTTCGCGGACGGAGACTTCCGCTTCGAGCCCGGGCAGTGGGTGAACTTCCGCTTCCCCGAGGGGGTCTCGCGCGCCTACACGATCGCCTCGGCGCCGGAGCGGCCGCAGACGGTGCAGCTCTGCGTGCGCGTCGGGCCGGGGAAGGGGGGGGCGGCGCTGAAGAAGCTCGAGGCCGGAGCGAACGTGACGGTCGACGGGCCCTACGGCGACTTTCTCCTCCCCGAGGGCGACAACCGGCCGGTCGTCTTCCTCGCGGGCGACACCGGCATCGCTCCGATCCGCAGCATCGTCCTGCACATGCTCGCCACGGGGGACCCGCGGCACATCACCGTCCTCTACGAGCCCGACCGCCGCCACATCCTCTACGCCGGCGACTTCGATCCGCTCGCGCGCGACGGCCGCATCGTTCACGAGAGCGGCAAGATCGAGACCCTCATCGCCCGCAACCGCCGCGCGCTGGCCGAGAGCGTGACCATGGCCGCCGGCTTCGACCCGTTCCTCGACCGCGTGCGCCAGGCGCTGCAGGAGAGCGACGCCGGAGGGGAGTTGATTACGGAGACGTTCGGGCCGCTACCGTAGCGACGGCGGCACGCGTGTCATCCTGAGCTGCGAAGACAGCGAAGGACCCCCCGCCGAATCGCAGGGGGTTCCTCGCCGTCTTCGCGGCTCGGAATGACACTTATCTATCTCAGCCATCCCGGCGGGATGTCCATCATGCGCGCGTTCTCCTTGAACTGCGCGTAGGCCCGCTCGGCGCGCGCCACTTCGAGCTCCGCGCGCGGGATCTGCTCGATCGCGTATTGCAACTGCGTGGAGTCGTACGTGAACTGATTCGGCTTGTAGCCGAGCGACAGCAGCCCGGCGATGTGCGAGCGCAACTGCTCCGCTTTCGTCTTGAGCAGATCGAGATCCTCGCGCGCGCGGCGGATCGCCTCCTCGTACATCTGCGCGTCGCGGCGCCACCGCCACTCTTCGGCCGGCGACGGCGCCGCGTCGGGCTGGGGGGGCGGGAGGGGAGGGAGCGTGGCCGTGCTGGGCGTGCCGGAGTGATTCTTCTCGAGCTCGCGGAGGAGCCGGTCGCGCTCTTCCTCGCTGACCTTGAGGCGCATCGTCTTGCCGGCCTTCACCACCGGCGCCGCCGCGGCCGCGCGCGTGGCCGTCAGATCGACATCGCCCTCCGGGATCGAGTAGAGCGAGCCGGCGCTGCGGAAGATCACTTTCCCCTGTTCGACGCGCACGCTGCCGTCGACGTCGAGGCGCGCGCCGTCGCGGAGGACGAGCGTGGGCGTCTGGATGGTCAGCGCGGTGAGAAGAAGGAGGTGCAAGAGGGCCATCATCGCGAGCTCCTTTCGCGCGAGAGTAACACCTGATAAGTTCCCAGGCCATGCCGAACTGGCTACATCTCTTCGTCAACGGCCTCTACCACCTCGGCCTGGCGCTCTGGATCGGCGGCGCCGTCGCGCTCGGCGCGCTCGCGGCGCCGGTGCTCTTCGGGGCGCTGCCTCGGCAGCAAGCGGGTGCGATTTTCGGGCCGACGCTGCGCCGTTTCGCCAAGCTCCGGCTGGCGGCGGTCGCGCTCATGATCGCCGGCGCCGGCGCCAAGCACCTGGTCTTCGAGTCGTTCGCCAAGTCGCCGTGGATCGCGCTGCGCTGGCTGCTCATCGCCATCCTGGCCGTCACCGTCGTGTACGAAATCGGCATCCTCCATCCGGCCATGGAGCGCCTGCGCGGCGATCCGGCATTCGGCCGCCTGCACAAGCGCTCGGAGGGGCTGATGAAAGCGTCGCTCGCCGTCGCCATCGGCGCCCTTTTCCTCAGTTGATTATGTTAGGGGACAGGGCACAGGGGGCGGGGGGCAGATGGTGGCCCTGCTGTACGCGCGATTTGGGGCCGAAACTCATGCCCCGGCAAGGCAACCACCTGCGCCCCGCCCCCTGTGCCCTGTCCCCTCGGATAGAATTCCGCACCACGCCACATGGGAAGTAGCCTCTCGCACGCCCACTGGACCGCGATCGCGATCGTTTGCGGCCTCCTGTATTTGATCTTCGACGCGGCCCGCTCCTTCGCTCTGCACATCAGCCCCGTCACCCTGCGGCGCTGGAGCGGCGACCCGGAGATGGAAGCGGCGCGGCGCTGGTTCCAGTACGATCCGGGCAACCTCCAGCTCCTGAGCGGGGCCATGCTGCAGATCACCCTCGTCGTGGCCATGGCCTCGACGGTCATGGCTCTCGACGACCATCCGATCGGCGAAGCGTGCTTCTTCGCCGTGGCCATCTGGATCGTCGTCGCCGCATCGTGGAAGTTCGTCTTGGCCTTCATCCCCGCGGACCTCGGCGAGACCTTCCTCCGGGCCCTCCTGCCGTTCTCGCACTTCTTCTACCTCCTCTTCTGGCCGATCCTGTTTCCGCTGCGGCGGCTCTTCGCGCGGCTGGAGCGCGACGAAAACGAAGCGGACGACGAAGAGGAAGTCACCGACGCCGAGGTGCAGGCCTTCATCGGCGTCGGCGAGGAAGAGGGCATCCTCGAAGGCGGCGAGGGGAA
>DATDFB010000192.1:0-6344 GCA_036522835.1 Thermoanaerobaculia bacterium | reverse complement strand
AGCCCTGCCGGCGGCACGTACTGCGTCGTTGTCCGCTCCTCGTGCTGCACCGCCGCCGGGGGTGGCGGCGGCGGTGGCGCCGCGGGCGTGGGGCGCTGCGTCGCGGTGGTGGTGCCGAACTCTTCCGCCTCCGGAACGTTGAAGCTCGGCCGTGCCGAGGCCATCATCTCGCGCACCGCTGCAGCCGACATGGCCACCGTCTCCGAAGATCCGGCGGGCTCGGGGGCGGGCGGTGGCGGGGGCGGCGCGGTAGGCGTGGGCGCGGCGGCCGCTTCGGTCGATTCGGTGAGGCTCGGCGACGGGATCTTCTTGCGGATCGCCAGCGTGTCGATGAGGAGGCCGGTCGTGAAGACGAGGATCTCGATCGACGCGGCGTCGAACGTCGGCGCGTCCTCTTCGGTCGCGTCGACGTAGACCGCGGCCGCGACCTTGTCCTTGATGACCATCGGCACGAGCGCGGCCCGCGCCGGCGCGCCGACACCGAGGCGTGTGGCGAGGTTCGCGCCGTCCCAGAGCGCGACCTGCTCGTTGCGCAGCACGTGGTCGAGCTCGGGAATGAGCCCCGGCGCGGCGTTGAAGCGCTTCACCATCTCGTCGTTGCCGCCGTGCGCGGTGAAGCCGGCGCCTTTCCATCCGCTGAACGTTTCGCCGCGCAGAATCAGCAGCGCCGCGCGCGAGCCAAACTGCAGACAGGCCTCGAGCAGCGCGTTGAGGATGTCGACCTGCGACTTGCCGCGCTCCACCGACTGGAGGGCCTGCTTGACGCGCGACGCGTCTGCGGCGGCGGGCGGCGGCGGGGCCGGCCTCGTCTCTTCGATCGACTCTTCCAGCTCGGCGACGCTCTTCTGGATGTGCGGGGCGAAGTTGATGGAATTGACGTCGGCCTGGACGCTCTGCAGGGCCGCTTTGAGCTGCGAATCGACGACGACGCGGACGTCTTCGATCGAAGCGCGAATCTCCGAGACCATCCGTTCGATCGACTCGCGGACGTGAGCCTCGATCGAGCTCGCGACTTCCTCGCCCCTCACGGCCATAAATCCTCCGGTTGCTGTAGGTTGACCCTGATCGCCAGAGCGTCGCGGATTATAGCGCACGCTCGTGTGCTACTTTGTCGGCACCAATGCGGCGCTCCCTCGTCCTTTTCGCGCTCCTCACGGCCGCGTGCGGCGGCAACGGGAGCGGCCCCGACGCCGCCGGCGAATGGCGCGGCGTTCTGCAGCAGAAGCGCGCCGCCACTGCGCCGAACGCGACGGCGCGCGAGAAGCAGGCCTACGCCGACTCCCTCGGCGCATTTCTGGAGCGCAATCCCTCGCACAGCCGCGCCCGCGAGGTCTACCAGCGGATCCAGATCGATTTCGCCCGCGACTTGGCCGCCCTCGGACGCCATCAAGACGCGATCCGCGTCTACCGCGCCGTGCTCGCGCACGATCCGCGCAACGCCGACGCCACGCGCGGACTGACCGAGGCGATCGACCGGCTGGCGGTGACGCGCGCGAAGCTCGTGCAGCTCGAGCGCGGCATGTCCGAGCATGACGTGGCCCGCATCCTAGGCAAGCCCATCCCCGGCTGGACTGAGACGAAGGAGCGCCCGGACGCCACCATCGAGTGTTGGTACTACCGCACCGCCGAGGGGGGCGTGGCGGGTGTCTACTTCCGCGACGGCGCGCTCTTCGCGGCGGAAGAGAAGTCGCACGAGAAGCTCGTGCCGCTGTCCCGATAGGACCTCGGAATCGCGATTGCAGCGCGTATTGTTGAGAGAGTGGCCATGCCGCTTTACGAATATCAATGCACGAACTGCGGCGAGCGCGTGGAGATCCTCCAGCGCGTCAGCGATCCACCGTACGAACATTGCCCGAAGTGCGGCGCGGAGATGAAGAAGCTCTTGTCGGCGCCGGCCATCCAGTTCAAAGGCTCCGGCTTTTACAAGACCGACTACGCATCCAAGTCCGCGGCCGCGCCCGAAACGAAGTCGGAGGCGAAATCCGAAACGAAGAGCGACAGCAGCGGCACCACGCCATCGTCAACCAAGTCCGAGTAGAGTCCATGGTCAAAGTTCGGGAGCTCAAGCGGCGCGCCGACACGGTGCTCGAGGAAGTGTTCCGGTCTCTCTTCGAAGAGATCGACATGGACAAGGTGCGCAAGGAAGTGGTGGCCATGCAGAGCGGCGCGCCGGAGCTGCAGCGCAACGACCACGCCCGCCAGCTCGCGCGGCGGACCGCCATCCGCTGCGCCGCCGCCGGCGCGGTGACCGGACTGCCGAGCGGCATCTTCGCCATCGGCGCGCTCGGCGCCGACCTCTCCTATCTGATGTTCCAGCAATTCCGGCTGATCGTCGCCATCGCCACGCTGTATGGCCACGAGCCGCACGGGCGCGAGCGCTTCAACGAGGCCATGCAGTGCCTGGCCTACGCGTCGGGCGTCGGCATCGGCAAGCACGGCATCGGCACTCTCCTGGAGTCGGCCACGATCGAAGGCGGCATGGTCGCGGAGAAGATCGGAACCCGGTTCGCGCGCGAGCGGCTGGCGAAAATCATCCCCTTCGTCGGCGCTCTTTCCGGCGGGGCGTTGAACTATTGGTCGGTGCGCGCGGTGGGCCGCGCCGCGATCAAATATTACGAGTCGCAGGTTGAAGAATCGCTGGCCGAGGAGATTTGGGCGGAAGGGGATCGGGAGCACGCGTGAGGGGTTCTTTAGAACCCCTTTCCGGCGGGAATTGACCGTGCGGTACCGCAGTTTGCTCGCACGACAACGCGATGCCCAAATTCGAGATCGATCCGTCGACGGAAGTGCGCTCCGCTTTTTACGAGCGGCGCAGACTTCGCCGCATCCGGATGATCGTCGAGCTGACGCTGAACCTGATCGGCAGCGACATGACCGTCACGCATCGCGAGGCCTGCTGTCTCATCAACTGCGCGCGCAAGGCCATCCTCGATCTCCATCCGAGCTTCGAATTGCGCTATGAGCGGATCATCGCCCCGCACTTCGAGCGCGTGCTCGTGCAGCGGTGGCCCAACGAAGCGCCGCTCTCCCCCGGCGACTGCGAAACGATCAATTAGCGTTCGCCCCCTCTTCCAACTCCCGCACGACGTTCAAATCCCCGAGCTCCCGCTTCGCGCGTGCGGCTTCGGCGCGCGCGGCGTTGCGGATCTCGTCGTTGATGAATCGGATCTGCGGGTCGTCGGGAACGAGCCAGCGGTACTCCATTCGCGCCAGCACCTCCGGCGGAAACTTGTCGCGGCGGGCGAAGACCATGGCCACGTCGTCGAAAGCGATGAGAGCCCAGTCGCGGCGGCGATAGCGGACGAGCGACGCGGGAAGCATGCGGCGCTCGCGGCTCTGCACGTCGACGACTTCGATCTTCTCGCGTGCGTATTCGTCGACGGAGAGGGCGAGGTCGTAGCGCGCGATCATGTCGTGCCACGCGCGGCTGTCGTGGTGCGCGCGGGCATCGAAGGCGATGAATGCCGCGAAGAGCTCGTTGCGCCCGTCGGTGAGCGTGCGCCGCTCCGGGTAGAACGTCCACTCCAAAAGGCCGCCGAATTGGTCGGCGTTGTAGATGTTGCCCGGCAATGCGTAGCTCTTCAGCTTTGCCACGGCGCGGAGCGGGAAGTACATCGGATCGGCGCCGGTGAAATGGTCGTAGCGCTGCATCGCCCAGGCGAGCGGCACGAGCGCGGCGACGGCGAAGCCCACTGACAGCGTGCGCGAGAGCTTGCGCACCGGCGGCACGAGGAGCGGCAGCGCGGCGAAGTAGAGGCCCTGATTGCGCACGTAGCGGATGGCCAGCGCGGCGAGGAGAACGAACATGGCCATGCGCCAGAGGTTCGCGCGCTTCTCTTTCGTGGCGATGAAGACCAGGACGAGCGCGGCGATGGTGATGTAGAGCAGGGGGAAGGTGGCGAACGGGCTCGGAAGCCACTCGGCGTTGACGAACTCCCCCTTGCGGATCAACGCGCTGAGCTCGAACGGCGCGGCGATCGCTTTCCAGCCGTACGGATTGACGAGCAGCGCGGCTGCGCTGACGCCCGCGGCGATCCACCGCATCGCAATCAACGCGAGCAGCGGCGCGAGGAGCGCCGAGGGGTGGACGTTGATCCAGAGGATCGTCAGCGCGGCGTACAGCACCGGTAGGGGCGCACGGCGTGCGCCCCTCGACAGCAATCCGATCGCGACGACGGTGAAGAGCGCCGCATCCGTCGCCGGGCGCACGCCGAGGCGGTCGGAGGCGCCGGCGAAAGCGAGCGCGCAGAGCGCCAGGGCGATGCCGATGTCCGACTTCGTGAAGAGAAAGGCAACGGCGAAGATCGCGCCGACGAAGAGCGCGTGGTAGATCGACATGGCCTCGTCGCCGCCGAAGCCGTGGGCAACGTACGCGGCGACCTGCCAGAGCCACTCACCGTCGATCCACTCTTTCTGCTCGCTGGCGAGCGTGAGTGGATCGCTCTTCGGCAGCGTGTGATGATCGGCGATCCAATGCCCGGCGGCGAGCTGCCAGAAATAGTCGTAGCTGCGGATCGGACCGACCGCGGCGATCGCGACGAGGACGAAGAGCGCCAGCGCCGCAAGGCGTTTCTGCATGCCGGAGTATAGGGGTAGGGGCGCACGGCGTGCGCCCGCTGTGCGCCCCTACGTCGACGGCGCGGGCGGCGGAGGCGGCGCGACCGGCACTGGGCCCGCCGGCGGCGTGGGGATCGCGTTCGGCGCGGGGGGTGCGGCCGGCGCGGCCGGAACCGGGATGCCGCCGAGGTTCTCGACCTTGATGTCGCCGTTCACCGTCGTGATCTTCAGCTCGTACTTGCCGCCGTTCACCTCGCCGGAGACGCGGCGGCTGCCGGGGTGCGAGTGGATATCGAGCGGGAAGGCCGCTTCGAAGTCGCCGTTCACCTGGGTGAAGTCGCCGTAGAACGATGCGCTGGACGGCAGAACCGCGATCACGCGTCCGTTCACGGTCTTGAACGTCGCGCCTTGGAAGTCCTTCGTGAACGTGCAGACGATGCGGCCGTTCACGCTCTTGGCGGTCACTTCCTTGGTGCCGTCGGTCTCGAGGTCGAGCGAGCCGTTCACCGTGTTGGCGGCGGTCTCGCCGGCCACGCCGCGGGTCATGATCTTGCCGTTGACCGTCGTCAGCTTCAGCTCCACGTTCGACGGCACGGTGAGGTCGTAGTCGATCCGCGTGTCGGCCCAGTCGAAGAAGCCGATGTGGACGCGGTGGCGGTCGCGGCGGCCGATGACGAGCGTGTCGCCGTCGATGTCCGCGCGGAACTCCTCCGGTTTTTCCTTGCCGAAGGAGCGGATGCGGGCGTCGAGGAGGACCTTGTCGGTCGCGCCGCCGTGCACGTTGATCGCGCCGTCGACTTCGCGCACCTCGATGCGCTTGATCGCCGCGGAAGGCCACGACTTATGCACTTCGGCGACGTGGCGCTCGCCGCGGACGACGCAGCCCGCCAGGGCCAGCGCCAGCAGCGAATAGATCTTGCGTCCTCGGCTGTTCATACGAAACCTTGCCGTCGTTCTTACGGCGTCATGGTTCCAGGGTTTCAGATGGGCTCCGACACCAGCTCCCAAACGACGCTCCTGCGCATCGCCGCCTTCCTCGTCGACGCGCTGTCGATCGCGATTCTGCTCATTCTGCCCTCGTCCGTCATCAGCTATTCGATGGCCTGGTTCGGCGGCTCGGTGAAGGCCATCGCCCTGGTCTGGTTCGCCGCCTTGGGCGTGCTCGTGCTCGCCATGCTCCTTCGCGACGGCTACCGCGGCCGCTCCCTCGGCAAGCGCCTCCTCGGCCTGCGCCTGGTCACGCCGCGCGGCGAGGGCTGCGGCTGGGGGCGGTCGGCGGTGAGAAACGCGTTTCTCGCGGTGTTCCCGATCGAAGTGTTTCTGGTGCTGCGCGGCAAACCGCGGTTGGGCGACCGGGTGGCGCGGACGATGGTCACGGAAGAGTGATGTGGAGTGCCGCACTCCACAATCGTTTCTCGCGCAGCGTCTTCGCGAACGACTCGACCATCGACCGCCTCACATCAAACTCGAACTCGTTCCGGACCCCGTATGTCTCTCCTACCAGCACGACGTCGGGCGCATTCACCAATCGATAGACGGTGCCGAGCGCCTCGAATGGCACCACCACCCGCACGCGCTCGTAAACGTAGCGCTCCGCGATCGGCGCGATTGACAGCACTCCCGCCGCGGCCTCCCGATACGCGCGCGACAGCCCTCCCGTCCCGAGCTTCACGCCCCCGTACCACCGCACCACCACCACGCCGAGGTCGTCGAGATCGCCGAACGCGGAGAGGATCGGCTTCCCGGCCGTTCCCGACGGCTCGCCCGCGTCGGAGCTGCGCGTCCGC
>DATDFB010000191.1:0-3973 GCA_036522835.1 Thermoanaerobaculia bacterium | reverse complement strand
GGCCCGTGGCCGTGCCGCCCCCGCCGCCGCTGCTGCGCGACACCGCCGCCGCCGTGCAGGCGCCGCCGATGGAGCGCACCTCCGTCGTGCAAAGGGGCGACGCCCAGCCGAAGCGCTACGTCGTCGGCTGGCTCGTGGGTCTCAACGGCAGCGCGCGCGGCGAAGCGTTCGGCGTCCGCATCGGCCGCAACGTCATCGGCCGCGACCGCCACAGCGACATCGTCATCGACGACGACCAGGCCTCGTCGCACCACGCCGATCTCGTCTTCCGCCCCGAGGAGCGGCGCTTCATCCTCATGGACCACAACTCCACCAACGGCACGTACGTCAACGACGTGGAGATCGAGCCGCGGCGCGACCTGATTCCGAAAGACGTCGTGCGCATCGGCGCGCACAAGTTCCTCTTCATGCCGCTGTGCGACGAAGGCTTCTTCTGGGATGAGGAGGGCGCGTTGCGATGATCGGCAACGTCATCGGCAACTACCGCGTGGAGCGCGAAATCGGCGAAGGCGGGATGAGCCACGTCTTCGTCGGGCGCACCATCGCGCGCAACGCCATCCTCCCCGAGGGCTACACCGTCGTCCTCAAAGTCATGTCCGACGAGCTGGCCGGCGAGGTCACCGCGCGCAAGCGCTTCATCAAAGAGGCGCAGATCCTGGAGAAGCTCCGCCACCGCTACATCACCCGCTTCTACGAGTTCATCAACAACAACGCCGGCGCCGTGCTGGTGATGGAGCTCGTCGAAGGGACGCCCGTCGACGTGCTGCTCAGCGAGCGCGGCGCGCTGCCGGTGCCGGAGGCGATCGCCATCGCCCAGTGCCTCCTCGAGGCGCTCGTCTACGCGCACGGCAAAGGGATCGTGCACCGCGACATCAAGCCGGCGAATCTGATCCGCGAGAAGAACGGCACGGTGAAGGTGACGGACTTCGGCATCGCCAAGATCAAGGAGAACACGGCCGGCCCCGGCGGCACGGTCCTGACGAAGTCGGGCTTCCTCCTCGGCACGCCGCATTACATGTCGCCCGAGCAGATCCGCGAGCAGAAGGACGCCGGGGCGAAGAGCGACGTCTACTCCGCCGGCGTGGTGCTGTACGAGATGCTGACCGGGCAACTGCCGTTCAACAGCCGCTCGCTGCCGAAGCTGATCGACGCCATCTACCGCGGCGAGAAGGCCATGCCGAGCGCGATCCGGCCGGAGATCGACGGCGAGCTCGAGCAGATCGTGCTGAAGTCGATGATGCCGCGCGCCGACGAGCGCTTCGCCACGGCGCGCGAGTTCTTCGAAGCGCTCGAGGAGTACAACCTCCGCCCCGGCTACACGCCGACGATGCGCCCGCTGCCGACGCCGGTGCAGCAGCCGCTGCCCGAGCAGGCCGCGCCGCACTTCGCGCTCGTGAACGTGAAGCCGGAGACGGGCGAGAAGCACCCGCTGCAAGGCGGCGACGTAATGGTCGGCCGCGACCGGACCTGCTCGATCGTCCTGGCGCACCCGGCCGTCTCCCGCAAGCACGCCCGCATCACCTTCGACGGAACGTCGCCCGTGCTCGAAGATCTGAAGTCGGCCAATGGAACGTATGTGAACAATGCGCGCGTTGAACGCGTCAAATTGAAGGTTGGAGATGTAGTTCGGTTCGGAGCGGATCCGGCGTGTAGTTATGTTTTGCGTGAGAGGTGACAGGTCACAGGGAACAGGGGACAGGTGTTTGTCATCGCGAGAAACACCACCTGTTCCCCGTTCCCTGTGCCCTGTCACCTGAGAGAGAGCCATGAACCAAATCACCTGCCTCAAGTGCAAACAGCCGATCGATGCGCAGTACGAGCAGTGCCCCCAGTGCGGTGAGCGCATCACCAGCTTTCAGCGCACCTACTCGACGCGGCTGATCGACGGCAAGTACCAGATCCTCGACCGGCTCGGCATCGGCGGCATGGGGGAGATCTTCAAGGTCCGCCACATCCACTTGAACGAGCTCCGCGTGATCAAGATCATGCGGCCGAACGTCGCCCAGGACGATCAGGGGCTGCAGCGCTTCCTCCAGGAGGCGCGCACCTCCACGATGATCAAGCACAAGAACCTGGCGATGCTCTACGACTTCGCCCAGCTCGACGACGGCTCCTACTACATGGTCTGGGAGTTCATCGACGGCACGAACATCCAGAAGTGGATCACCCAGAACGGGGCCATGCCGGCCCGGCTCACCATCGAGATCTCCATCCAGGCGCTCAACGGCCTCGATCACCTCCACTCCATGGGCCTCATCCACCGCGACATCTCGCCCGAGAACATCATGCTGTCGCAGGACCATCACGGGAAGCTCCTCGTCAAGGTCATCGACTTCGGCATCGCCAAGTCGCTCGCCGACGGCGACCAGGGGCACGGCCTCACCCAGACCGGCATGTTCCTCGGCAAGCTCAAATACGCGTCGCCGGAGCAGGCGGGATTTCTCAAGGAAGGCGAGCATCTCGATCCGCGCTCCGACCTCTATTCGTTCGGCATCGTCATGTACGAGATGCTCGCCGGCCGCGCGCCGTTCCTCTCCACGACGCCGAACGGCTACATCTTGAAGCACGTCACCGAGAAGCCGGCGCCGGTCGTCCAGAGCAATCCCGACGCGAAGGTCCCGCCGCAGCTCGAAGCGATCATCATGAAGTCGCTCGAGAAGAGCCGCGACCAGCGCTACGAGACGGCGGCGGACTTCGCGGCCGCGCTCGAAGGGATCCGCGGCTCTGTGCAGCCCGACCAGAAGTACGGCCTGGGCGAGAAGATGATCACGTTGAGCGGCGCGCAGACGCTCGCCGATCTGCCGAAGATCACCACCGGCGCCTCCGGCACGTTCAGCGGCGCCGCGCCGACGCAGCAGACGCAGACGATGGCGCCGCCGCCGCCCGCCGGCACGCAGCGCTTCGGCCCGACCGGCACGCGCGCCGCGGAGGACGAGGCCACGCGCATCGAGCGGGTCGAGTCGCCGAAGACGATCGGCAGCGACGAGGCCACGGTGATGGAGCGGCTGGCCACGCAGGCCGCGTCGACGCAGCTCGAGCCGAAGGTGCTGAACGCGGAGCCGACGGTCATCGAGCGGCAGATGGCCATGCCGCCGGCGCCGAAGAAGCGCAACGCGGCGATGATGGGCACGATCGCCGCCGTCATCGTCATCGCGATCGCCGTTGCCGGTTACGTGGCCACGCGCAAGCCGAGCGCGCCGGCCGCGCAGCCGACCGCGCCCATGGCCACGACCGCCGTCACCACCACCGCCCCCGCGCCGGCGAACATCCCCGCGGGCCAGGGAGCGCTGCTCCTCTCCGCCTCGCCGTGGGGGGAGATCGACAGGATCATCGATTCGAAGAGCCAGCAGCAGGTCGTGCTGAGCGAGGACAACCGCTCCACGCCGGCCCGCATCGATCTGGCGCCGGGGAAATACACGGTGACGCTGAGCGGCCCGAACGGGAAGACCACTACGATCGACGTGCAGGTCGACGCCGGCCGAACCACGCCGAAGTCCGTCGACCTCGGCGGCGTGAACTTCGACGAGCTCGAAAAGGAGGTGTCGCAGCCATGAGACGCGCGATCGCCTTCGCTGCGTTTTTCATCGCCACGGCGGCGATGGCGTCGTGGTACGACGATTACGACGCCGGCCTCAACGCCGCGCGCAAGGGGCAGTGGAACACCGTGATCCAGAAGATGACCGCGGCGATCGGCGGGAATCCGAAGGAGAACGACAAGGCCCGCACCTACGGCGCGATCTTCATCAGCTATCACCCGTACTACTACCGCGGCATCGCCTACCTCAACACCGGCAAGTTCGAGCAGGCCATCGCCGATCTCGAGCGCGCCGAAGGGATCGGCGACGAAAACCTCGGCTCGATCGAGATCAACATGGGGCGCGCCAAGCAGAAGCTCGCCGCCGCCAGCACGCCCGAGCCGCAGCCGCCGGCGCCGCAGCCCGCGGCCGTGCAACCGCAGCCGCGTCCCGTCGTG
>DATDFB010000190.1:0-14879 GCA_036522835.1 Thermoanaerobaculia bacterium | reverse complement strand
GGACTGTTGCGATGCGGCGTCAGCCACTGCAGCGCCACGACGACGGCGATCGCCGCCGCTGCCGCCAGCGTCATGCCCACCCATCGTTGCCGCCGCTGCGCACGGATGCGCCGCTCGATCGCCGGCCACATCGCCGGAACGCGGATGGCGTCGCCATAGGCGGCGTACATCCTCTCCTCGCACGCTTCGCACTCGCGCAGGGCGAACGGCCGCCCGCATACCTCGCAGTTCATGTTTCCTCCCGGAACCGCCACAGCAGCGCGCGCATCTGCATCCGCGCGCGGTGCACGTCGGTCTTGAGCTTGGCGATCGCGGCGCCGGTGATGGCGGCGATCTCTTCGTAGCTTTTTTGCTGCACGATCTTCAGGGTGAAGGCGGTGCGCTTCTCCTCGTCGAGCTCCAGGAGGGCGGCGCCGATGGCGTCGCGCAGCTCGCGCGAAAGGAGGTCGCGCTCAGGACCTTGGCCGCCGGCGCGCTCGAGCGCGGCGTCGCGGTCGAAGACCCGCCCGCGCTGCCGCTCGGAGCGGAAGTGGTGCAGGGCGACGTTCCTGGCGATGCCGCACAACCACGTCGACGGAGCGCTGCGCGCTTCGAACGACGCGAACGACTGGAAGGCCCGCACGAACGTCTCCTGCGCCAGCTCGTCGGCGGCGTCGGCGCTGCCGGTGAGACAGAACAGGAACCGATACACCGTCCCGGCGTGCTCGTCGAAGAGCGCGCGGAACCGCTCGATGGTCTCGCTGTCGGTCATGCCGGTCCGCCGGTGAGTCGCACGACGAGGGTAAAGGTTTCACGGAAATCATCCGAGCCGCTTCTTCCCCCTCCGCGGCCGTCCGCGTACCTTGCGCAGCTCCCGTTTGATCGACCGCACCTGCTCGGCCGCCTCCGGCATTCGCCGGAGGATGCGGTAGACCTCCATCCACCATTCGTTGCGCTCGAGCAGCCTCCGTTGCGACTCCGCCTCGCGCTGGGCCTCCTCTTCGACTTCCCGCCGCTTCGCCTTCAGCTCGAGCTCGTTGAGCACGATGCCCAGCTCCACCGTGTCGGCCCAGGCGCGCGCGGAGAGTTGCGGGTGGCGGGGGTCGAGCACCTTCTCACGTACGAGCCGGACCTGCCGGCGCAGTACGGTCAGATTCATGGCGCGCGGCAGCCAGGGGACCGGCGGGCGCCCCTCCTCGATGCGCCGGTATGCCGCCTCGATGCGCGCCTCCCACTCCTCGGGTGGACAATCGCGGTCGTCGTCGTCCATTTGCGAAATGACCGGGCGCGCCGAAGCGCGCCCGGTCCCCTCCCATTACTGGTTACGGCTTAGGCGTGCCGGACGTTCCGGGCGCCGGCGCCGGCGATTTGGGAGCGCCGGCCGCTTTCTTACGGCGGCCGCTCTTCCGCAGGCGCTTGATCTCCTCGACGTGCGGCAGCAGCAGCGCGTTCGCCGGATCGCGCGCCAGCTCCGTCCCGACCTTGTAGGCCTGACCGGTGATGAGCGCCAGGCGCTCGCGGCGCACGAGGTTCGCGCCGGCGATGCCGCGAAGCATCGTCCGGAGCTCATCCTCGACCGCCGTCCAGCGGTTGGCCTCCTCGTACAGGCGGCGGACCGCGTCGGGCTGCTGCGCGATGGCCTGCGACACCTGCTCGGAGGCGCCGATGACGTTGATCGACGCCTGCAGGATCGCGTTAGTCGTTCTGCCGCGGCGGCGCAGGGTCGTGCGCTCGTCGCTGCTCAACGGAGTGACCTCGCCGATCTGCGAGCGCATGGCGCGCAGTTGACTGACGACCGTCTCGGGATCGAGCGTGGGGTTCGGCTGGGCGATGGCAGCCTTGGCGTTGGGGGCATCGTGTTGACGATCCATGTTCTTCTCTCCGGTCCGCGTGGGACCCGTATGGCCGGAGTAACGACGAGCACTTTGTGCACGAGTGCAGGCGGCCACCGGCTGAAGGCGACGGCGACACGCCGGCGACTTCGGTTGATGTTGCTGGAAGTGCGCACACTTCCAGAGCCCACGGCAGGAGGAGCTTTGCTCGACTCCCGCAGAGGTGAGATCGGTCGCACAGTTCAGCGCGGTTGTCTCACCCTTTGGCCGCCCCAGCCGAGGTCCTTTCGAACCTCGACTTGAGGGCAGATAAGGTAAGCTCGTTACCAGAAAAAGTCAAGGGGTTGATTGTTACAATTTGCGGGTGCGCAGAAAAACCGGCCGTGCGCGCGGAAAAACCGTTGGTGCGCGCGCGCAAACCGGCGGTGTGCACGTGAAAACCGGCGGTGTGCACGTGAAAACCGGCTGTGTGTGCGCGAAAACCGGCCGTGTGCGCGCGAAAACCGGCCGTGTGCACGCGCAAACCGGCCGTGTGTGCGTGAAACCCGGCGGTTTTCGCGTGCGCACGAGCGGTTTGCACGTGCGCACCGTCGGTTTTCACGCGCGCACGGCCGGTTTTTCCGCGCGCACCAGCGGTTCGCGCGCGGTTCCCGCTAAGATTCCTCGATGACGGATCGAGGCGTTCGCGCGCGCGGCGTGCGCAAGGCGTTCGATGGGCACACCGTCCTCGCCGGCGTCGACCTCGACATCGAGCCCGGCGAGGTCGTCGGCCTGATCGGCCCGAACGGCGCCGGCAAGACGACGCTCATGTCGTGCCTCCTCGGCTTTTTGCACGCCGACGGCGGCCAGATCGCGTTCGACGGCCGCCGCAACGACGACCTCCGCGTCCGCGCCCGCACCGGCTTCGTCCCCGAGCGCGTCAGCCTCGGGCGCCGCGTCACCGGGTGGCAGTTCGTCCGCTACATGGCCCGCCTCTCCGGCGTCCCCCGCGCGGAGGTCGACCGGCGCGTCACGGCCATGCTCGAGCGCCTGGAGCTCGGCGGCGCCGCCGGCCGGCCCATGTCGCAATACTCGCGCGGCATGCTGCAGCGCGCCGCCCTCTGCCAGGCCCTCATCCACGAGCCCGACTACCTCTTCCTCGACGAGCCGGCCTCGGGGCTCGACCCGAACGGCATCCTCCTCGTGCGCGATCTCATCGCCGAACAGAAGCGCCGCGGCGCCATGGTGCTGCTCAACTCCCATCAGCTCTCCGAGGTCGAGAAAGTCTGCGACCGCGTCCTCTTTCTGCGCGGCGGCGTCGTGGCCCGCGCCGAGACGCTGCGCCACGCCGATCGCATCGTCATGGCCGCGCGGCTTCTCGGCGGCGACGTCGTCCTCATCGACGGCCGCGACGAAGCGGAGATCGCCGCCGCCGTCCGCCGCCTCGTCGAGGGGGGCGCCGGCGTCGTCGAAGTCCGCCCGCACGTGGCCGACCTGGAGAGCATCTTCCGAGGAGAGGCGTGAACGGCGTCAACCCAAACGCGTCAGCAATAGACCGAGCCTGGCGATCAGATTGTCCCCGAGCCACAAGGCGAGAATCTTTTTATGCGGGACGATGTCCAACGACGCGAGCGAAACCAATGTGCGGTGCAGCAAGGCGGCGGTGTACTGCACGCTAAAGCTGTCCGGTGAAGGGCGCTCGTTCGGCTCATGCAGCTTCGTGATGAGGTTTTGCTGAGCCAAGGCGCGGATGAGCGCGATGAACGCATAGGCCTTGTCGACATAGGCAAGGTTGCCTGAAGTCCGGCCGGTGCCCTCCGAGAACCGAAGAGGCTCGCTGAATTGCGGAAGCCGTTCTTCCGCGTTCAGCCAGTGCCCGAAAAGCTCGTCCAGAATGTCGGAACCGTCTTCCGAGCTCATCAGGCGCAGCCGGATATCATTCTCCATCCGGACATAGTCGTAAAACGGGTGACCGTGCTGCTGGAACTCGGAGAAATCGATGACGAACGGATCGATGTCGCCGTCTCGTTCCACGGCCAGGACGTTGAACATGTGCAGATCGCCGTGCGTGCCGGCCGCCAGCGTGTCGAAGGTGCGATGAAAGACCGAGAGGTTCGCGCCGCGGCCGCAAATCCCGTTCTTGATGAAGAGGATCACCGCGGCGATGCAACGTTCGGCCGTGTTCTGGCCGAACGCGCGATTCAGCAAGACGCGGGCGCGCGGTTGCAACTCCTCGAGCGCATCGAAGATGGCGGTTTGCTTCTCGCGCACCAACGTGTAGCAGCCCGTGTCGGCGGGCTCGCTCCAGAGCTTGCGGCGGACGGAGCGCGCTGCATGATGAAAGCCGTGGCCGAAGCAGTCGCCATAGAGCCTGCCGAGGTACTGCTCGAGCTTTTGCGGCGAACGCCGCCATTCCGCCGGCAACGGGTGATCGACATACACGTCCCGGAACGACATCACCTGCCCGGTGCCATTGCCGATCTCGCGATACGCAATCCCGTACCATCCCTCGCCCGCCTTCGCCGGCGCGGTTTCACCCAATGCCGGCCGGAGCTCGTCGGCGACGTATCCCTTGAGTTTCGGCCCTTCGCGAGAGTTGAGAATGTTCTTGTGAAATGACAGGCGCTCGCTCTCGAGCGATTCGAACCCTGTGCTTCCCTGAGCCAATTTCAAGATGTAGCGGCGCATGCCGCTTTGTCCGCCGTTCAGAATCTTGAGACGGAAAACGCGCGCGCCGGAAAATCCGGCCCGCAGGAGCTCGTAAGACATTGGCCGCCGCGGGCCGCGCTCCGGGAACAACTGTCGAATCAGCGAAAGGAGGTGGCCCTTCCCCACCGCGTCGACCGCCTGCTCCAGGGAAGGATCTCCGGGAGACTCGGACGTAATCCATGATTCGTACTCCTGCCCGTCCTGGCGCGGCTCCTCGAAGTGAGGGTTCAGGCGCTTGACCTCTTTCAGGACCTCATTGCGAATGAGCTCGCGCGACACCGTGCCGGGATTGAGAACGCGAATGTCCTGGCGCTCACCCGAGTCTCGAGTCCTCTGCCATTCTTCATCCTCGAACGCCCGCATCGAATACAGGATGCAGGCAACTCGATTGCTTCGCCTGCGCATCGCAGAGAGCACCTCCAGGCCGCTGTACTCGCAGTCCTTGCCGAGGTCCCAATCGGCCACAATGGCGGTCAAGGTCATCGGATCGAGGTCTTCGACGACGTCGAGCTCGGTCGATCGCGGCTCCCACTCGCGCACCTGCCAAGCCGCCCGCGAGAAGGTGAGGTTGAGATACTGGCGGAAATCCGCCGAATCGTCGACGAGCAGCACAAGTGGTCGATCCATGATCGCCTCAGGCGGACTCGTTCCTGGTCTTGCCCTCGCTGCCGGGCTTATGCAACCCATAATCGAGCAATTTCTGGCTCAGCTGACGCTCGCTCAGCTCGACCGCCTTTGCCGTTCGTCCAATGTGGTATCCGGACGTGCGGTAGTGATACTCGATGTACCGGTGCTCGAAGTCCTGAACGAGACGATTCTTGGCGTCCTTGAACGGCATCTTCAAGAGCGCCTCCATGCCCGTGATCCATGCGCCGGAGGTCAATTCGTTGGCCTGCACTTCCGCCATCTCGTCGAGCGGCAGATCATTGGGCTGAATGACATCTCCCGACGAGTTGTAAAAGGCCCGCAGGACGTAACGCCGCAATTGCCGGACGTTGCCGCTTGAAAACGAGTAATTGCGAAGGATGCTCATGGCCATGCCGGAGAACTGTTTTCGCGCCCCGAGGTCCTTGGAAGCGAGGAAATGTCGAATCAACGACTCGATGTCCTCCGCACGATACCGGAGCGGCGGCATCGTCACGACGACCTCGCTGATGCGTGAATAAAGATCGAGCCGAAACCGGCCTTCCGCCGACTCCGTGCGGAGATTGCGATTCGTCGCGAAGATCACTTTGCCGATGAATTTCTTCGTGACCTCGCCGCCCACCGGGCGGTACTCGCGCGTGTCGAGCACCCGCAACAACTTGGGCTGCAACGTCAGAGGCAATTCTCCGATCTCGTCGAGAAACACCGTTCCGCCGGTGGCACGATCGAAGACGCCGCGATGAGTCGAATGCGCGCCGGTGAATGCGCCCTTCACATGGCCGAACAACTCGCTCTCGACGAGCTCGGACGAAAACCCGCCGCAATTGACCGCCTCGAACGGAACCGGCTTGTTCGAATTGCGCAGACGGTGAAGCGCGCGCGCTGCGACTTCTTTTCCTGTGCCCGTCTCGCCTTCGAGAAGAATCATCGCGTCGGTCGGCGCGAATTTGGAGAGCAACTTGCGAACTTCCTGCATGGCGAGCGAGTTGCCGATCAGCTCTTTCTCGAGTTGCATCTCGTCATCGTCCGCAGGAGGCTGCGCAGAGGCGCCGAAAAGAAATTTCCGCAAGAGCGCAACCAGTTCGGCCGGCTGAACCGGTTTCCGCAGATAGTCGACGATGCCGAGCTTGTACGCGGACGCGATCTCCGGAACGTTCACATACGCCGAGATCATGATCACCGGCATATTCGACGCGGTGCGGGCGATCTCGCGCAGCACGTCCGTGCCGGTGTGATCAGGACCGAGATGCCAGTCGAGAATCGCGGCGTCGAACGAGTTTTCCTGCAGCTGGGCAATGGCGTCGTCGGCCGTTCCGACCGCCGAGACCTCGAAGTCCTCGGCTTCGAGCACTTTCTGCAAGGAGCGTCGAAAATAGCTGTCGTCCTCGACGACCAAGATCCGCTTCGACTCACTGGCCATTGTCGACTCCTCGCAAGGGAAGCGTAACGACGACCTTGGTGCCATGGCCCTGGGCGCCGCTATGAAGCTGAATCTTGCCGCCGTGGTTCCATGCGAAGGCGCGCGCCAGGAACAATCCCAGGCCGTGTCCGTCGCCGCGCACCGTGGGATCGAATAGACGGTCGCGCTGCGATTCCGGAATGCCGCGGCCGTCATCGACGACTTCGAGGACGAGATCGCTCCGCTCGCCGCCGGATTCATGGCGGAGCGAGATTTCGACGTTCCCGTCGTCTTCGATGGCCCGAAGCGAATTGTTCACGAGGATCAGAACGATGTGCTGCAGCTCTTCCATCACGCCGAGCGTCGGAGGAATGGCGTCGTCGAATTTCATGCTGATTCGATCGGCCGCTTTTGGTTTCTCGGTGATGAGATGCCGGACGCACCAGTCGACGATGCGGTCGAGGTGACAGGGCGAGCGGCGGGCGGTCTGAACGGGTATCTGACGCAATGCGCTCGCGGCTGCTTCCTGGAATCGGTGAATGTTCTCCACTTCTTCGAGGACCGCGGGCAGGTGTTGGGCGCTGACGAATCCATCTCCGGCCGCGCAAAGCCTCTTGATCTCGCTCGAGGCGGCGAGGATGTTGTTGAGGCTGTTCATGGTCTCGTGAATCTGCGCTTGGCGCAGGTAGCTGGCGCTCATCTGCTCGCGCACTTCGGCGGAGCGCTTCATCGCCTCGTCGAGGGCTGCCTTGGCGACGATGAGGATCTCGGAAGGAGTGGCGGGCTTGGACACGAACCGCCGCACCGCACCGAGAGACCCTGCGGCGAAGGCATCTTCATCGGTGAGATACGCGGACGTCATAATGCCGCACGCCAAAGGCTGGAGCGGCTGGAGGTCGCGGACCAGTTGCATCCCGTTCGCCACTCCCTCTTCGCGCGTCGGATGGAGATCATTTTCATCAAAGGGCAGATTGACGTCGTAAATGATCAGGTCATAATCGACGCCCGACGATGCCAAACGCCGCGCCTCGCGGCAATTACCGGCGATGTCGACGGTGGAAAAATGCAGTCCGGGCGGCGGATCCCGTTCCATCCGCATCTTCAGCTCTTTCGCGACTCGATCCTTGTCTTCGATAATCAATGCCCTAAGCATGATCGACTCCCTGCAGCCACACGGTCGCGCGAGCGCCGCCATCGGGTTCGTTCCTGATGTGCAGCTCGCCTCCGTGCTCCAGGAGAATGATTTTCGCCATGGTCAAGCCGTGCCCCCGCCGAACACCGCGCCTACTGTCTTTCGTCGAATAATTCCGGACAAACAGCCATGGCAGATGTTCCTCGGCCACTCCGATTCCATTGTCGACAATGGAAATGCGCACTTGGCTGGGATCCACCGTCTCATTGCGGATCCATACCGTCGCCCCATCGATGCTCTTGCACGCGTCGATTGCATTTTCGAGCAACTGGCTCCAGACGGAGATCAGCCGGATTCGCGGCGCGCGCACGTACAACGAGCCCCGGACTTCATTTTCGATCCTGACCTTCTCGGACCGCGCATGATTTTCTCTTTGCCTCACCGCCCGGTCGATGGTCTCGGCGACCTCGACGACTTCCGAGGGATCGCCCTCGCGCAGAGTCTCCATGATGTCCTGCACGCGCTCCGCGAAGGTGCCGAAGGTATCGCGAATCCAATCGAGACGTTCGCTCTTTTCGCTCTCGGACGTCGACGCCCGGCGGAGGCTCTCGACCCAGCCACCGATCTCGTGAATGTACGTTTTCGCCTCGTGGACGAGCTCCGCGGTCGCCGACCGGATGGCCTCGATCTGCGCGCGGGTAGTGACAGCGTCGCGGTGCTCGATCTCCCGCTGCAGAAGCAGAATGCATGTGCCCAGGGCCTCGAGACTGTAGCGGCGAAGCTCGCGGGCGCGCGAATCGTGCGGAAAGACCGTTTGATCGACCAGCAGAATCACGCCGCCGCAGTCTTCGCCCAGGAACATCGGCACGGCCATGAGGTTCGTCGCCGGCCCATTCAGCGCCTCGCGGAGAGGCGAGTCGAGCTGGCCCGTGGACCACCGGCTGTCGAAGCGGTCGCGGAATTGCGTTGCGATTGCGCCAAATGCGCGGCCGACGGGCCCTTCGTTCTTCACGATCTGTATTTTCCCGACATAGCGGGCCCACTTGTCGCTCGCGCCGCTGAGCCAGATCGCGTCTTGCTCGTGGCTCACCGGCAGGAAAATTCCGCACAGAGCGGCATCGAAATGATCGCGAATACGGCCGGCCAGTTCCGAATAGTCGAGCATTGGCAGGCGCTCGCGGGCAACGACGTTCAAGATATCGGCGATCGCAGGCACGCGCCGCTCGGCCGCGCCGTCCTGTAGGTCCGGATCGCTAATGACCGCCGTCACTGCGAATGCCGTAAGCCGCGACGCCAGATCGAGGACGTTGTCATTATTGCGGAAGCTGAGCAGCTGCGCGTATTCGGTTGGCAGCTCGCGAAGCACGGTCACGATTCCGGTGGGCCGGCCGCGGCCGTCCCTCGGCAACGGGAGCGCGATCATTTCGTGCGTGAGCTGTGGATCCTCTTCGCCATACATAGCCCGAAAATACTTTCGGCTCCGCCGCGTGTCGGCGGAGACGCTGGGGACGACGATGGGCCCATCGGCCAACGCCAGCGCGCCGGTCAATCCTTCGCCCACCTTGTACGACGCTTTATTGATCATCTGGTCGCCGACGTGCCATCCACTGCAGCCGACGAGAACCATGTCGCCTTCAGGGCGCGAGGCGGCGTAGATCGAACAGAGGTCGCCGCCGAGCGCCTTGGCCATCATCTCGGCCATGCGCGAGAGCACGACCTCCGATTTCTCGGGGTTGGCCCCGCGCGTGTATGACTCCGCTTCTTTGTGAAGCTGCACGGCAAGCTCGCTCAGGCGAGCCATGCGTCCGCGGGAATCGAGCGTCTCCAGCACATACGTGGCAATCTCCTCGAGCGCCATGCGTACGTGCTGCGGAACATCAAAAAAGTCGACTGAATCGTGTGGCCAGCCTTGCTCGTTGAGCCGATTGAAGAGGGTGAGCAAGCCGAATTGCCGTCCATCGGGACTAGCCAGCGGAATCGCCAGAATCGAGTGCAACTTGTTCGTCTTAGGGAGCCACTTCCACACACCCGATGTGACGCGGATATAAGGATTGGTACGCAATACCGATCCGGCGGCGCTGAACGGCTCGCTCAGCGTGGCCAGGTGCAGCAGGAGACCCTTATCCTGCCGTTTGAGAACGTCCCATTCTCTCTTGTCGTGAATGTTCGGATTCGGCGCCGCCGCATAGAGAGTGAGGCAGTGGCGAACCGCTTTATCGGCTCCGTTGTCTTTGTCGATCCGATCTTCGAAACGGTGAAGCGTGACCGCTTCGCACGGAAAGATCCGAACCATCTCACCGACCAAAAGATCGGCGGCCGCCTGCGAGTCCTGTTCGAGATCGACGGGCGCGCGAAGGATGTCATCGACCTTCGTCTGCACCACCGTGAGGGCGGCCATGACGTCCAGCACAGTTTGTGCGGCTGCCGTGGACCGGTAGGTTCCGGCAACGATCGAAACGAAATCAGCGATTTTCCGCGCGAGCTCGACCCGCTTCGGATTGAAAAAATCGCGGCGGAAACTCAGGAAGGAGATGACGCCCACGAGATTCGTGTTGGCGAGAACGATCGGACCGAGAAGGTAGGAGCGAATTCTTCCGTAAAGAGGCGCAAGCGTGGGCGAAGCGTCGATGATCGACAGGATGTGCTTGTCGTTCGTCGCCTCGTTGGAAACAAACGGATCGATCTCCGCGAACGCCGCGCGAGTTTCCTGCTGGCGGAACCACTCGGCGACCGGACCGCCCCCGGAGCGGATCTCCGTGTACGGCCGGTCCTCGCGAGTGAGCTCGAACAACTCCCGCGTTCCGCCGACGAGCTTCAGGAAGCTTCCGCTCCGGTCGCGAAGCCGGATCAGGCAGAACTGAACGTCCAATGCCCTCGCCATGGTGTCGGCAAGCCGGCACCAACCTTCTTCCTGATTCTCGGTCGCAATGGCCGTCCGCACCGCTTCTTCGAGACTCCGGATCGTCTCTTGCGATTTGATGCGCGACAGATGAAACGCGGCAGTGCGCGCAAACGCAGACAGCGCGTTTCGCTCATGGTCGGGCAGTTCGTTTCGGATTGCGGCGTGCCCCACCTGGATCATTCCGAGGCAGCGGCTACCGTCGAAGAGTGGGATCACCGTCTGGGACGCGATTTTCTCCGCCGCTTCGCGCATACAGCGCTGGTCGGCTTTGCAATTCGGGATATGAAAAGGTTTGTCGGTATTCGACCGGTACACTTCGGCCAACAGCGTTTGCTCGTCGAAATGGACGACTGCTCTTTCCATGAGACGTTTCCATTTCGGTCCCTGGGCCGCGACGCCTACGATGTTTTGCTCCGCCTCCTCGACGACGGAAACGAGTCCGCCGTCGTAGCCGAGGTCCGCGATGGCGCTCAGCAAGGCCTCGGACAGCACCTTCGCCGCCTCCCGCGTGGTCAACCGCTGTTTCGCGGCTTCCTCGGCCTGCAGAAGCATTCCGGACATATCCCGCGAGCAACGCTCGATCGTTTCCAGCTGACGACTGCGGTGATAGCGCTGGATCAGGCCATCGCCGATGGCGAGCGTGGTCGTGTGGTAGTACCGCGCATGGCTATTGAGATCGGGCGTGCGGCCCCACTCGCCGAACACGAGCCCGGAGGCCATGTTGTAGGGCGTTGTGCGGGGATGGATGGCCATGCGCTGTAGTTGCTGGAGCACCGCCTCTTCGCGCTCCTCTTCGTTCTGCCCGAGGAGGCGATGTGCGCCGAAGCACGACAGGAAGAGACAGAATCCGACCGGCGCGTCCTCCATCAGGCGCTTGATGCCGATCTCCGTGAAAACGGGCTTTTCTTTGTCTGTCACGACCAGCCGAATGGACACGTCGGGCGGCAGCGGCTCACTGAGCTCCAGCGTGCCGTCCGGTTTCAGCACGACGGAAACGAAGCTCTCCGTGAAATTGCTCAAATTCACCGCGTGGAGCGCAAATCGTTCGCGGATGCGCTCGCTGAGCTCCTGCGGCGTGATCGGCTGACCCGTCGCTTTGTAACGCAGCAATTTGATCGCCTTGTGCGTGTCATCCTTGAACTCGGCAATCTCCAGCGTGTCGTCATAGATCTTCAGGTTGTTGTCCATCGTCGCGCGGAAATGAAGCGTCGTGTGGACGTTCGCACAGACATAGCCGTTCTCAATCAGCTCGCCCCCGCCGATCACATAGGCGCGTCCTTTGGGTCCCGCCCCGGCACCGTAAATCGGCAGCTCGAGCTTCAGCTCGCGCAATGACGTGTGCGATTCCGCATTGCGCACCATGCCTGGGAAAAATGCGATCACGAAGCTTTCATCCGGCTCGACCGGCGTGGGCTGGTTCTCGATGACCTGCTGGCATGCCTCCCACGCCTTCTCGGGGTCGTCGCCAAATCCTCGCGACGCGCCGACACGCGCGACAAAATCTCGCTGCCGTGCCGCCAGCACCGTCACGCTGAACGCGCGTTTGTAAACCTGGCGGGTCTCAATGTCGGTGATCGACGCCACCGAGCAACCGATCGTCGGCACGGCAGGGAATTCGACACCCGCATTGCCGAGGCCTTCTTCGATTCCCACGCGCAGCCGCTCGAGCGATTCGCTCACTTGTTTCGTGCCGTCGGGGTCAGAGTCGGGCTGGGTGAAAAGAACGATTGCCAAACGGGGCAGGAGAGCGTCACGCGCCGCCGCAACGTCTCGGAACTCGTTCAGGATCGCTTCGACCGCTTCACGTCCTTGGCGACGGAGGTCGCCTCCGTAACACATGGTCACCGTATGGACCTGAAGAAATCGCCCCACGAACGATTGCATGACGCGCTCCGTGTAATGGCTGACACACTACAAGATATGCGGAGGAAGCGGCGACAGGCCGCTTCCTCCGTCATGAGATGGGTCCGGCGGGCTTCGGTTCATGTTCGCGTCCTCCTTTTTCTTCGCGGTCGTTCTCAGTGCTGACGAGATGCCACTCGCGAAAAACGGCCGCTCCCGAGAGGAACTGCGAGTTTGGATCGATTTCGGGCCGGGAAATTCAGAAGAGCGGTTCCGACAAATCGGAACTCGAGTGGAGAAGCCTTAGATACGGTCTCGTTTCGCGCGAATAACTGTGGCACACAACCAACCTTTCTGTTGGATAATCCCAGCCCGGTGCTCCACTAACATGGCTGATCGAGGCGTTCGCGGCGTGAACGGCGCCGTCGTCGCGGAGACCGTGCGCCGTCACCTGTCGAGCGTCGGCTTCATCGCCTATCTCCTGTTCCTCGGCCTCATCGGCCTGCTCGCCTCCGGCTTCGCCACGCCGGGGTCGATGTGGCCGTCGCTCGTCGGGCTGCTGGCGATCATCACCGGCTCGGCGATCGTCGGGCCGGAGTTTTCGACGGGCGCGCTGCAGCTCATCGTCTCGAAACCGATCCGCCGCTCCGTTTATCTGCTGTCGCGCGTGGCGGGCGTCTTCGCCTGCGTCGCGCTGGCGGCGGCCGTCGGCCTCGGCACCGAGGTCGCCGGACGGCTGCTGCGCGGCGAGGACGCCGTCCCGTGGCCGCGTCTGATGACGGTGTTCGCCGGCGCGCTCGCCGCATCGCTGCTGGCCATCGCCATCCTGACGTTTCTCGGCAGCCTGACGCGCGCGTACTTCAACGCCGCGATCTACATCGGCACCGAGGCGGCGCTGAGCGCGGCGCAGGCGGTGCTGGGCATGCTGCGCATCCGTGGACAGGCCATGGGCGACTTTCTCGCCAGTCACCCCGGCGTCGAGCGCGGCCTGGCGACCGTCGACGACGTCCTCTTCGCCTCCGTGCCGGCCGAGCTCACCGGGCCGTGGCTCATGCGCGTCGCCGTCACCGTGGCCGTGGCGCTCGCGCTGGCGTGCGCGGCGTTCGAGCGCCGCGAAGTGCCGTACGGGGCTGATTAGGGTCTACCCCTCATCCGGCGCTTCGCGCCACCTTCTCCCCGCAAGCGGGGCGAAGGACCTGAAGGGAGGGGCGATTAGTCGCGCGGAACCACCGCCCCGTTCTGAATCACCATCTCGATCGCGCGCGTGTTCGCGATCGACGCGAGCGGGTCCTTCGACAGCAGCACCAGGTCGGCGCGCAAGCCCGTCCGGATCGATCCGAATTCGCGCTCCTGCCGCAACGCGCGCGCGGCGTTGAAGGTGGCCATGCGCACGATCTGGAGCGGCGGGATGCCGGCCTCGGCGAGGAGCGTCATCTCATCGTGCACGCTCGCCCCCGGAACGATCCACGGCGTCGGCGTGTCGGTGCCGACCACGAGCTCCACGCCGCGGTCGAACATCGTCTTCACCAGCCCGAGGAGAATCGGCCACGACCTCTGCGCCTCGGAGTACATCGCGGGCGTCCACTCCTTCGTAAACGCGCCGGCGGCCCATCCTTTGCGCACGCTCTCCGGCACGTACTGCAGGTCGGGGTTTTGCGTCCAGCGCGGGTCGTTGCCCCAGAACTTCGTTTGCATCGTGGCCATGAGCGTCGGATCGACGACGACGCGGTGCGCGACGAGCTCGGCGATCATCTCGTCGATGGCGGCGCCGTCGAGGTGCTCGAGCCAGTAGACGCGCCCGAACATGCTGTTCGGCATGGCCGCGCGCTCGCCGGCCTTCACGTACGCGGGCGACCACGGCGCCGCGTGCTCGACGCCGTCGATGCCGAGACGGGCGGCTTCGGTCCACGTCGTGCGGCCGAGGTGACCGATGACCGGCAGGCCGCGGCGGTGCGCCTCGTCGATCGCCGCGGCGGCGAGCTCCGGCGGCATCGATGAATAGATCTTCACGACGTCGACGCCCGCCGTGGCCTGCCAGCGGATCTCGTCGCGCACCTGCGCCTCGTCGTGCACCGGTTGGAAGCCGGGCGGATGGAAGTCCGAGGCGTTCAAGATGCGGCCGGCGGTGAAGAGCTGCGGCCCGTCGACTTCGCCGTCGCGCAGGAGGCGGCGCAGCAGCAGCGCGTCGGGCATGATCGCGCCCGGATCGCGAATGGCCGTGACGCCGAAGCGCTGGAAGTCGCGGAGAAAGACGAGGGCGACGGCGCGGTCCCAGCGGTCGCCCGGCTCCCCTTTTTCGTTCAACACGTCGCCGGCAATGTGCGCGTGCATGTCGATGAGGCCGGGAATGAGGAACTTTCCGGCGGCGTCGATCACGCGCGCGCCGGCGGGGTGCGCGACGGACGCGGCGTCGCCGATGCGGGCGATGCGGCCGGCTTCGACGACGACGTCGGCGTGCGG
>DATDFB010000189.1:0-20421 GCA_036522835.1 Thermoanaerobaculia bacterium | reverse complement strand
GTGATGCCGTCGACGTACTCCGCGGCGATGAAGTGATCGTCGCCGAGCTTTCCGACGTCGTAGACGGTGAGGATGTTCGGATGATTCAGCGCCGAGGCCGCGCGGGCCTCGTGCTCGAGCCGGCTGCGCAACTCGTCGTCGTCGCGCATGGCGGCGGGAAGGACCTTGAGCGCGACGGGCCGCTGCAACTGCGTGTCGTGGGCGAGGTAGACCTCCCCCATCCCCCCCGCCCCGAGGAGGGTGCGGATCTCGTAACGGCCATGACGACTCCCAGGCTGGAGCACGAGCAGGTCATGCTATCCTAGCCGCCCCCTCGGGAATCGCAAGGCTCCGAGGGGCGTTGAGACGATCCCACAGGCGCTTAGCTCAGTCGGTAGAGCATCACCTTCACACGGTGGGGGTCAGCGGTTCGAGTCCGCTAGCGCCTACCAAAACGCAAGTGCTTCCAAGGCCGCCGGTTGCCAGACTTGCGGCCTTGCGTTTTTAGCCCGAACCTTCGAGCACTTCGGCGAACAACTCTTCATACAACTCTTCACACGATGCCGTCGCTACTCCCCAATAATGCGTTATTCGCAATTGTGACGCACGAAGAATCAACGACTTAGCAGCTACGTGCTGCGCGGCTTAACCTGCAAAAGGTAAGGTCCTAACGTTCGCCAACAAACCGTGATCTGTCCCTGCGAAGGTAGGGAATCCGGCCCCTCCGTCACTCCTCTTTTGGAGCGATTACTTTCCCGAAAGACGTCTCGAGCAGTCGGAGAAGCATCGTGTCGATGCCTCGCAAATCGGTGAACATCTATGTCAACGGTCTATTTCTTCACGAATCCAACCGGACTGCAACAGACGGTTCAGCAGCGGTACGGTCCGGTGAACGGACAGGAGGACTCGCAGTACCGAGTCACTTCGCAGTTCAGCTCCACGGGAAACCCTCGAGCGTATGCAATCTGCCGCGGTAAGGTTTTCGCGCAACAGGCTGGCGGCAAAATCAATCTCGTCCTTCGACCGATGACGCAGCCGACGGGCATTCACGCTGCCGTCCGTTACTACATCTATAGATGTGTGCTGTCCGATTCGCTGATCAGCTCCGCCGACGCGACGCTCATCGCGGACGCTTCGCAAAGCGACCTCACCGCGGCGATTCAGAAAGGACAAAGCGATCGGAATGCGGCGCGCAATCTAACAGGATCTGCGGCGCCGAAAGCGGGCCTCGGCGCGATCGGATTGAATCGGACCGCCACGGCAGCGACACCGCAGCAACTTCTCGATGCTCAGTTCATCGACGAGGTGTTCCTCTCTTTGGATGCGGACGAATACCCCATCGTCAATGGCGGAGCCAATCTCGGCAGGTTCGATCCGGCAAGCTTCGGCTTGGAGATCGTCCTCGATGCTCTCGGTGAAGGCCCGCGCGTGAGCACCGCGCGGAACAGCGCGACGATCATCTCCGCGCTTCCTTCGCCCGCAAATGACGCCGAGCGCTTCCGCGATGTTGATCAGCGGGAGAAGATTCTCGACTACATCGACCCGTGCGCCTTTTACGCTGCGTTCGTTCTCGACGGCATACTGGTGAAGAAACAGCCGACCGACTCCTTTAAATCGACAAAAACAGACCAACTCGTATCGATCCTCGCGCAGTTCAACACGTGCGACAAGGTCTACATCGACCTGCGCAACGAGCATAACCACGGACTCAATTACTACCGCGAGTACGGTAGCTCGGACACCGCGTACGCCCAATTCCAGATCGGCATCGACGGTGGCGGCTTCGCTACCGAGGAATATCAAACACACGGATGGCCGATCTTCGCCATCTCCACAACAGCGTTCACTGCGACCGATCCGAAAAAGCCAGGCATCATCCGCCTGCGTCTGCCGGGCGGTCCGAACACGAAACCGCTCGTTCATCGTGGCCAGGGGTATTTCTATACGAGCTTCCGAAAGACGAACCACAAACCCGATACGAAGGAGACGTTGCGGCCGACGATCCTCATCGACGCGGACGGCTTCACGGCGCCGATCGCATTCTCCGCCCCGAAGCTTTCGGACAACTCCGTCGTTCCCCACTACATCAATCTGCGCTACCTGAAGCGGATTGCCGCGCCGGCTCCAACGCAGCCGCCCGCCGCTACCGTTGCACTGAAGGCTGAACACTTCGTCGATAACCTGTTCGAACTGACCCAACTACTCGCCGGCAACGATTTGCGAATCCCGCTCTCGACCGATGACGTCACCACCTGGCACGTGACGGGCGCAACGGCGCTGGTCGACGAGACGTCGGCCTATGGAACGCCGTATATGGCCCGCATCGGGGTCGGACGCGATCCGAGCAACGCCTATTTCTTCGCCTGTACGCCAAAGGCGCCGCTGTCCACTGACTCGGCAAAAACGACGCTGCTGCCGCAAACGCTCGCCGCGCAGCTCGAGACAAACATCGAGTTCGGGCGTATCGAGGTGACCGACACGAATCAAGTCATGCAGCAACTGATGACGTATGCCTGCCTGCCGAATGGACTAGTCGAGCCGGGAGTCGATCCTTCGTTCGAGATCGATCCAAGCAGCATGGTCATCCTGGCGCTAGACAAAGACGAGCTGGCGACCATCTCCACCGCCGCCGCCACGTTCGACGCGACGCTCGACAAGCGTCTCGTCCTGCGCAACCCATCACCGTTTCTCGACAGCACCGGCCAGCCGGCCGCAACGAAATACAGCCTCCTCGTCGCCGGCTATCGCCTCGGCACGACCGTCGTCGTCGCCTCGGCCGACACGCATCTGACGGTGTGGCAGGCCGTGAGCTCGCCGCGCCTTTTCGCCACATCCGCCGCGGCCCTCAATTTCAACGGACTGAAGGGAATCGATCAGAACCGCGCGCATTTCCGGCAAAGCCGGACGCTCCTCGATGTGAATTGGGGGCTTCACAAAGCGCCGGACGAAAACGCGGCGTTTGCGGCACACTCTTTTGGCCGCGTGATCCCCGTCGGTATCCTCGGCAAGGTCCCCGGCACGGGGCTCGACTGGTTTCTCAGCGAGGTGCGGTACCCGACAGTGACGTTTCTCACCGACCCCGGCGACGACATCGTGTTGTCCGCCGGCAGCCGATGCTGGATTGGCAGCGGTTTCGGGTTCTATCCGGTCGCGACGTTCGAGAAGTTCATCTGTGACCTGACCCGGCTGAACGCGAAGCTCGATCTGGAGCAACAGAGCGCGAACGGCGTGCTCGACACACTGACCCAACGTATTACGCGTATCCGCGAGATGACCGTCAAATTCGCTGAGGATCCCGGAAACTCATACGGGATCAGCCTGGCGAAACTGTTCGATCAGGTCATCAACGCCCCACCGACGACTCCTCCCATCCGAAATCTCGAAGACATTACTTATCAGGGCGGCATCCAGGAAAGTGCGGCCGATGGAATCGGAGTGTCACGAGATATCGACACGGAGATGCAGCTCTTCCGCGATTATATGGGCGTGGAGTTCGGAGCTCCGGGCACTGGCGTAGTCGTCGACCTCCATCATTTGTTCATTGGCCTCGACGTTCTCTTTCATCCCGATCCGAACCGGCACATTGACGCCGGGGAGATGTTCGTCGATCCGAACGCTACGGGACTCAGCCTCGTCCGGCCATACCTTGCCAACTACCCGATCGGCAATAACATCGACACCGCCACCTGGGCCGGCGACATCGGCGCGGCTCCCCCCGATTGGAATGTCAAGAAAGACGCCAAATACGAAGCGCGTGTTCGCGACACGGTTTCAAGCGATCTGGTCGACGAGATCTTCCTACAGCACTACTACGCTACGCGCTCCGGCGACCCCGATCTTTACGGGGACGTGTTCCCGCATCTCATCCACCAACAGATGCGGCGGCGTCTCGCGAAGGATGCGAGCTTCCGCAACGTACCGGCCGCGCTGTACCACTTCAACCGCCAGCTCATACGCGAAGGGACGGCAGGAGCTTTCCGTTCATTTTTTGATTACCTGAATCTCGATCCAACGAAGGCATTTCGTAGCCAGCCGACTGTGGTGAAGATGCTCAACGATGCGATCCGCGTCTTCGCTGATCTTTGGTGGATTCACGACAATCCGGCCAAAGCTCTTGCGCTTCTCCTCGCAAGCCACGATTCGAATCCCGCGATTGTGGTGGCCGCGATAGCGGAGAAGATACACCTTCAGGAACCGCTGTGGCCCGTCGTGGACCGCTACACCGGAACCTTCGTCGATTGGCTGCAACAGCACCAATGAGGTGAGCCATGGCCGACGAAAATTTCTATCCGTCGCTCTCCCAGCTCATCCCCACCGATGCGCTTCCCGACAATCTCGGCTTACTCGGGAACGCGGCGCATGCGCTCGACGGCCTTTTCTACCGGAACCTGCAGGCCAACGTCAGCAGCACCGGCGATCACGGCTCGTATCACCTGATCGTCGTCTCCTACCGCAAGCTCGGGCTCGTCGTCCCAGGGACGGAGATCGGCATCTTTCTCAATCCGGCGGCAACCGGCGACGGCGGCTCCGAGTTTCCGGTCTCCTTCAGCTACACCTGGGAGCTCCTTCGGTATACAAGCCGCATCGACCTTTCGCAGTTCGATTTCTCGCCGCGCGCGTTCTTCGACCTCCTTCTGAACATCGCCGGCGTCAGCTACAGCGACCTGATCAACGAAGTCGTCGCCACGTTCACGAACGGCACGCTCGACGACTTTGTCAACCGGTTCAATGCCGCGCATCCGTCGACGCCGATCACCGTCGCCCCCGATCCGGACCCCGATGTCTTCATCGACAACATCGTCGACGCGCTCGAGACGCATTCGCTCGGCGTCATCAACGTCATCTTCGACGACTACATCGCGGACGTCGATCCCAACGCCGCGGTCGAGAAACTGGAGCATCTCTTCTCGACCTGGCTCGGCTCCTTCAGCACGGAACGGCTGCGGCGATTGCTTCTCCCGGAGCTCACCGCTTCGATCGACAAGCTCGCCATCGGCGTCCAGATCCCCGCCGCGATCCTGCGGGAGGTCGACGCTGCCGGAAATCCGGTCACGAATCCCGAAGACGGCTCCGATGAAAAGCCGGTCCTCATCTCCTGCGACGCGGCCTCGGTGCACTACTCGACGGACGACGGCGTCACATTCGACGTCGCCGAGAACGCCGTTATCACCGTGCCGCGCTCCGAGGTGCTGCGGTCGGGACTCATCCTCGACATCCACCAGATCAAGCTCGACGTCAGCCGGACGACGAACATCCCCGAGGCGACCGCCGACGGCAGGCCGATGGACTTCGTCGGCGTGTACATCAAGGACGGCACGATCTCGTTCCCGCTGTCGTGGCGACCGCAATCCGATTCGACCGCGGTCATCAAAGCACGCAACCTGCTGCTCGGAACCGGCGGCATCTCAGGGACGCTCGCGCTCGAGGCGCAGTCGGCCGGCACCCCCTCCCCCGTCGTCAAGCTGGTCCTCGGCGACAACTTCCGCATCTCCCTCGACACCTTCCAGCTCACCTTCAAACAAAACGCCATCACCTCCTCCGTCATCGAAGGGACGCTCGTCATTCCGGGCTTCAAGGACAGCGCGAACCACGACGCGGAGATCAAGATCAAGGTCGACATCCGCGGGAACGGCGACTTCGACGTCACGGCGCACGAGGATCAGGGATTCAAAGAGATCGAGTTTCCGGGCGTATTCGCCATCAACGTCAAATCGGTCTTCTTCGGAAAGAAAGACGACGACTTCTACATCGGCGTGTCGGGCAGCATCCGCTTCACGCACGACCTGCTCAAAGACCTGATCAAAGACCCGATTGACGTCGAGAAGTTGCTGATCTGGAGCGACGGTCGCTTCGAGATCGAAGGGGGAACGATTCCCCTTCCGAACAACCTCCGCTTCCCGATCGGTCCCGCCGAGATCTCGATCAGCGCGATTCACCTCGGGTCGCACGATCGGGTCAACCCCGACGGCTCGATCACCAAGTTCCGCTACTTCGGCTTCGACGGCGCGATCGACGTCAATCCCGGCGGCGTCGACGCGCGCGGCAAAGGCATTAAGTTCTACTTCCCGGTCGATCTGAACCTGCTGAATCAGGCGTATCTCGAGATCAAGAGCCTCGCCATCGATCTCGTCATCCCGGGCAGCGCGAGCAAAGAGACCGCGACGCTGCTCGTCTCCGGATTCCTCAGCGTCGGCGGAGACGGCGGCGACCCCGAATACACGGGAGGCGTGAGCTTCTCGCTGCCGAAGGTGAAGATCGCCGGCGGCGCGGAGATGAGATACCGCCCGAAGGATCCGGCGTTTCTCGTCAACGCCTTCGTGGAGCTCTCCACACCGATTCCCCTCGGCGCGACGAGCCTCGGCATCTACGGGTTCCGCGGCCTCTTCGGACAACGCTACATCGCGACGAAGACCGCGGCCGGACTCGACGAGAGCGCGTCGTGGTTCGATTACTACAAGGCAGAGCCGCAAGGTGTCGTCGTTCAGAAATTCGAGCAGCCGGGCAAGACCGCCGGATATGACAGCACCATGTCCATCGGCGCCGGCGTGTCGCTGGCCACCGCGGCGGACAGCGGAAAGGCGTTCTCTTCGAGGCTCTTCCTCCTCCTCTCGCTTCCCGACCTGATCTACCTCGAAGGACGCGCCAATATCGTAGGCGAGCGCGTGGGACTCACCGGCAACGACGACCCGCCGTTCTTCGCCGTGCTGGCCATCACGCCGCAGTCGGTCGAGCTCGGGGCGGGAGTTAACTACAAGCTGCCGCGCGCGACCGCGGAGATCGTGGAGCTCAGCGCGGAGATGCGCGCCGCGTTCTACTTCCACAACTCCTCGGCGTGGTTCATCCACGTCGGCACCCCGCAGAATCCGACCACCGCGCGGATCCTCACCCTCTTCGACGCCACGTCGTACCTGATGCTCTCGGCGTCGGGCATCGCCGCCGGCGCCGGGGTGACGTACGGCTTCGATAAGAGCTATGCCGGCGGACTGGTGCATGCGTCGGTCGGCGTCTACATCAAAGTCGGAGGCTTCATCAGCTTCGAGCGGCCGCAGATAGGCGGCTTCGCGATGCTCGGCGGCCACGTCGACGTCGCCTTCCTGTGGCTCAGCTTCTACATCAGCATCGACACGACGCTGTCGGTGGAGGTCCCGCAGCCGTTCTACATCCAGGGGAGCGTTTCGCTGTGCGTCGGCGTGACGATCGGCTTCTGGAAGTTCAAAAAAAGAATCGAACGCTGCTTCACCGTGGAGTTCAAATGGACGGTCAGCACAACCGTCAATCGCGACCCGGTGCTGCCGATCGCCGGCGGCGGCGCCCTCCCGCCCGCGAGCGCCACGAACATGTTGTCGGGCGAGACGTTCCACGTCGCATTCCTCGGCACGACACCTCCCTCGCCCTCCGATCCGGGGTTCGACCAGGCCGTGCTGCCGCTCGATACCTGGGTCGACATCGAGTTCCTCAAAGGGCTGATCCCGAGCATGGCGGTCGACGCGCGGATCGCCAGGCTGTCGGGCGAGGCGCCGGCGAATGCGACCGAAGCGATTCCGCCGGCCGAGGTCGCGCACAAAGTGACGCATCAATACTCCATCAACGCGTGCGAGATCAGCGCGTGGAACGGGACGGCGTGGGTGGAGTACCGGCCGTACCAGGCGATGAGCCCACCGGCGGCGCTCGCGGCGCTGGCCGCGCATCCAGCCGACTACAAGGATGGGTTCTGGGTCAACAACGGCGGCGGCTTCAACAAGATCCGGCTGCTGTCGGAGACCTCGCTGTCGTACGCGAACCAATCCGGCGCGGCGCCGGAAGAGTTCGGCATCATCAGTGCGAGCCTCTTCTGCAGCGCGCAGGAGCGGGAAGAGCATTGCATCGACTGGAGAAACGCCGCGGCCGGAAGCGTGCGTCCGACAAATCGATGGACCCAGTTCGATACCGCGCTCTATCGCATCGCGGACGGCGACGGCACGGTCGTCGACTGGACCGGCCTCGACGGCCCCTCCCGTTCGCTGTTGTTCGACAACGACGACTCCGCGCAATTCGTCTTCAACAAACCTTGCGCAACGGTGCGCATCCGCCTGACCACCTTCTCCACCGGCGTGACCATCCGCTATTACCAACGCGTTCCCTCCGGACCTCTCACCGCGTACACGCCCGTGGAGACGCGGAACCTTACGCAGGTCCAGTTGCTCGCGCCGGTCGTCTTCGACCGCCCCGACGCGCCGGTCGCGAGAATCGAGATCGAGCCGCTGCGCGCGGAACCGTCCGCCGTCGCCGCGCTGCAGATCGAGATCCTTCGTCTGGAGCGACTCGTCTTCGAAAATCAGGGAGGACAAGACGGCGCCGGATCGCTGATCGTTCAGATCCAGCAGAAGAAGACCGAGCTGACGCAGTTGCAACAGCGCGGTTGCAACAGCAATGGCCTGAGCACGACCGCCATCCGGCCGGTGCTCGACTCGCTGAAGCAGCAGTCCACGCAATGCAGCAAGGAGCTCAAGGCGCTCCAACTGCAGCGCGACGACGTGTGCGAAAAGGCCGCCGAGCTCGAGGCGCACTTCCACGCGTGCCTGCGCCAGGTGCCGTCGCAGGTCAGCTACGACATCGTCGCCGAGCCCGACACGGTCGGGCGGCAACACTACCGGTTCGTCGTCTATGACGACGAGAAGGACACCGTTCTGCAGAAGAGCGCGCAGCTCTTCGACCAGCCGTTGGCGGCGGAGCTCGCGTTCTTTTCCGGCGTCCAACAAATTCTGCCGTCGATCACCGTCCCGCCGGTCCGGCGTACCGACGGACGGCTCCCCTGCCCGCATTGCGGCGGCGACTTCGACTGCTGGCGCGACCTCGTCGTGACGGACGAGTCGAGAGCCGTGGTGCCGGCGCTCGACTATCTCTGCGAGTTCTACACGCGGCTGTATCGGCGGCTCTATGCCGAGACCCTGAAGAAGCTCGACGACTTGCGGCAGCAATGCGCCGCCCTGACGGCGCAGGCAGAACAGAAGCTCCAGACCTGCCGCGCGCTGAGCAAGCAAGTTGCGGCGGCGCAGCACGCGGTCGACGCGCTCGGCCCCGGCGCAGCGCTCCATCCGCCGGAGGGGTTCCCATGCTGCACGCTGCTGCATGAGGTCTGCTGGCTCACCAGCGAAGACCGCCAATTCAATGTGACCATCCCCGGACGGGATGCGGTCGAGCAGGACTACACGAATGCCGTCGATGCGATCGAGAAACGGCTGACGCCGATCTGGCGCCCGGGAACCCGCTACACGATTCACCTGCAGGTGCAGGACACCGTCGACGGCTCGCCCAAGCCCGCGGCCGACTTCTACTTCGGCTTCCGCACCGCCGGACCGGTCCCCTTCTTCCACACCGATCCGTCGGTGACGTACGTCAAGACCGGCAAGTCGCCCGATCAGTACCAGCTCACCGGCCTGAAGGGCTACATCGACTACGCCCGCTCGTATCCGAATGCGGACGGCGATCTGGTGCGGGCCAAACCGCTCTTCTACGACGACCCGCGCATCCTGCTCTTCTTCACGAAGCGTTACGTCTACCACTTCTTCGGCGACTGGCCGACGTACAACGGACTCGCGGCGCTCGGCGGGAACGCGATGCAGGTCGTGATCAAAGACCCGTCGGAGAAAGCGAGCCTGCAGAACCCGCCGCCGCCGATCGTCACGACGATCGAGGTCCCGCGCGCGGTGGTCGACTGGCCCACCGACGACGATCCCCGCATCCCGGAGGACGTCCGGATGCTGCTCCATCTCCGCAATCCTGTGCTGTTGAATCCGGCGTTCTCCGGAGCGACGTGCTGGACCACCGGCGGCCAAATGATCAAGCCGGCCAGCGTCTACACGATCGTGACGCCGCAAAACCTCCGGCCGCTCAAGCTCTACACGGCGATCGTCAACAACGTCTTCGGCCAGAGCACCGCCGAGACCCATCGCTACGTCTTCCAGACCTCGCGCTATCGCGACTTCAAAGAACAGGTGAACAGCTATCACCTCGAAGACGCGGAGGGGAATGAACACGACGCCGTGTTCCCACTGAACTTCGCGCTCACGCCGGCGGACGTGGCTCTTCTCTACGACATCGTGAGCGGAAACATGTCGGCGGCGAATGCCGCGCTGGCGTCGCGGTGGGCGGACCCGTTCGACCGCATCATCGAAGCGGTGCTGAAACAGGCGCCGCTCGACGCCGCGACGGGAACTGAGATCAACGTCGTCCGCAACACGAACACGAACCTGCCGGTGGCGCTTTGGATCCGCAACCCCGAGCCGTTCAACGATCCGAAACTGTCCGCCGCGGTGCTGGCGCGAACGCTGCGAGTCGTTCAAGGCTCCGCGGTCAATCCGGCTTACACGGTTCTCTTCGCGAAGGACGGCGCGCAGGCGTTCGTGATGCACCCGTCCCGGAGGATTCCCGCCAACCGAGTGAAGCTCCGGTTCGCGTATGTCGAGTGGGATGGCTCGACTTACGTCGACCGGACGATCGTCACGACATCGTTCATCCCGACGACCCCCTGAGAGCGCGCGATGGCATTTCAGAATCCAACCCAGATCGTCTTTCCGAGCTACGAGCACCGCGTGCAGTCGCCGTGGCTCTATCTGCAGAGCGCCGGCTCGACCGGCGTCGACGGCAGCCTCCGCGGGGCGCATGTCCGCTGGTCGCTCGCACGCAACCTCGGCGATACGCACTTCCCGAAGGGCGACGCCGCGGCGACGACGATCAACTTCAACCGTCCCGACGACTACGTCACCGTCTACCGCGCTCCTTATAACGAGCCGCAGTGGATTGCGATGCGTTTCATCGATCCGCCGGTCGCGGTGTACGACTCGCTGGCGACCTGGACCTACAGAGATGTGTCGACCGGGACGTTGATCCTGGTGCACTTCCGCGATGGCGCGAAGTACACCTTCGTACGCACCACGCGCGATCCGCGCACGGCACCGCTCGCATTCGTGATCGACTACTGCCCGGCGCTGATCGAGATCGAAGTCCCGGACAAGCTCTTCTTCGCCGCGAACATCGATGTTGAGCGCACGCCGGCGACGGTCATGCGCGCCGAGGCGCTGAGCGTCGAGGCGAACGAGCCGCTTTCGCCCCTCTTCGTCTCCTGCCGGAAGAGTTTCAACAACGCCAACTGGTGCGCGCCCGACCGGCCGCCCGTGCGGCGCCGGGCGGTGGTTTCCACCGGCACTCCGGTGGCGCCGGTGGCCTCGGTGACCCGTTTCGACGCGATCGCGACGCCGTGCGCCGGACCGAACCTCTTCACCAACGGCGGATTCGAGGAGATCGCCGGAGCACCACTCTTCGCGTTCGAGACCGATTACATGCAGGGCGGCAGCGGGGCCGGCATCCTGAACGTGGTTGAGGATGCGAGCAGCGTGAACGGAGCCTGGACTGGCAGGCCGCACTCCGGAAGATCGTTTCTCGCCGTCGACGGCGCCGGGAATGCCGGCGCCGAAGTGGTGCGCCAACGCCTCACCGTTCAATCGCACGTCATCTACTGCTTCTCCGGTTGGCTCTCTACACTCTGGCCCCAAGACGTTTCCATTCCCCTCGAATTTCGCCTCGCCGTCGGGTCCAGCGTGCAGACGTTCCGGCAGAACACGCCGGCGAGCGTCGGTGTCTGGGAGCCGTTCCAGTTCTTCTGGGACTCAGGGACCGCGGATTCCGTGATCGTCTCCATCGCGTCGATGTCGGCCCTGCAGATCGGCAACGACTTCGCGCTCGACGATCTCTCGTTCTGCGACAGCGGACGCCGCGACTGCGCGGCGCGAATCCGGTCGGAAAACATCCGCTCCATTCGCTTCGACGTCCAGAACGGATTTCCGCGCACCGTGATGCTGGAGACCTATGACGAGAGCATCACCCGCCGTCAATGGCAGGTCCTCGGCCGCTTCGCGTTGACGACGGATGACGCCGCCGCGGCCCGCCGTCTCGACCCGCATTCGGGACTGATCGACGGCCACTGGCCGAAATTCAACGACCAGGCCCGGCTGCGGATCGCCAACTACACCGATCGCTGGCAGCGGGCGGGCGGGGTGAAGGAGGGAGTGCAGCGCTATATCTCGGCGAGCAATACCGACCCGATGGCGATGGCCGATCTGCCCGGCGATCAACCCCAAGACTCTTCAATCAAAGTGAGCATGCTCGAAGCGCTGCAGCTCGTATCGCTCGACTTCCACGTCGCGCGCGTGCTCGGCGTCGGCACCATCGACGAAGACATCGCCGCCGACACCGACGCGTTCCTCTATCTCGCCGAGTACGACACGGCGGGTGTGCTCGACGACAGTCCCACCGCGCGGCGCGTCCGGCACTTCTACCTGGGCATCCCCACGGCGCCGGTCGATTTCCGCGAGCCGTTTCCGCCGCACCTCCAGCCGGTTACGTACGGCCTGACGGTCGAAAACGGCGAGACGCAGCCACCGGTGATCACCGACGCGGAAGGCTACACACCCGACGGCGTCGCACGCTACGTCAACCTCTTCGTCGATCCCGAGGCCGACGACGATCCCCTCGGCCCCTTCTTCGTTCCTCCGGACGAATTCACCGCGGTCGATCACACCAGCAGCATCTTCTACGGCATCGAGTACCGCGGGCAGGGCGAAGCGAATTGGCGCCGGCCGGAGATCGCGCACGACCGCCACTACTCCGATTTCTCCGGCGATCCCGAGACCCTCCCCCTCCCGAATAACGCCGGCGACTCGAGGCCGCTCCTCCGTCACGAGGAGCGGGAGAACGGCGTTCACGAGTACGGCGCGTACGGGATCAACTGGTTCTCGCGCGCCTCGGCGGTCGGCAACGTCGTCGCGACCAACGCCACGTCGATCAAGAAAGCGGCGCTGCTGCTTCCGCCCGCGAACTTCGCGGTGCAGCGGATCGAGCCGGAGTCTCCGCGGATCCTGACCACGGCCGCGGAACAGTCGATGCTCGCCACGCTGACGGGCGGCCAGACGCTCGTACGCGTCACGTTCGACTACTACCACGTGCACGACATCAACTACGGCTTCGCGGACGCGGTCGAGCTCTTCTTCCGGACCGAGATGCCGCGCAACGTCGCGGGGGCGGTGAAGTCCGTCACCGATGATCCGATCGACGCGCGCAAGGCGATCATCCGCACGAAGCCGTACTTCATCAACAGCCAGGGGACGACGATCACGCCCGCACTGAATCCGGCTCTGTTCGCGAATTTCACCAGCGGCGTACTGTCGTGCCAGCAGGAGAACTACATCATCGAGAGCGTCGCGGCATCGACCGTCGCCGGCGAAGGCCCGATCTTCACGATTCGCAAGAACGTCAAGGGCAACGCGAGCGATCCCGGCGGCGTCGGCGCTTACGTCACGATCAACGACTACGTCGCTCCGCGGCTGCCGACGGCGGTGGACGTGATGTTCCTCGCCGTCGAGAACATGGCTGAGGCGGAGTCGTGGGGAACGCCGAATCCATTGGCGACGCGGGTCAAGCTGCTGCCAAACTTCACACCCCACACGGAGAGCTATGTGAAGGATGGGCAGACCGTCGCGCTGACCTTGCGCGGTCTGTCCGAAACGGCGACCGTGAGCGTCACGACGCCGGGGCAGTACAAGATTCAGTTTACTTCACTGCTGCCGCACCATCCGCAGTCGGGCGACACCGATCCGGTCGACTGGTACAAAGGGATCGTCCGCGTCCCCCGTGCCGCCGATCCGGCCGGGCCCAGGAAAGTCCTCGACGTCGAAGTCATCGAGCACCTCGGCGACGGCCAGCCGCTCGTTCTCCACGCACTCGACGATGACCCCTCCGACCCCGCACAACTCGGCAGCGTGCCGGCGAATTACTACCCCGGCTATCGCCTCTACCTGCACGGCCTCGACGCGGCTGCCATCGATGCCGCCCCGGGCGAAGGGACACGCAAGACCTGGCTCGGCGCCCGGTCGGCAGACACCACCGGTCCGTATTGGTCGGCGGTCGGTATCCCGACGCCGATCGTGTCGGTCGAGCTGGTCTCGCCGCAGTTGCCCTTCAAACCGACGGGGCCGGAGTATGCGACACGGCCGGACGCCTACTACAAGTCCTCCTACACCTTCACGCTCGACTTCGCGCACAAACCGTTTGCCGTGGTGATGTACCGCTCGAACGACGACGCGATCCTCCGGGCGCTGTACGGCGATGCGACGTACACCGCCGTCACGCAGCAGTTGAAGCTTCTCGGAGAGGACGACCCGAATCGCGCCGACCGCTGGCACGAGCTCCTCGGCTTCACGTATCCGAACGGCACGTTCACGACGTTCGGCACCTACGCCTTCCCGAATCCCGACAAAGGCGGCGCTTTGAACGGCTCGCAACCCGCGACGATCATTCCCGCGATTCGCGATGCCATCCGGGCGGCGTTCACTGCGCTGACCGAGCAGCCGCTCATCTATGACTTCATCAAGCCGCCGTCCTACGTCCCGCTGCCGAAACGTCCGACCCTGCGCGACTCGCAGGGCGCTCTGTTGTCGCCGACCGATCCCGATTTCGACCCGGCGCCGATGGCGAAACGAACGCGCAACGGCCTTGAGATTCAGTTCACCGACTTCACGCTCGACGGCACGGGCAACAACATCTTCTTTTACCTCGCCCGCGAGATCGGCAATCGCGGACGCCTCGGCGAGCCCAGCCCGATTGCCGGACCGGTGCTCCTCATCAACAGCCGCCCGCCCGACGCGCCGGCCGTCAAGAAGCTCTACGTCCAGGAACAGAACGACGTCGGCTCGAAACCCGCCGTGCACTTCGAAGTGAACGCGTATCCGGAGGAGCAGCGAGTGCTCCGGATGCAGGTCTACCGGACCAGCGATGCGGCGGACGCGCTCTCCGTTCGATCGATGAAGCTGGTGAAGACGATCGATCACGAGGCGACCGGCCAGGTCGGCAATCTGTCGATTCACCTGCTCGATGACTTCGAGGATGGCGTCGTCCCGTTCGGCGATCCGCTCTACTACCGCATCGTCGCGCTGCGGAAGGTGAAGACGGAGACCGGCGTGGAATGGGCGCCGTCGCAACCGTCGAAGCTCCTGCTGACCACCATGATCGACACCGTCAATCCCGACCCGCCGGAGCTCACGTTCACCGCGGACGCCCCCTCCGGTACGCCGCCCGTGCTGACGAACGTCGCCCTATCGTGGCCGAGCAACGTCTATAACGGGACGCACTTCCTCGACATGATGACTTCCGCCGGTACGTGGCGAACGATCTACACCGTCCCTTCAAACGGCACCGTGAATGTGAGCCTCGCCACCACTGACCTACAGACCGGCACGCTGGCAAAGGGAGATGAGGACGGAAACACGATCTACACACGTTTCCGTGTGCGAGTCCTGAACTCGTCGGGACTCTTCAACCTGACCGATCGCGTGCTCACCATCTAGCGCTGCCAACTCTTCATCAACTCTTCATACGATGTGTCCGCGGTCGTCGATGGACCATTCGCGGGCCATCCGCGGACGGACACGAAACAGCTTGCAATACTTTGATTTCAGTAACTTGCTGAGGCAGCACGCCAAATCGCCCATCGCGAAAGCGTCCTTCACACGGTGGGGGTCAGCGGTTCGAGTCCGCTAGCGCCTACCAATTCGTAAGTACTTCGAAGGCCGCGTGTTGCATCATTCGCGGCCTTTCGCTTTTGCCTGAACCTCTGGACAATTTGCCTCAGAACTCTTCATGCAACTCTTCATTCGATGCCGACGCGCCCTGTGGTTCCCGTGTTATTTGTAGTCGCATGATCGAGAAATCAATGAGTTAGCGGCACTCCGACAGTGACATTCACCTGCAAAGGTGAGGTTCAACCGTTCGGCCGCGCACTCTCTCGAAGGCGCCTGACCCTCTTCGAGTCGGTTGGACTTCGTGGTGCCAGGGAACGAAACGATCCCCGGGTTTCTGCGCAAGGATTACGCGAGTGCGACCTGTGCGGCGTCGCCTTCTCGTTCCTCGGCGATGGGCTTCACTACGCTGGACTGAACGGAATGACGTCGATGCGGAGATTCTCGAGCGTCGGCAGGTTGACATGACGATGGTAGCCCGCGCGGCAGTGAGCACACACGTGTTGGCAGAGGTGAAGAACGAGCCGATGACGAACTGATCCGGCTCACCGATGTGACTGCGCTGGACGAGCAACCGACAGTCACCGCGATGGATGCGGGGCCTTCCGTTCCGCGATGCTTATGAGGCGCCGCTGCTTCACCGCCGAAGCGATGGCATACCTGCGCGAATGTGTCGAGCGGCGCACCGTTACAGCCGATCTTCTCGATCGCCTGCGGCAGGATCTCGCCATGGACACGCCGGAAGCGGCGTTCGAGCGGTTCGTAAGGAAATAGAGTTCCCCCACCAAGGGTAACTGCGGAGTACCGCAACGGGAGCAACGCGGAATAACGCGGCTGCGCAGCCCGAAAAGACTGTTGAACACGGCGCGGCTGTGCGGCGGGATTTGCCGAAGACAACGTGATAGCCGTCACAAAAATCGCGAGATATATACTTTTTATTAGAAATTTATGAGGGCAGGCAGGAATGGTGTATCGTGCGCTTAACTCATTCGTAAAAGAAGCCTATGACGACGAATTCTCGATTCGCCCGTGAAACGGCCACAACGTTCAAATTCGGCGAGTTCATGTATGACAGCGGTTCGCGCCTATTGACCAGAAACGGAACAAGACGGCATCTCTCGCCTAAAGCACAGCAGCTTCTCTATTTGTTGCTCACGGCGAGACCGCGTGCATTGTCGAGGGAGGAGCTCTATGACGCGCTCTGGCCCTCGACGTTCGTCTGCGAGACCAACCTTGCGGGTGTCGTGAATGAGATTCGACGCGCCCTTGGCGACGGCGCCCGCACACCGCAGTTCATTCGCACGATTCACGGCTTTGGCTACGCGTTCGACGGCGAGGTTGCCTCGGCGGCCTACGTGCCCGTCGTCCGCGCGACGCTGGTATGTGAAGAGGCAAGCTTTCGCTTGTATCAAGGGGAGAATTCGATTGGACGATTGCCTGACGCGAATGTCGTGTTGTTGGACCGCACGATCTCGCGGCGCCATGCGGTGATCACAATCGGCGACGACGAGGGCGCATTCTTGATTCAGGATTTGAACAGTACGAACGGCACCTATGTCGACGGGCAGAAGATCGGCCAGGCACCGGTGTTGGTGACGCGTCGCGCGAAGATCGAATTCGGTGCCGTAACGGCATCGGTCGAACTCGCAAAAATCTCGACGACGAAGCAAATGATGCTGAACATGGCGGAGTTGCAGCGAATTGCCGGACACATGACGACTGCGTAGCCCGCCCCTCCTTCCATAAGATTCGCATAACTCCCCAACATCTCTTGCGGTCGCCGTTCCTACATTGATCAGTAGCAAGGAACGTCTTTGCGCAGGAGGAAATCTTGAAACGACTCATATTAGTCGTAACGGTCTTGGTATCGGCGCCGGCGCTGCTGGCACAGAATGACCCGCCCCAACGCGCTCGCGAAACACCGCGGTCACGACCGGTCGCGCACCGGCAGTATCACCTCGGCGCGCCCGCGGAAGCACACGGCCGCATCGCGCCGCTCAACGAGAGCGTGAGCAGCGTGCGGTTGGTGAAGTACAACTTGCAAAGCGACGTGCCTCACTACGACCAAAACTTCAACGGGAATGGCGTCACCGTCGCCGCGGACGAGGTGATCCCCCGGAACTACTACGGGATCGGTATGGAGGGCGGCCGAATGCAAGGCGGCGGGTGCTTCCCCGTCGACCCGAGTACCACAGCCTGCTTGCGGGAGCCGGATGCGAATGGAAACCTCGTGACCGTTCAGAAGGCGCGCGAGCGCTGGACGTTCCGCATCAGCTACATTGATCCGAGCGACCCGACCGCGAGCGAGTTCAACGTCGGCTTCGACACAACCGGCTTCGGCGGCGGCGGCGACTCTATTTGGGAGTGGGAGCGCCGGACGCCGAAAGGCCACAGTTGCTTCACGTTCTACGAGGACATCTGCGACACGTATGGCCTGAACCTCAACACGCTCGAAGGCACGGCGCAGTGGTTCACGCCGCAGTGCTTCCTGAAACTCGGCGCCGGCTACCACGCGTACCTCTTCTACCAGTACTCCCGCTACAACTTCGGCGACACGATCCCACCCGGCGCAGAAGAGTGGGTGCCGAACACGCCGGCCACCACTACGCGCCTGGAAGTGCCGGGGAAGACCCTCTCTCCCTCCACCGACTGGCAGCTCGGCCGGTCGGAGAACGCGCTCGCGATCACGGGCGCCGGCCTCGTGCACCCCCGCGTCGACGCCACGGGCTATTCGGGCATCCATGATCCGCTGAACCTCGGCCTCGCCTCGTTCCCAGGTGGATCGGAGACGATCGAGGTGGTCTCGTACGACTGCGGCGTCATCCCGAACGTCTCCTTCACGATCGCGCGCGAGTTCATCGAGCACTCCGGGGGGCACAACCACGCCGGCTCCCCGCCGCTCAACGATGTGTCGAGCCTCGATACGTACACCGGCACGACAGATCGCAACGGCCACTGGTCGACCGCACTTCACGCCGGCCCGCTCGCCGGGACGATGAGGTACACGATCAGCACGACGAACCTCCAAGGGCAGCCATTCACGGGACAACCGCTCCTCGTCACCACGGGCTTCATCGGGCTTGTCGATCCGGGCGCGAACGACCCGAACATCCGCTACACGGGCGTGCTCCCCGCGCACCCGAGCAGCCACTGGGGCGCGCCGGAGCTCCACGCGTTCGTCCGTGACCTCGCCGCGCAGTACAACGCGCGAAAGCAGCCGGTCGCGCAGGGTTCGCTCGGCTTGAACGACATGAGCATCACGACTGGTGGCGTTTTCGACTACCGCGGCACGTGGTCACCACCGCACGGCCAGCACTCGTTCGGCGTCGCGTGCGACATCGACCACGCGGCCGTGCGGTTCTCGGACGGCCAGAACATCCCGGTGGACTACTGGGGTACCTTAACCACCGTCGCAACGGATCTCGGGGGGTTCCTCCTCATCGAGCGCCAGAATAACGACAACCTGCACGTGCAGATCCCGGAAGCGCAGATCAGCGACGTGCTCCTGAGGGAGACACGATGAAGACCTTCCCACGCAGCTTCGCAGTCCTGGCAATACTCCTCACCACCACGACGCTCCCCGCTCAGACGAGTTCCTACAAGTTGACCGACGGCACCTCCGTGCAGCTACCGGATCTCACTGTGACGGGCAGCACCGTGACCGCGGACGTCTCGTACGACGCCGCCCGCGCGGTGTACCGCTACAGCTACGCGATCACCGCGCCCGTGACGAACCTCGCACCGATTCGGAAAGTGCTTATCGACCTCTCCGGCAAAGTTGCCCGACCGCAGCTCGACCCCACGCTAGCGGAGAACATCCGCCGCTGGTCCGTGAAGCAGCCCGCAACGACCATCCCGGTCGGGATCACCGTCCAGGATCTCACGCAGTGGGGTTCGAGCAGCGTCGCCGCGGACGGGCGCGCATATTTCATGAGCGAGGAGCCGAGCTACGCGCTACTGCCAGGCACGAGCAAGAGCGGCTTCGTGCTCGAGAGCAAGCAGCCCCCCGGTCTCCGCCGTGCGTGGATCGTCCCGTCCATGCAGCCGTGGGTCGACGCGCTCGAGGCGCTTCCCCCGAGCGACGCCGAGTTCGTGAAGCCACTGAGCGAGGAGGCGTTCGCGGTCGCGACCACGACGGTCGGGCCCGCGGACCTCACGGACGCGGACCTCTACGACGGCGGCGGGCAGCAGCCGGCCGAGGTCAACAAGTTCCTCCGCTACGCATCCCCTCTCGACAACCGGGTCAAGGTGTCCGCAAACACAACGTACACGGTGATCGTGCGCTACGGCCAGACCATCACTCCGGCAACGTTCGCCGCGACGCTTGACGGTGTGGACGTCACCGCGCGCTTCCATCCCGTTCCGGGCGGCGCGGACGCGGTAATGATCGCGATCGGGACGAGCACGACGAAGCTCCACCTCTCCGTCGACGGCACGAAGGCCTCGGGCGGGAAGGGCACCGACACCGACACCCTTACGTTCCTTCCGCAGTAAGCAGGCTATGCGGGGCGCAGGCCTCTGCGCCCCGCCTTCCGGAGAACCAGACAAGGCATGCTCCAACTCTTCATCAACTCTTCATCCGATGCTTCCGCGGCCGGATATCGGCCATTCGGTGGCTGTCCGCGGACGAGAAGGACCGGCACCGAAACCCCTTCTCTTCGTGGAAGTTACTGACTCCGTTGCCGTAAAGCCGCATTCGAGGCGCGTCCTTCACACGGTGGGGGTCAGCGGTTCGAGTCCGCTAGCGCCTACCTGTTGCGTCTCAGTTCATCGTGCACGGCAGGATGTCTCAGCTCATCGTGCACACGGCAGTGAAGAGATCTTAGCAGCGGCCGTCCGCTGCAATCGGACGGAAGCCCCTTCCGTCCGATCGAAGATCTCCAGCCGCAGCGGA
>DATDFB010000188.1:0-6776 GCA_036522835.1 Thermoanaerobaculia bacterium | reverse complement strand
GAGCGCGTACAGCATTCAGGTCAAGGGGCCGGACGGCAAGACGTACTACGTCGGCAGCGGCGGCTACGAGCTCAAGTAGCGAGCTGCTCGAACCAGCGCCGCGCCATCTCCGGGCTGGCCGGATTGGTGTAGATCTCCGCGCGCGGATGCTCGATCAGCTCCGCCACCGCGTCGGCCACTTCGCCGGCCGTCTGCGGCGTCATCGCCGCGTTCGGAGTCCACTGCGGCGGCGCCGCGCTGGCGGTGCCGAGGACGTTGCGGGCGAAGTCCGTCGAGACGAGGCCGGGCATCACCGTCGAGACTTCGACGCCGCTGCCGGCGACGTCGGCGCGCAGGTTCGACGTCAGCGCATTGAGCGCCGCCTTCGCCGCGTTGTACGCCGAGCGGTGCGCGGCGATCGGCACGCGCGCCAGGAACGAGGAGATGTTGATCAGATGCCCGCGTCCGCGCTGGACGAAGTAGGGGACGATCGCCTGCATGCCGTACAGCGCCGACTTGACGTTGATCGCCATCATCTCGTCGACGTCGGCGTCGGTCAGATCGAGGACGGGACGGGTGATGCCGCGGCCGGCGTTGTTGATCCAGACGTCGACGCTGCCGAAGGCGCGAATGGCTTCGTCGCGGAGGCGCTCGACGTCGGCGCGGCGGGTGACGTCGGCGACGACGGTAATGGCCGCCGCCTCGGTCTCGGCCACGACTGCGCGCAATGCTTCGGCGCGCCGCGCCGCAAGCGCGAGCTGGTTGCCGTCGCGCGCCAGGCGCCGGGCCATGGCCGCGCCAATGCCGGCGCTCGCGCCGGTGATGACGATGGTCTTCATGACCCGCGATTATCTCCTTGGGGCCGCAGCGGAAGGAACGTCGAGACGCCGAGTCCGAGGAGCGCGAAGAGCGCGCACCAGAGGAGGGCGCGCTGGATGCCCGCCGTCGTCGCCGGGCCGCGCAGCGTCGCAATCGACGGCGGCAGCTTCCGGATCGCGCCGCTCTCGCCGAACGCCAGCTCCGCGGCGTTGGCGTTCAGGATCTTCGCCACCGCCGGCTTCGATTGCGGCGGGACGGCGGCGCCGAGGCGGACGACGATCGTCGAGATCAGCACCGCGCCGATCGTGGCCGTGCCGAGGCTGATGCCGATCTGGCGGAAGGTATTGATGACGCCGGATGCTTCGCCGGCATCGCGCACCGGCACGGCGGAGAGGGCGAGGTTGGTGATCTGCGAGAGCACCAATCCGAGTCCGACTCCGTAGAGTGCCAGCGCCGGAGTGGGCCGGTCCAAGGTGAAGCGCAGCGCGACGATGGCGATGGCGTTGAGGGCGAGCCCGGTCTGCACGAGGCGCTTGTGGGCGATGCGCTTGCTGAACTTCGCCGCCAGCGGCGAGACGATGAGGAGCATGAGCGACATCGGAAAGAGCGTGAGGCCGGTGTGCAGCGCGTCGAGGCGCTTGACCGACTGCAGGAAAACGGGGAGCGAGAAGATGACGCCGTTCTGCGCGAGCATCAGCACCCCGATCACGCCGGCGCCGGCCACGAACTCGGAATTACGGAAGAGGTGCATGGAGACGATGGGCGTGCCGCCGCGCGCCTCCATCCGCCATTCCCAGACGCAGAAGACGGCCACGACGGCGACGCCGGCGAGCAGCGCGACCGGCGCGATGGAGAACGGGCCGGGCTGCCAGAGCGGGAAGGGCTCGTGCGCGCGCAGCCAGCCGTAGCTCTCCGACTCGATGATGCCGAAGACGACCAGGAAGAGGCCGAGCGACGAGAGGAGGACGCCGAGCCAGTCGATCTTTTTTTCGCGCTCGTCGTGGGCGTCGTCGATGAGGCGCGAGCCGACGAGGAGCACGGCCACGACGGCGACGTTGATGCGGAAGCCCCAGCGCCAACTGTAGTGCGTCGTGAGGAAGCCGCCGAGGACTGGGCCGATGGCCGACGCGGCGGCGGCGACGCTGCCCCAGATCCCGAAGGCGACGGCGCGGTCGTGGCCGCGGTATTTCGCCACGAGGAGCGCCGCGGTCGACGGCATCATCAGCGCGGCGCCGATGCCTTCGATGATCGACTCGCCGAGGAGAAGGACGCCGAAGGAGCGGCTGACGGAGGCGATCACCGCGCCGACGACGAAGACGACCGCGCCGGTCATGAACATCCGCTTTCGGCCAAAGAGATCGCCCATCCTCCCGCCCGTGACGGTCAGCGCGGCCAGGATGAGCGAGTACGCGGAGATCACCCACTGCAGTTTCTGGAGCGTCGTGTCGAGGTCGCGGATCAGCGTCGAGAGCGAGACGTTGAGCAGCGTGGAGTCGATGATGATGATGGCCAGGGCCAGCGAGAGGACCATCAGCTCGCCCCATTTGCGGAAGACGTTCATTCTCAGGGGACGGAGCACAGGGGACAGGGCACAGGTGGATGGCATCGCGAGAACACCACCTGTGCCCTGTTCCCTGTGACCTGTCCCCTGCCGTCGTTACACAGAGCGAGCCATGATCGGCAGGTAGTCGCCGACGCGCGTACGCGTCCACCACTCGTTCTCGCCGAAGCGATAGAGGTAGTAGCCGGCGCGGACGTACTTCGGCGGCGCGCCGGGGAAAGGGTTGTGGCGCAGGAGGGCGAGCGTTTGCGCGTCGCCCTCGAGGAGCCGCTGCACGAGGCGGATGAACCAGCGCTCGTAGCCCGGCACGTGCGCGGAGAAGGGGAGGAACCACATCAGCCAGTCGAGGCGGAGGTGGTACGGCGCGACCTGCGGCGGCCGCCGCGCCGGATCGCCCGGCTTGGCGCGGAAGCCGTACTCCTTCCATTCGACGCCGTCGCTGCTCCCTTCGAGCACGACTTCGAAGCGCTCCTTGGTAATGCTGCCGAACGCGCCGTAGGCGCAGACGAGGTGGAATCGGTTCCAGCAGTAGTTCATGGCTTGGTGGGGCGAGAAGAAGTTGAGGGCGGGGCGGATGCTGAGGACGGCGGTGAGCGCGGCGACGGCGTAGAGGACGATGTCGAAGGCCATCGGGCGCGGCGCGGTCGCCGGCGTATGCACGTGAAGGATCGCGTCGCTGAAGCCGGTCACGCCGAGGACGACGGTGAGCCAGTTCAGCCAGGCGTAGTTGCCGCTGACGATGAGCATCAATTGCTGCGCGATCGCCAGCGCCGCGGCGACCGACGCGATGGGCTGCGGCGCGAAGAGGCCGAACGGCGCGGCGATCTGCACGAAGTGGCTGAAGGCGACGCTCCAGCGGTGCAGCGGCTTCGGGAAGCGGTGGAAGAGGCGGCTGAGCGGGTTCGGGAGCGGCTGGGTCTCGTAGTGGTAGTAGAGGCAGGTGAGGTCGCGCCAACAGGGATCGTGGCGCAGTTTGATGAGGCCCGCGCCGAGCTCGACGCGGAAGAGCATCCAGCGGAGGAGGACGATGACGAGAACGGGCGGCTCGAGGTGCGCAGGCCCGAGGAAGGCGGCGAAGAAGCCGGCCTCGCAGAGCATCGACTCCCACCCGAAGGCGTAGAAGGTCTGGCCGACGTTGACGATGGAGAGGTAGAGCGCCCACAGGACCAGCCAGATGGCGAGGAAGAGCGGCCACGGCGCTTTGTCGGTGACGCCGGCGAGCGTGATCGCGGAGAGGGCGATGCCGGCCCACGCGACGGCGCGGAGCAGGCGGTCGGAGTAGCGCCAGTGGAAGAGCGACGGCGCATCGCGGAAGCGGACGACGTCGAGGAAGTCGCGCACCGGCAGGAGCCCGCGCTCGCCCAGGAGGGCGGGAAATTGATTGAGCGCGGAGAGGAAGGCGATGAGGTAGATGGCCGCGATGCCGCGGAGGAACAGGAGGCGGACGAGCCAGAGGCCGTCGAACCAGGGCATGGCGAGGGAGCGTGCAAGACGCTCACCCCGCTGCGGCTCCTGCCGCTACTGCTTGCTGGCGGCGATTTCCGCAAACACCGCGGTCGTGCCGCTCGCGGCGCTGCCGCTGAACGTGATGACGTTCATTCCGAGGCCGCTCAGGCCGTTGTGCCAGAGGATGCTGCCGGTGGTGCGGTCGAGGCAGAAGAGCTCACCCTTCGCGCCGGCGAAAAGGCCGCCGCGGTCGGAGTAGACGGTCACGAAGCTCGATCCCTTGAGCTTCGTCCGCCAAAGCTCGGTGCCGGTGGCGCGATCGATGGCCACGGCGTAACCGCCGACGCCGATGTAGAGGGGCTCGGATGCGTCGCTCATCGAGATGTTCCTCCAAAACAAAACGGCCGCCCGAGGGCGGCCGTTTCGATCATTCGCTTACCAGATTCTGACCCGCTCTTCGGGCTTCACGTAATTCGCGTCGCCCTCCTTCACGTCGAACGCGTCGTACCAGGCGTCGACGTTGCGGAGCGGGGCGATGGCGCGGACTGCGGCGGGGGAGTGCGAGTCGGTCATGAGGAGCTGACGGAGGGCATCGTCGCGCATGACGGAGCGCCACACCTGGGCCCAGCCGAGGAACACGCGCTGCTGGCCGGTGAAGCCGTCGAGCTCCGGCGCGGGCTGGCCCTTGAGCGACACCTTGTAGGCGTCGAGCGCGAGCAGGATGCCGCCCAGGTCGGCGATGTTCTCGCCCATCGTCAGACGTCCGGTGATGTGCATGCCGGGCAGCGTCGGGAACTTCACCGCCTCGTACTGCGCGCCGAGCCTCGTGGCCTGCGCCTCGAACTTCGCGGCGTCGTCGGAGACCCACCAGTCCGTCAGCACGCCGTTGCCGTCGGACTTGCGGCCCTGGTCGTCGAAGCCGTGCGTGATCTCGTGTCCGATCACGCCGCCGATGGCGCCGTAGTTCACGGCCGGATCGGCCTTCGGATCGAAGAAGGGGGGCTGCAGGATCGCGGCCGGGAAGACGATCTCGTTCTTGGTCGAGTTGTAATAGGCGTTGACCGTCTGCGGCGTCATGCCCCACTCGGTCTTGTCGACCGGCTTGTTGAGATCCGCCAGGTCGCGCGCCCACTGGAACTTCGCGGAACTCAGGGCGTTGCCGACGGCGTCACCCTCCTTCACCTGGAGCGCCGAGTAGTCGCGCCACTTCGAGGGATAGCCGATCTTGACGTTGAACTTGGCCAGCTTCTCCAGCGCCTTCGCCTTCGTCTCCGGCTTCATCCACTCCAGCTTCTCGATGCGGGCCTTCAGCGCGGTGCGGAGGTCGCTGACGAGCGACTCCATCTTGGCCTTCGACTCGGGCGGGAAGTACTCGGCCACGTACGCGCGGCCGATCGCTTCGCCCATGGAGATCTCGGCGGCCTGCGTGCCGCGCTTCCAGCGGGGGCGCTGCTCCTTCGTTCCGTTGAGGTACTTCGAGCGGAACTCCCACTGCGCGTCGGCGAAGCGCTTCGACAGCAGCGGCGCGGTCTCGTCGACGATGTGGAACGCTTCCCACGCCTTCAAGGTGTCGACCGGCGTGGCGGCGAAGACCTTGGCGATCTTCGGGAAGGCGGTGTTCTGGCGGACGACGGCGCGTCCGGCCTTGTCGAGGCCCGCTTCCTTGAAGTAAACGCTCCACGGGAAGCCGGCGGCGTCTTTCTCGAGCTCGGCGAAGGTCATCAGGTTGTACGTCTTGTCGCGATTGCGGCCCTCGGCGCGCGTCCAATGCGCCTCGGCGATCTTGGTCTCGAGCGCCACGACGTCGGCGGCGTTCTTCTCCGGCTCGGGCCAGCCGGCGAGCTTCAGCATGTCGGCGACGTACTGCTGGTAGCGCTCGCGCTGCTCTTTGAACTTGTCCTGGAGGTAGAACTCGCGGTCGGGGAGCCCCAAGCCGGCCTGCGAGAGGTAGAGCGTGTTCTTGTCGGGGTTCTTCTGGTCGTCGCCGATGCCGGCGCGGAAGAATGAGCTGCCGAAGCCGCCTTGGGCGTCGGCCATGAGGCGGGCGACGTCGTCGAGCGTCTTGGCCTTCGCCACGGCGTCGAGGAACGGCTGGATGGGCTTGCGGTCGAGCTTCTCGATCGTGGCCTCGTCCATGAACGAGCGGTAGATCGCGGCGACCTTGGCCTCGTCGCTGCCGGGCTTGAGGTTCTTGGCCGCGGCCCAGCGCTCCAGGATCTCGTGCACGCGCGCCTCGGAGAGGTCGCGGAGGAGCGCGAACGATCCGAGGCTGGTCTTGTCGGCCGGGATCTGGGCGGTGGAGGCCCACTTGCCGTTGACGAAACGGAAAAAGTCGTCGCCGGGCTTGACGCTGCGGTCCATGGCGTCGAGGTCGACGCCCCATTTGCCGTAGCGCTGCGCGGTCTGCGTCGCCGTCGGCGCGTCAGCGGCGCGCAGTGCGGCGGTGGAAAGGAGAGTGAGCAGCGAAAGGAGGAGTGCAAATCTCTTCATGACGCGAGGGGAACAGGGCGCGGCCGGGAAAATATTCGACCTTCCCATTCCCGATCCCGACGTGACGAGCACTCTTTCAATAAGGGTAGGGAAATGGTATCGTCGCGCCTCTCCCATAGGGATGGCTCCTGTTCGCATCTTCATCTGTTACAGCCACCGCGACTCCGAATACCTCTCCCAGGACTCGCTGTTCGGATTTCTCCGCGGATTGGAACAGGAAGACGGAGTCGAGCTGTGGTGCGATCGGCGCATCGAGACCGGCTCGCTGTGGGACGACGAGATCCGGCGCCGCCTGGCCGAGTCCGACATCGCCCTGGTGCTGGTCAGCCAGAGCTTCCTCGATTCGGCCTACTGCACGAACATCGAGATGCGGACGTTCCTGGCCCGCCGCCGCGACGACGGCATGATCCTTTTCCCCGTTCTCCTCTCCCCTTGCGAGTGGGAACGGCGCGAGTGGCTCGCCGCCACGCAATGCCTGCCG
>DATDFB010000187.1:0-8169 GCA_036522835.1 Thermoanaerobaculia bacterium | reverse complement strand
GTGTGCTCGATGGAGTTCGACGCGTTGCCGTTCTCGAAGTTGCCGCCGGTGAAGCGCTGCCCGTTGTAGCGCAGCGACAGATGGTCGTTGGTCACGACCTCGGAATCGGTCTTGACGAGGTAGACGTCCTGGTTCTGCGTCTTCTGATACGTGCCGGCCAGGCCGACGATGCGCTGGTAGGCGGCCTGCGATGCCGCGTCGGCCGGGACCTGCGCGGCGCTCACGCCGAGGAGGATCGGGTTGTCGATCGAGTTCCGCTGCGCGTCGTAGTTGGCGAAGAAGAAGTGCTTGTCGCGCACGATCGGGCCGCCGGCGCTGCCGCCGAACTGGTTGAAGTGGTACGGGCTCTTCGCCACGGGAACGCCGGTGGCCTGCTCGCGCACGACGTTGAGGTAGTCCTGGGCGCGGTATTTTTTGTCGCGGTAGAACTCGAACAGCGACCCGTCGAAGTCGTTCGTCCCCGACTTGGTGATGGCGTTGATGACCGCGCCGCCGGCGCGGCCGTACTCGACGGAGTAGCTGTTGGCGTTGACCTGGAACTCCTTCACCGCGTCCTGGCTGAACTGGTACGGCGCGCGGCCGGAGCCGGTGCGGCCCAGGGCCTGGCCGAAAAAGGTGTTGTTGTTGTCGGCGCCGTCGACGACGATCGAGTTGAGCGTGCCGCGCTGGCCGGCGAAGCTGATGTCGCCCGCGCGCGGATCGCGCACGACGCCGGGCGTGGTCAGGACGAAGTCGATGAAGTTGCGGCCGTTGGTCGGGAGGTTCTGGATGGCCTTGTCATTGACGACTGAGGAGACTTCCGACTTGGTCGTCTCCACGAGCGGCGCGGCCGCGGTGACGGTGACGGTCTCGGCCACGCCCGGCTTCATGCGCATGTCGAGCGTGACGGAGGTGCCGACGTTGACGACGATGTTGTCGAACTTCAGCGGCTGGAAGCCGGAGAGCTCGCTGCTGACGCGGTACGTGCCGGGCGGCAGCAGCGGGATCTCGTAGTGGCCGGCGCCGTTGCTGACGACGGTGCGCGTAGCCGCGGTGCCGCTGTTCGTGGCCGTGACGGTGACGCCGGGAAGGGCGCTGCCGCTGCCGTCGACGACGTTGCCGGTGATCGCGCCGTTCGAGCTCTGCGCGAAGGCGGAGAGCGGCACGAGGAGTGCGAGGAAAAGGACGACGAGGAAGCGAATATGCTTCATGAGAGCTCCTTCCGGACGAGGTAAATTGAAGATGCCGATTGGTTCCGTAAACCCTACCACGGGTGAGCTGCTCCGGACATTCGAATCGCTGACCGACCGCGAGATCGATGGCGCTCTCGAGCGCGCCGCGACGGCGTTCGAGGTCAACCGTAAGCGCTCCTTCGCCGACCGTGCCCAACGGATGATGCGCGCCGCGGAGATCCTCGAAGAGCGCGCTGGCGACTACGGCCGCACGATCACGCTGGAGATGGGGAAGCCGATCACCGCGGCCATCGCTGAAGTGAAAAAGTGCGCGCTCGTCTGCCGCTACTACGCCGAGAACGCGGAGCGGCATCTCGCCGACGAGCGCATCGCCACGGGCGCGCATGACTCCTACGTCCGCTACGAGCCGATTGGGCCGGTGCTCGCGGTGATGCCGTGGAACTTCCCGTTCTGGCAGGTCTTCCGCTTCGCCGCGCCGGCGCTGATGGCCGGCAATGTCGGCCTCTTGAAGCACTCCTCGAACGTGCCGCAGTCGGCGCTGGCGATCGAAGAGGTCCTCCGCGACGCCGGCTTCGATGCGCACGAGTTCCAGACGCTACTGATCGGATCGGACAAAGTCCCGCGCATCCTCGAGGACGAGCGCGTGAAGGCCGCCACGCTCACCGGCAGCGAGCCCGCCGGCGCCTCGGTCGCCAGCGCGGCGGCGAAGAAGATCAAGAAGAGCGTGCTGGAGCTCGGCGGCAGCGATCCGTTCATCGTCATGCCGTCGGCGGACTTGGGCGACGCGGTGTCGATCGGCGTGAAGGCGCGCATCGTCAACAACGGCCAGTCGTGCATCGCCGCGAAGCGCTTCATCGTGCACGAGGCCGTGGCCGACGAGTACGAGCGGCGCTTCGTCGAAGCCATGCGCGCGCTCAAAGTCGGCGATCCGCTCGACGAGGCGACGGAGGTCGGCCCGCTGGCGATGCCGCAGATCGTCGACGACATCGAGGCGCAGGTGCGCAAATCGGTCGAAGCGGGCGCGACGCTGCTGTGCGGCGGTACGCGCCACGGAAACTTCTACGCGCCGACCGTTCTATCGAACATCCCGCACGACGCGCCGGCCGCATGCGAGGAGACGTTCGGCCCGGTCGCGGCGCTGTTCCGCGTGAAGGACGCGGACGAGGCGATCACGCTCGCGAACGACACGCCCTTCGGCCTCGGCAGCGCGGTCTTCACGCGCGATCACGAAGAGATGCAGAAGTTCATCGAAGGGATCGAGTCAGGCCAGGTCTTCGTCAACGCGATGGTGGCGTCGGATCCGCGCGTGCCCTTCGGCGGCGTCAAGCACTCCGGCTTCGGCCGCGAGCTCGGGGAGCACGGGATACGGGAGTTTGTGAATGTGAAGACTGTGTGGATTGAGAAGAACTAAGAACTAAGAGCCTTCCTCCAACCGAAACTCCCACGCCGCCGCATCCACCGGCTCGTTCGCGTGCACGTGAAACACGCAGCGTCCGTCGCCGTTCTGGAAGCGCTCCTCCCGCTCGACGCGCACGCCGAGGAGGCGGTTCAGCGCGTTGATCGAGACGTTGCAGAGGATCGGGCGGCGCATGGCCGTGTTGTAGAACGGGCAGTTGCGCTCGATGAGGTAGAAGCCGTCGGACGCCGGCTCCACGTCCATGTACGGATCGCTTTCGAAGTAGAGATTCTTCAGCGCGTTCACGCGCTCCTCGAGCGGACGCCCCTGCACCTGCGCCTCGGCGGCGGCAACGCGCTCGTCGCTCACGCGGCGAAGCACGCGCACGGCGGCCTCGGCGCCGAGCTCTTCGGAGACGGCGTCGAGCACCGCCACGTTCAGGAGATCGTAGTTTTTGGGAAAGAGGTGGTCGCCGGCCTCGGTCAGGCTATAGCTCGTGGCCGGGCGGCCGGTGCGGCCGCGCTCCTGCTCGCGGGCGATCCTCGCTTCGATCCATCCCTCGCGCTGGAGTTGCAGCAATTGCTGGCGGACCGCCTCGCCGGTGAGCTGAAGCTCCGCGGAGAGACGGGCGATCGTGGACGGCCCCTCCCGCTTCAGGGCGAGAAGGATCGCGCGCCGGCTGTCCGGCAGTTGGTCGACGGAAATGATGGTGATTTCTCCCTCTTGGCCGATCCGGAAACGACGATTTTGACTTCAATATTCGCCGCCGGGGCCGTTTTGTCAATGAACTCCTTGTGAAACGAAAGCGAAGTTCCTGTCACTCCAACGGTAAGGCCCCAAAAGATGGACGAGGAGAAGCCCACAGTCGCGAAGGCGGTTCGGACCGTCCGCGCGCCGCTGATCGTCACCCTCGCCGCGGTCCTCGTCGCGGGGACGGCGTACTACGCCTTTTATCGCAGCCAGGTCATCTACTACACCGGCCGGAACCTCCGCCTGATTTCGACGCTGACGGCGCAGGTCAACGGCCGCGCCGCGATGTACTCGGGCTTCCTCCGCGACGGCGTTCTTCCACCGGACGGCGCGGCGCCGGGCGCGAAGGTCGAAGAGCCGATCAAGCGCGACATCGTCGAAACGACGCGCGGGTGGGCCTATCAGTTGCGCGACAAAAACGGCCTCACCCTCACGCTGGCGCTCGACCTCCTGCTCAAGCCGATCTTCGCGCGCCGCGTCAGCTCCGCGTTCGACATGGTGCTGCTCGCCGACCCGAGTGGGCAGATTCTCTTCAGCGTGCGCACGCCGCCGCCGCCGTCGTCGCTGCTCGGCAACGAAGACGGGGACGACGACACCGGCGACGTCTCCGAGCGCGTGGCCGCATTCGTCCGTAGCCAGAGCCGGGCGAAGAAAGAGCGCGAGAGCGGCGCGGCTTTGTCGATCACGAAGCTCGGCGCGCTGTACGAGCGGAAGGGATGGCGCGAATACGCGCCGCTCAACACGGCCTCGCTGCTCGTGGCCACGCGGCAGACGCGCGTCCTCCTCGGCGACGACGAATATCTCCTCTTCACCCAGCCGTACACCTTCGCGTACAAGCCGGTCAGCGTCGACGGCAACACGAAGCAGTTGATCGTCTGCGGCCTCGTGGCGGCGCCGCGGTTTCGCTACAGCGTCACCGCCGTCTCCGTATCGGTCGTCTTCATCGCGGTCGGCGTGGCGCTGCTGGCGCTCTGCTGCTGGCCGTTCCTGCGCATCGCGCTGATCCATCCGGGCGAAGAGATGACGCTCACCGACGTCGCCCTGCTCGCGATCTGCACCGCCGTCGGCGCGTGCGTGCTCACGCTCGCCGTCCTCGACGTCTTCGCCTACGGCGCGCTTGCCAGGAGCGCCGACGAGCAGCTCGACGCCTTCAGCCAGCGCGTCGTGGCCGACTTCGCGAGCAACGTCAGCCGCGGCATGGACATGCTCGAACGCGCGGAAGAGACGATCGCCGTGCCGGCGGCGAACACCGAAAAAATGTCGCAGCCGATGCCGCCCGAGCTCACGGCGCCGGCGGTGGTCGGCCAGTATCCGTACGTCGACGCCATCGCTTGGATGGACGGCGCCGGCAAACAGGTCCTCCGCTTCGCGGCACAGAAGCAGGGACTCGTGCCTCTCAACGATTCCAGCGCCCGGCAGTACTTCCGCGACGCGCTGGCCGGGCGCACGTGGACGGTCGGCAGCAAGCCGTACGTTCTGGAATGGGTGCGCACGCGGTCGACGGGCGAAGTCCGCGCCGTGCTGGCCAAGCGCATCGCCCGCCCCGGCGCGGCGGCCGTCATCGCGCTCTCGACCGACCTCATCGACCTCACCTACGCCGTTCGCCCGCCGGGGGTGCAATTCGCGATCATCGAAGAGAACGGCGAAGTGGTCTACCACTCCGACACGGAGCGGATCGGCTACGAGAACTTCTTCGCCGAGACCGATCGCAACCGCGACCTCCGCTCGGCGGTGCTGGCGCGGCACGCCACGGCCGTCAATGCGAGCTACTGGGGCGAGGACCAGTCGATGTTCGTCCGTCCCCTGGCCGGCTCGCCGTGGACGCTCGTCACCTTCCGCGCCAAACGTCTCGCCCGCGTTCTGAATGTCGAGGCGGCGCTGCTCACGCTCGTGCTGCTGCTCCTCGCAGCAGCGCCGTACATCGTCCTGTACATCGTCACGCTCATCGCCGTCCCGCGATACCGCGCGCCGAGCATCTGGCCGGATGAGCCGCGCCGCCTCGACTACCTCCGCCTCTGCATCATCTACCTTGCCCTGCTGCTCCTCTTCGGGCTGACGACGTATGTGCTGAAGCCGTGGTCGGCGTTCTATGCCGTGCTGCTGATTCCCACCATCGCTTCGCTCGGCACCTACCTGGTGCTGCACCGCTCCACGAACCGGCGGCGCTTCAATTTGGCCGCGGCGCTGTGGATCATCGCCAACGCGTTCCTCTTCGTGGTGCTGCTGCGCTACGAGGTGGCCCAGGGGCGGTTCTTCTCCGGCTATCCGAGGGCCGCGCACATCGTGCTCGTGGTGGTGGCGGTCGTGATCGCCACGCTGACGGCAGTGCTCATGTCGACCTCGCGCGGCAAGCAGCGAATGATCGAGTTTCTGACGCACGTGCCGATCCGCTACACGCACCTCTACCGGGCCTGCGGCGTGCTGCTGCTCCTCCTTTGCACCACCCTTCCGGTGGCGGCGTTCTTCAACATCAGCCGCGAGGTGCAGGCGGACCTGCTCGTGAAGTACGGCCAGCTCCGCGCCGCCGCCGATCTCGAGGAGCGCATCGCCCAGCTCGAGCGGCTGAACGTGCAGAGCGGCGGCATGAGCGTCAAGTCGCCGGACATCGAGCGCGCCGACATCCTCGAGAAGATGTTCGGCAGCACGTGGGCGCTCCGCCTAGGCAAGACGGTGATTTGCGATCCGAAGCCGACGACGACGATCGCGCGAATGCTGCCGGCGATGTACGAGGACTCCACCGCCATCCGCCCGCTGTTCGCGCAGGGCTCCGCCGACTGCCTCTGGCGTTGGCACAGCAGCAACGAGGAGCTGAAGCTGATCCGCAAGGTCCGCTTCGAGCCCGGCGTGTCGAGCAAGCTGTGGCCGAACGTGCGCGCCGAGGATCAAACCATCGAGATCTGGACGCCGCGCGCGATGATTTCCGGCGGGGGCTATGTCGACCCGCTCGCCGCCATCCTCTGCGGCCTCGGCATTCTGGCTGTCTTCTGGTACGCCACCGGATTCATCGCCAAGCGCGTGCTGCTCATCGACGTGAGCGAGCCCGATTGGATGGCTCGCCTGCCGCTCAGCCCGTCCCTGGGCGACCACATTTTTCTCGTGCGGCGCGACCGCCACGTGAGCGCGGTCGCCGGCGACGAGCCGATGCCGTTTGTCGACGTCTCGTTCGCGGAGATCGCGCGCGGCGGCGCGTGGGACGCGGCCCTGGCGACGCTCGACAGCACCGCGGCGGGGAAGAACGTCCGTATCCTCGACTTCGAGTACGGCATCCACGACGCAGCGGTCGGCGCGGAGAAGCTGACGTGGCTGGAGCGATTGATGTCGCTCTCCGACCGCACCGTGGTCGTCATCTCCGCCCATACGCCGGCGTTCCTCTTCACCGTCGCGCCGCCCGACACGCTCCCGCGCTGGCGCGCGCTGCTCGACCGCTTCGTCATCGTGACGGCCGAGGAGCTCGAGCTGCGGCATCAGGAGTGGCGGCGGCAGAAGGACTTGGGAACGCGCAGCCGCCTCGCCCCGAGCGAGCCGAAAAACTGGCTGCAGAAAGAGACCGAGTACAACCCGTTCCTGCGGCGGCTGCGCGACGAGCTCGATGCCGACACCGAGCGCGCGCACCTCCTCGACGAGATCGGCGAGCGCGCCGAGACCTACTACGCGGGGCTCTGGAGCAACTGCCGCAGCGACGAGAAGCTCATGCTCTACCAGATCGCAAACAACGGCCTGGCGAACGGCCGGAACCGCCGCGCGCTGCGGCGGCTCATCGCCCGCGGACTCGTGCGCCGAGGACCGAACATCGAGCTGTTCAGCGAGACCTTCCGCCTCTACGTCCTCGCCGCCGCGCAGCGCGAGAACCTCGTCAGCCAGGCCCGCGCCGAGTACGGCAACAGCACCTGGGACATGCTGCGCATCCCCTTCTTCGTCGTCATCATCAGCTTCCTCTTGCTCCTCTTCGCCACGCAGAAGGATCTCCTGTCGACGACTACCGCTCTCGCCACCGCCCTCACCACCGGGCTGCCGGTGATCATGAAGCTCATCGGTGTCTTCGCCGAGAAGCGGGGCGGGACGCCGGCGGCTTCGTAGCGGCCTTGGCGACACCCTTGCACTTTCCCCGCTGGATCTTTGCCGGATGCCTCGCCGTGTCGCCGCTCTTCTGCTGATTCTCGCCATTCCCGCTGAAGCCGAGACGTTGCGCCTGACATTGCCGGACGCGGTGCGCATGGCCCTGAGCGCCGGCACGCAGGCGGCGCTGGCGCGCTCGGCCGAGGAGCGCGCGGCCGTGGCGCGGCGGGAGGCGTTCGGGAGCCTGCTGCCGCAGGTCGACGCCCGCCTGCTGCGCTACAGCCAGTCGATCAATCTGGCCACGTTCGGCTTCGAGATCCCGGGGCAGCCGCCCGTCGTCGGCCCGTTCAACGTCACCGACGCGCAGCTCGCCGCGGCCATGCAGGTCTTCAACCTCGCCGCGCTGCGGCATCTGCAGTCGCTGCGGCAGGTGGAGAGCGCGTCGCGCTACGACCTCGAGGCGGCGCAGAACGACGTCGCCGCCGCGGTGGCGCGGCTCTATCTGATGGCGCAACGCGCCGCGACGCAGGTGTCCTCGCGCCAGGCCGATATCACCCTTTTCGAGCGCTTGCTGAAATCGGCGCAGGACGAATTCGCGGCCGGCACCGGCACGCGCCTCGACATCGCGCAGGCGAACGTGCAGCTGGCGCGCGCGCGGCAGGCGCTGCTCGTCGCGCAGAACGACGAGCAGAACGCGAAGCTCGCGCTGCTCAACGCCATCGGCGCGAACGAGGCCGACGACGTCGCGCTCGCCCCCACCGCCGCGCCGCCCACCCCGCCGCCCGGCGATGCCGT
>DATDFB010000186.1:0-17960 GCA_036522835.1 Thermoanaerobaculia bacterium | reverse complement strand
GTATTGGCCGGCCGCTCGAAGCGGTCGCGCCAGTTGTTGCGCTGCGCGTTGTTGTCGCGCGGCGTCGTGGTCGACGCGCTCGGCGGCGCCGTCGTCGCCGGCGTGGTCGCGTCGCCGCCGCGGCGGAGCGAACCGTTGTTGTTGTCGCGGTTGCGCCAATCGCCCGCTACGCCGCCGACCGTACCGCCGCCGACGCTGCGCGGAATCGTGCCGGTGGCCGGCGCTTCGGCGTGGCGCGAGCCGCCGCCGTCCCGAGGAACGCGGCCTTCGAGCGTGCCGCCGGTGCCGGGCGTCGGAATCCCGGAGCCGACGCCCCGAGGCGTCGTGAAGCTCGGCGGCACCTCGGCATTGCGCGAGCGGACGATCTGGTCGCGCACGCCGACGGAAAGCGCCGGGTCGCGGCGGAAGAACGACGTCATGTCCGCCGCGGACCCGGAGCCTTCTCTGCCGGTACCACCACCGATTCCACGGCGGACGACGTTGCCGATCGCCGTGGCCGGATCTCTGAGCTCGGAACGGGTGAAGCGCGCCGGCGCGCCGCTGACGGTGGCCAGGCCGCCGCCCTCGCGCGAGAGGCGCTGCCGGATCGCATCCGTCGTCAGCGCGGCGCGGTCGACGCGGCCGGAGACGATGTTGCCCGGCGAAACGAACGTCCAGGGACGGAGGTCGATGTCGTGCACGCGCACCCGGCCGTAGAAGCCGAAGCCGAAGTCGAAGCCGACGCGCGCGTACGGGCGATACGCCCATCCGTAGTAGGGGCGATAGCAGTCATACCAGCCGGCCGGAGCCCAGCCGATGTAGCTCGGGCCGTACATCCAGTACACCCACGCCGGCGAGTAGCCGCCGCCGGGGAGCCACACCCAGCCGACCGTCGGCGCGTACGACCAGCGGCCGTAGTGATACGGCACCCAGCCCCAAGGCTCGTACGAGACCCACACCAGCGCGCCGCCGCGGCCGTGATGCCAATAGCCGTGGTAGTACGGCCGCCAGCCCGCGGACATGATCACGGGGCGCCAGCACCACGAGCCGTAGTCGCTGACGTAGACCCAGGAGCCGTAGCGGTCGAGCTCCGGCTCGGAGTAGGCAAGGCTGCGGTCGAGATAGCGGCTCGAGCCTCGGCGGTAGATTCCGCTGCGCTCGAGGAACCATTTCTCGAAGTCGTCGGCGCCGCCGCGCTGAACGCTGACGAGGTCGTAGAGACCCTGGTCGTCGAGACGGCCCTCTTCGCCGGCGCGGACGCGCGTGGTGCGCGACGGAGTGCGCACTTCGATCGAGCCGTCGTAGACGCGGACCAGGCCGCGCTCGCGCTCCGTGTCGACCGAGTAGATGGCGCGCTCGGTGGCGGCGAAGCTGGCCGAGGGGGTGTCGAGGCGGACCGGATCGCGGTCGTCGCTGTCGCGCTCGAGCATCACGTGGCCGGCCTTGAGCTCGATGATCGTCTGATTGTTGCCGTCGCCGTCGTAGGAGTCGCGGATCCCGCCGAAGCGGACCGTCGTCCCGCGGTCGAGGGCCAGCACGTTGCCGTCCGAGAGGCGAATCTCGGCGCGGCCGCGGCGGCTGGTGGTGATCTCATCGCCGGCGTACACCGGGAAGTTCACCCGGGCTTCGACTTCCTTGCCGTCGTCGCCCTGGCGCACGATCGTGCCGCCGTCGTCGTAGGTGAAGTAGGACTGCGATCGGTTGTTGCTGTCTGCGAAAAGCGGAACTGCGAACACCATCAGGAGCGGAAGAAGAAACTTGCGCATGGCGGACCCTCTCATAGCGATGCGTCACAATTGCGGCGGACATGCCATTCCCGGATGAGATATTCCACGTATGTTTTCAATGACTTAGCGTTTGGGCGTCCGGACGAGCTCTCCACGAATCAGGACAGCGTGTCAGCGTGCGCCCTCACGTTCCATGCGCCAGCCGGTGCGCCAGGATCGGCGGCAACCCGGCCTTCAGAATCGCCAGTTGCGTCTTGGCCACGTCATAGGGAACGCGGAAGAACTGCACCGTCATTTTCTTCCCGTCGAACATGGCGAAGGACGACTGCGGGTTGCGGTCGCGCGGCTGGCCGACCGAGCCGGGATTGATCAGATACCGGCAATCGCGGTCGAGACGGACGGTCGTCTCTTCGCGCACCGAGGCGCCGTGAAGGCGGCCTTGGACGTCCATGCGGAAGACCACCGGCAAGTGCGTGTGGCCGTAGAGGATCACGGGCGCCGTGGTCATCTCGAAGACGGCGCGGGCATGGCTCTCGTTGAAGACGTACTCGTCCTCGTCGTTGGGCGAGCCGTGGCAGAGGACCACGCCGTTCTTCTCGATGGGACCGAGCTGGAGGCGCTGCAGGAAATGGCGGTTCGGCGCGGAGAGGTGGTCGCGCGTCCAGAGGGCGGCGAACTTCGCGGCGTGGTTGAAGCCTTCGCCGCTGTCCATGCCCGCGGCCACGCGGTCGTGGTTGCCGCGGATGTAGACCTTCCCCGCGCGCATCTTGCGCATGATGTCGAGGACCTGATTCGGCTGCGCGCCGTAGCCGACGAAGTCGCCCAGGCAGATGACTTGGTCGAATTTCTTGCGGGCCATGCGCTTCATCACCGCCCGCAGGGCTTCGATGTTCGAGTGCAGGTCGCTGACGACGAGCGCTCTCACGACGCGCTCCTGGCCAGGAAGCGCTTCGGCAGCTCGTGGAGGAGGCGCTCGACGATCTGGAGCGGTGTGTCGTCCTCGTGAATGTTGAGGGTGACGTCGGCCATGCGGTAGTAGCGGAGGCGGTTGGCGTAGAGCTCGTGCGCGGCGTCGTCGTCGCGGAAGAGCGGCCGCTCCGCGGCCTTCTCACCGACGCGCGCGCGCAGGAGCGCGTACGGCGCGGAGAGGTAGACGCTCAAGCCCTCGCTCTGGATGAACTGGATGTTCTCGTCGAAGGTGAAGGTGCCGCCGCCGGTGGCGATGACGGCGCCGTCGAGGTACTTGGTGGAACGAAGGAGGTCGCGCTCGCGTTTGCGGAAGTACGGTTCGCCGTGCTGGGCGAAGATTTCCTTGATGGAGGTCTTCTCCGCCGCCTCGACGAGGCCGTCGAGATCGAAGAAGGGAACGCCAAGCCGTACGGCCAGCTCGCGGCCGACCGTGCTCTTGCCGGCTCCCATGAAGCCGACGATGTAGATTTTCATGATCCCCGTTGCTGTGAGGATTTTACAACCGCATTCCGGAGTGGAGCGTACATCAGATATGCGAATTCCTTCCTTTCTTGCCATCGCCGTTCTCATCCTAGGCACGAGTTGCCGCGCCAACGCGGAAGCAGTCGACCGCCAGATTCCCAGCCCCGTTCTCGATCCGCCCGCCGCCGGCCAGCAGGTGGCCGTCCTCGCCGGCGGCTGTTTCTGGGGGATGCAGGGGATGTTCGAGCACGTGAAAGGCGTGACGAAGGTGGTGGCCGGCTACTCCGGCGGCGAGAAGGCCACCGCGCACTACGAGATGGTGGGCACGGAGACGACCGGCCACGCGGAGTCGGTGGAGATCACGTACGATCCGAAGCAGATCTCCTACGGGCAGTTGCTGCGGCTCTATTTCTCCGTGGCGCACGACCCGACGCAGCTCGACCGCCAGGGCCCCGACCGCGGCCCGAGCTACCGGTCCGAGATTTTCTTCTCGTCACCCGCGCAGGAGCGGGTGGCGCGCGCCTACGTGAAGCAGCTCGACGAGGCGAAGGTGTTCTCCTCGCCGATCGTGACGAAGATCGAGCCGCTGAAGGCGTTCTATCCGGCCGAGGATTACCACCAGGATTACCTGATCGAGCACCCGAATCAGCCGTACATCGTGTTCAACGACCTGCCGAAGATCGAGGCGCTGAAGCGGGTCTACCCGGCGATGTATCGGCCGGCGGCGGTGCGGGTGCGGTAGCTACGACAGCTTGGCGACTTCGCGGTGGCGAAAGCAGTCGATGAGATGGTCGTTCACCATCCCGACGGCCTGCATGTGTGCGTAGACGATCGTCGAGCCGACGAAGCTGAACCCGCGGCTCTTCAGATCCTTGCTCATGGCGTCCGACTGGACGGTCGTCGCCGGAACCTCGCGCATGGCTCGCCAGCGGTTCCGGATCGGGCGGCCGTCGACGAAGCGCCACTGGTACGCATCGAAGCTGCCGAGCTCCGCCTGGATTTCGAGAAAGGCCCTGGCGTTCCTGATCGCCGATTCGATCTTGGCCCGGTTGCGCACGATCCCGGCGTCCGCCAGGAGCGCCGCGACTTTGCGTTTGTCGTAGCGGGCCACCTTCTGCGGGTCGAACCCGCCGAAGGCACGCCGGTAGGCGTCGCGCTTCCGGAGGATGGTGATCCAGCTCAGCCCCGCCTGCGCTCCCTCGAGGACGAGGAATTCGAAAAGGCGCCGGTCGTCGTGGACGGGAACGCCCCATTCCTGGTCGTGATACGCGACGTAGAGCGGGTCGGCGCCCGCCCACGCGCATCGGTTCTTCTCGTCGTGGCTCATTCGCTCTTCGTGACGACCGTGTCGTGCGGGATGATAGCCGCGTCGCGTGATCCCCAGGAGGGAATAGCAACCATGGATTCAGTGAGTCCGATGTTCGGGCCAGCGAACTTCATCCATGGTTTCACTCATGCACCCGCCCGATCGCACGAGTGCGATAAAAAAACACGTGAATCCGTCGGTTCCACGCTTTTTTCCGTCCGGCGCACGCATCGATCCGTCCGCCGGGCGGACGAACTTAATCCATGGATGAGTTCAGGGCCTTCGAGTGCATGACTCGCTTCATCCATGGATTCACTATACTGTGGCCGGATGCCACGATTGAGAAATCCGGACCCGGACGCGCAGCGCTTCGGCGCAATCGTGCGGCGCCTGCGCGATGAGCGCGGCTGGACGCGCGAAAAACTGGCCACCCGCTCCGGACTAACGCCGCAGTACCTCGCCATCGTGGAACAAGGCGGCAACGTTCCGAGCCTCACGACCGTTCTGGAACTGCTCGAAGTCCTCGGCGCCGACGCCGGCGCGGTGGTGCACGAGCTCTCCGCAGCGCGCAATACGCCGCGCCAGTAGTTCCGGGCGAAGGGCCACGGAAAACGGCGGCGAAATCGACCGCAGCAACGCCGAGCAGCTCGGATGAACCCCCTCCATCGTCCGGCCGAGGGCGGCCCGGTCACGCAGCTCGTGCAACGCGCATGTTTTCAAACCACGCCCGATCTGCTCGCGAAGGTGCCGAATGCGATTCGCGTCACGCCGGCTGCCGCGGATCACGCGCCGGTGAACGCGTGGCGTTCGCAGTTCGTCATGCGCGGGGCCGCGTACGACTTCGGGTCATGCCACTTCCCTCAATCATCGTGCGGCGATGCTGCGCGAATTGATGCGGTAGTGACGTAAAATTGCCGAACGTCCAGCGGTTCCACGAGGGGGTCGCATCATGGAGACAGTTTTTCTGTCCTTCAGCTTTCGTGACGAGGATCGCGAGCTGGTCAAGCTCGTCGAAGGCATGATCGAGAGTCACGGACTGAAGCCCGTAACAGGCGACTCTCTTGGCGGCGCCGTCTTGTCCGAGGCCATCTCCGACATTATCAGCGAGGCGGACGCGCTGGTCGCGGTGGCCACGCCGCGCGATCCGATTCCCGGCACGAACCGCTTCGTGACTCATCCGTGGGTATTGGCGGAGTTGAACCATGCCCGCTCAAAGAAAAAACCAGCCATCGCCTTCCGGCACATCGACGTCGACTTTCAAGGGATGTTCACGGAGAACGAGTACATCGACTACGACCCGGCCAAGACGGGACCTGCCTTCGTCAAGCTGGCCAAGACCCTCGGAAGGTGGGTGCGTGACGACGGACGCTTGATCCGGGTCGTCCTCGATCCCGCCGAGCCCCTGGGCGAGCTCGCATCTAAAGCCAGCGTCAAGTGCGAATACCGGCTCGTGAAGAATGGAAAGAAAGGACCGCTACGCGAAGGGTATCTGACCAACGAGCCCGGTGCGCCGGTCGCACATATCAATAGCCAGGACGGAAAGCAGTTCGAGATCTACATCTCGACGGACGACGAGGAATGGATCTCCAAAACAGAGTCCGAATGGCTTCGTGTCCAGCTCAAGAAGAAGAGGTAGTGACATGGCTCTGGAGATCAAGCAGGAATCCAAATACAAAGGCGGCAAGAGTAGCGGTTGGTGGGAGTGGTCCGTATGGGTCGACGGCTCGCCCGCAGAGTTGTCGAAAGTCAGGTCCGTCACATACCGGCTGCACGAGACGTTTCCTCAGCCGATCCGGGTGAAAAAGAACCGAAAGGAAAAGTTCCGCCTCGATTCCTGGGGATGGGGCGAGTTCACAATTTTCGTGAATATCGACACCGGTGAAGGGAAACCGATCACCAAGAGGCACTACCTCACGCTCGAAGTTCCGCGCAGCCAGACGCCGGCCAGTCAGCCGGCGGCCGTCTATGTTTGCTATGCCGCGTCGGACAAGCGGATTGCCTTGGCACTCGAGGAAGTGCTCCGGGCAGTAAATCTCAAGGTAATCAACGCCGGTCAGATCACCGGTTCGTCGTTTCGGGTGGCGCTCGCGGAGTCGTTGAAGATGATCGACGCAGTCGTAGCCGTCGTCTCCGAAGATCCGAGCGAGTGGGTCCTGTTCGAAATTGGATTGGCCCGGCAGGCCGAGGTTCCGGTGATCCTGGTGATGGAAGGAAGCGGCTCTCCGCCGGTTCCTCTGGCAAAACTGCCGACCGTTCATATTTCAGCCTCGTCGAGCCCGACTGTGCTGAAGGTACCTCCCAATCTGCACTCAGAGATCCAGCGCGCCGTCAAAAAGCGAAAGCGTTAGCGGACCAGCATCAACAAGTCCGCGCTCGTTGCTCACAGCCGGAGGGTACCTAAGCACCGCTCGGTTTTGACGTCACCGTACCCGATCGTCGTCCAGGAGTTGCGGATCCGAACCAGAACTACGAACGCGAAGCGCGGAATGGTGTTCCAGGGGGATGGCGGCTGAATCACGAAAGCTCCCGAAACGTCAGCCGCGCGATCTCCAGCTCCTCGTTGGCGGGGATGACGCGCACCTCGACCGCGCCGCGGCTGATGCAGCGATCGCCGGCCGCGGGGGCACGGTTGCGCTCCTCGTCGAGCACCACGCCGAGGAATGCCAGGCTCCGGCAGACGTCCGCGCGCACGGACCACGAATGCTCGCCGATGCCGCCGGTGAAGGTGAGCGCGTCGAGGCCGCCCAGCACCGCGGCGTAGGCGCCGGCGTACTTGGCCACGCGCCGGGTGAACATTTCGATGGCCAGGGCGGCACGCTCGTCCCCGCCCGCGGCCGCGCGCTCGAGCTCGCGCATGTCGCCGCTGCGGCCGGAGACGCCGAGCAAGCCGCAGCGCTCGTTGAGCAGCGCGTCGAGATCCTCCGGCCCCATCCCCTTGCGCAACAGATGAAGGATGGCACCGGGATCGAGATCGCCCGCACGCGTGCCCATGACCAGGCCTTCCATCGGCGTGAAGCCCATGCTCGTGTCGACGCTCCGTCCGTCGAGGATCGCGCAAACGCTCGCCCCGTTGCCGAGGTGACAGGCGACGTGCCGCCGCGCGCGCACTTGCGATGCGAGGTAGGAGTACGAGACCCCGTGGAATCCGAAGCGCCGGATGCCGAGCTCGCGCGGGACCGCGTATTCCGCGGCCGCGGGCGGCAGGGTCTGATGAAAGGCCGTGTCGAACACCGCCACGATCGGAACCTCCGGGAACGAGCGCCGCGCCTCCTCGATCGTGGCCGCGGAGCGCGGATTGTGAAGCGGCGCGAGCTCCGCCAGCTCCTCGATGCCGGCCAGCACAGCGTCGTCGACGCGCACCGGCGCCGTGAATCGCGACCCGCCGTGCACCACGCGCACGCCGATGGCGTCGGGGCGCGGCGGATCGTCGATCTCCGCCGCCGCCGGGAATTCGAAGGCCCGGCGTTTCATCGACGAGCTGCCCGGATTGAGTGCCAGGATCTTCACGTCAGAACGGCCAGCGCCAGTCGCGGATCGCCGGCAGGTCGTCGCCGCGCTCGCGGATGTATTCGCAGTGATCGACCAGCAGATCGCGCATGGCCTGCTTCACGTGCGCGTAGCGCGGCAGCAGCCCCGGCACGCGGTCGATCACGTCCATGACCAGGTGACAGCGGTCGAGATCGTTGAGCACCGTCATGTCGAAGGGCGTGGTCGTCGTCCCCTCCTCTTTGTATCCGCGGACGTGGAGGTTTTGGTGGTTCGCGCGCCGGTAGGTCAGGCGGTGAATGAGCCACGGGTAGCCGTGGAAGGCAAAGATGACCGGCTTGTCCCGCGTGAAGAGTCCGTCGAAGTCCGCGTCGGAGAGTCCGTGCGGATGTTCGGTGGACGGCTGCAGCGTCATCAGGTCGACGACGTTCACCACGCGCACCTTCAACTCCGGGAGGCGCTCCCGCAGGATCGCCGCCGCGGCGAGAGTCTCGAGCGTGGGAACGTCGCCGGCACAGGCCATGACCACGTCCGGCTCGGCGTCCTGGTCGTTGCTCGCCCACGGCCAGATGCCGGCGCCCGCCGTGCAATGCTTCACCGCCTGGTCCATGTCGAGATACTGCAACGCCGGCTGCTTGCCGGCCACGATCACGTTGACGTAGTTGCGGCTGCGCAGACAGTGATCGACGACCGAGAGCAGCGTGTTGGCGTCGGGCGGGAGATAGATGCGGACGACTTCCGCCTTTTTGTTGGCGACGTGGTCGATGAAGCCGGGGTCCTGGTGGCTGAAGCCGTTGTGATCCTGCCGCCAAACATGCGACGTGAGCAGGTAGTTGAGCGAGGCGATGGGGCGGCGCCAGGGAATGTGCCGCGTGGTCTTGAGCCACTTCGCGTGCTGGTTGAACATGGAGTCGACGATGTGGATGAAGGCCTCGTAGCAGGAGAAGAAGCCGTGCCGGCCGGTGAGGAGATATCCCTCCAGCCATCCCTGGCAGGCGTGCTCGCTCAGCATCTCCATGACTCGGCCGTCGGGCGAGAGATGCTCGTCGGTCGCGAGAATCTCGCCCGTGAAGACGCGGTCGGTGGCGTCGAAGACGGCGTTCAGCCGGTTCGACGCGGTCTCGTCGGGGCCGACGATCCGGAAGTTGTCCGGATTCCCGCGAACGACGTCGCGCAGGAAGTTGCCGGCGACGCGCGTGGCTTCCGCCGGCTCCGTCCCCGGCTTCTTCACGTCGACGGCGTAGCCGCGAAAGTCGGGCAGGCGCAGGTCGCGAAGCAGCAGGCCGCCGTTCGCATGCGGGTTCGCGCCCATGCGGCGATCACCCACGGGAGCGAGCGCGGCGATCTCGGAGCGGAAGCGCCCTTCCCCATCGAACAACTCCTCGGGGCGATAGCTGCGCATCCACTGCTCGAGCAGCTGCAGATGTCCGCTCTTGCGGGAGAGGTCGGCGAACGGAACCTGATGCGACCGCCACGAGTTTTCGGCCGGCTTGCCGTCGACTTCCTTCGGACCGGTCCAGCCCTTCGGCGTCCGCAGAACGATCATCGGCCACACGGCGCGCTCGCGGAAGCCATTCGTCCGCGCGTCCGACTGGATGGCCGCGATGTCGTCGAAGGCGCGGTCGAGTGCCGCGGCCATGCGCGGATGCATCGCCGCCGGATCGTCGCCCTCGACGAAGAGGGGGCGATATCCATAGCCGGCGAAGAGGCTCGCCAGCTCGTCGTGAGTCAGACGGGCCAGCACGGTGGCGCTGGCGATCTTGTATCCGTTGAGGTGGAGGATGGGCAGGACCGCGCCGTCGCGCGCGGGATTGAGAAACTTGTTCGAGTGCCAGCTCGTGGCCAGCGGGCCCGTTTCCGCTTCGCCGTCGCCGACGACGCACGCGGCGACGAGATCGGGGTTGTCGAAGACCGCGCCGTAGGCGTGCAGCAGCGCGTATCCGAGCTCGCCCCCTTCGTGGATCGAGCCGGGCGTCTCCGGCGCGACGTGGCTGGGGATGCCCCCCGGAAACGAAAACTGCTTGAAGAGCTTCTTCAGCCCTTCGGCATCGGGCGAGACGTGCGGATACATCTCGCTGTACGTCCCTTCGAGGTAGGTGTTGGCGACCAGTCCCGGCCCGCCGTGTCCCGGGCCGGCGACGTAGATCATGTTCAGGTCGCGCGCGCGGATGATGCGGTTGAGATGGACATAGATGAAGTTGAGCCCCGGCGTCGTGCCCCAGTGGCCGAGAAGACGAGGCTTGACGTGCTCGATCGCCAGCGGCTCGCGAAGAAGAGGGTTGTCGAGCAGATAGATCTGCCCGACGGAAAGGTAATTCGCGGCGCGCCACCAGGCATTCATGGCCTGGGCGTCGGCGTCGGAGAGGGGTCGTACATCCGTGGTCATCGGCACGTTCACACGGCGCAGTGTACGCGTGACCGCAGTGTCACGGCTGCGCTCACCGCGCTGGTTTCACCGTCTCCCAATGCACGAAGAGCCGGCCGCTCTCCTTGTCGACGTGCGCATTGAATTGCACCGCGCCGCGCTTCGACAGCGCGTCCGCTTCCTTCCCGGCGGGTGGATTCGCCAGGCGCTCCGTGTGCGGCCTGACGGCCTTGTCGTTCTCTTTGACGATCGTCACGAACAGAGCACCGCGCTCGATGGTAAACGTGCCTACGAACGGCGGGCAGAGAGCGACTTCCCACGGCGAAGCGTAGGTGAATGACGTCGCGAACAGCCCAAGGAAGATCGTGAAAACGAGCTTTTTCATCGTTCACCAACTAAACGATTCCATGAACCGCGTCGAGAAATCCCCGCTCACGAACCGCGGATCGTCGCAGATCGCGCGGTGCAGGGGAATCGAGGTCTTCACCCCTTCGATGATGAACAGCTCCAGGGCGCGGCGGCCGCGGGCGATGGCCTCGGCGCGGTCCTTGCCGCGCACCACGAGCTTGGCGATCAGCGAATCGTAGTGCGGCGGCACGACGTAGTCGCGGTACGCGGCGGTATCGACGCGCACCCCCGGGCCGCCGGGGCAGTGAAACTCGCGGATCTTTCCCGGGTTCGGCGCGAACGTGCGCGGGTCCTCGGCGTTGATGCGGAACTCGATGGCGTGGCCGCGCAGGCGGAAGTCGCCGTGAGGGACGGACAGCGGCTCACCCGAGGCCACGCGGATCTGCTCCTTCACCAGGTCGATCCCCGTCACCTCCTCCGTCACCGCGTGCTCCACCTGAATGCGCGTATTCATCTCCATGAAATAGAAGCGGCCGTCCTGGAAGAGGAACTCGATCGTCCCGGCGTTCACGTAACTCACCGCCGCGCAGAGCTTCACCGCCGCCTCGTTCATCTGCGCGCGGATCTCCGGCGTCATCGCCGGCGACGGAGACTCCTCGATCAACTTCTGGTGGCGGCGTTGGATCGAGCAATCGCGCTCGCCCAGCGCCACGATGCGGCCGTGCGTATCGCCGAACACCTGAATCTCGATGTGGCGCGGGTGCTCCAGATACTTCTCGATATAGACATCCGCCGAGCCGAAGGCGCGCTCGGCCTCGCTGCGCGCCGCTTCGAACGCGCTCTGCAAATCGCTTTCGTTGCCGCAGATGCGCATCCCTCGCCCGCCGCCGCCGGCGGACGCTTTGAGAATCACCGGAAAACCGATCTCGCGCGCCACGTCCTGCGCGTCCGTGAACGTTTTCACCGGGCCGTCGCTGCCGGGGAGAATCGGCACGCCGGCGTTCTTGGCCGTCTCGCGCGCCTGGGCCTTGTTCCCCATCAGCCGGATGGCCTCGGGCGTCGGCCCGATGAACGTCAGGCGGCACTCGCCGGCGATCTCGGCGAAGTGCGCGTTCTCGGCGAGGAATCCGTAGCCGGGATGAATGGCGTCGGCGCCGGTGATCTCCGCGGCGGCGATGATCGAGGAGATGCTGAGGTAGCTCTGGCGCGAGACGGCGGGACCGATGCAGACGTCTTCGTCGGCGTAGCGGACGTGCAGCGCGTCGCGGTCGGCCTCGGAGTGCACCGCGACCGTCTTGATCCCCATCTCCTTGCAGGCGAGGATGACCCGCAGGGCGATCTCGCCGCGGTTGGCGATCAGGATTTTCGAGATCATCGCGCCGCTACAGCCTCACCGCGAAGAGCTTCTCGCCGTACTCCACCGGCTGCCCGTTCTGCGGATAGATCTTCACGACCGTGCCGTCGACGTCCGATTCGATCTCGTTCATCAGCTTCATCGCCTCGATGATGCAAAGGACCTTTCCCTTGGAAACGTGGTCGCCGACGCTCATGTACGGCTCCGACTCCGGGTTGGGCGAGCGGTAGAACGTGCCGACGATCGGCGAGGTGATGATGTGCAGCCCCGCCTCGCTATCCACCTCGGGCGCCGGCGCCGGGGCCTCGGGAGGGGCGGCGGGAGGGGCGGGCATGGCCAGCGGCATCGCCGGCATGGCCGGCATCGCCAGCGGCGCCGCCGGCGCGGTGTGGATCACCTGCGGCGGCGGCGCGAGCTTCCCTTCGATGCGCAGCCGCGTCCCGGCCTGCTCGACCTCCACGGCGGCGATGCCGCGCTCGGCCACTTTGTCGATCAGCTCCAAAATCTCTTTCAGATTCAAATCGCTACCTCAGACCAGCTCGTCTCGAAGCAGATGCTTCGTCTTTTCCAGCTCGAACCGCGCCCGCCCATAGTTGCCGTCGGGACGCATGACCAGGAGAACGTAATACTCCGGCGTGATCGCCGAGAGGAACGTGATGTATTTCTCGGTGACGAGCGCGAACTGCAGCACGTCGCCGGTGTCGAGATCGGTATTCGAAAGGCGGACCGACTTCACGAAGCCGCCGAACTCCGCGCCCATGACGTCGAGCGGCACGGAATCGGACTTGATCGATTCGACGGCGATGCCGTCGAGGCCGATGAGGCTGACGGCCAGCGCCCCTTCGACGCGGTCGCGGATGCCTTGGAGCACCTGCTTAAACACCGCTCACCTCGCGGCGGGAAACCTTGGAGAGCCAGCTTTCGAGGCGAGAGATCTTCTTGCGGACGGGAGGATCGAGCTCCGCGAGCTTGCTGCGGACGGCGTCGTTCGACGGGTCGCGCTGCAGGATCGACTCGTAGATGCGGCGCGCGTCGCCGGTCAGGCCCTGGCGCGCGTAGAGGTCGGCCATCGTCACCGTCTCCGTCGGCTCGGGCGAATCCCACGGCGACGGCGTTTCCGCGGCGAGCGGCGCCTCTTCGACGTGAATCCCCAAAGGCGCTTCGACCTCGACCGCGGCGGCGGTGAAGTCTTCGACCGGCTCTTCGAACGGGCTCTCCTCGTGTGCGACGCGCATCGGCTCCGCGTCGGCGCTCAGAATCGCTTCCTCCGCGCTGGCCGGAGGCTCTTCGACGAAGGGCGGCGGCTCGGGCTCTGGCTCGGCCTCGGGCTCAGGCTCGGGCTCGGGTGCCATCACGATCGGATTGAGCTCGTGCTCGAGCCGTTCGATCACCGCCTCGACCTCGCTGTCGGAGGGCATCAGCGCGTGCACGAGCTTGTACTTCTTGATCGCCTCGATTTTCTCGCCCGAGGCAAGATAGCTGTCGGCGAGAAGACGCGCGGCCACGACGTTGCCGGGATCGATCTGGAGCGCCTTCGACAGCGCCTCGATGGCGTCGTCGTTTTTTCCCTGCTCGCGGGCTACGCGGCCGAGCGACACCCACGCGGAGAGATACGCCGGATGGTGGAGGAGTCCCGTGCGCAGCACCTGCTCGGCGTCGGCGCAGAGGCCGAACTTCCGGAGCTCCTCAGCCAGCGGATAGAAAAGCCGGCTCTTCGGATCCGTTTTGAGGCGGAACCGAAGCTCTTCGATTTTCGGGGTGCTTGCCGGAGCTGCCATTGCCTCGGTGATTCTATCGCCAGAAACGAACCGCCCCCGAATGGGGGCGGCTCGTCTGGTCGATGGGTGTTGTTGGACTAGGTGCCGTTGCCGGTCAGACAGACTGTGATCGTCGGATGGGCCGGATCGTTCGTGGTGAACGTCACGGTGGCCGAGCGAGCGCCGGTCGCGCCGGGGTCGAACGTCACGTTGTAATTCTGGTTGGCGGCCGGCGCGATCGTCTGCGCGGTCGCCGGCGCGATGGTGAAGTCCGCCGCGTTCGGCCCGGTGATCGCCGGAGCGCTGACTTGGAGATTCTGCGTGCCGGCGTTGGCGATGTTGATCACCGCGCTGCCCGTCGCGCCGCCCGGCCCGTCGGCGGCGGCGCTAGTGGCGTTCGCGCACGTCGGCGCGGCCGGCGTGACGACGGCTGTCGGTGGGACGACGCAGGGATTGGGTCCCGGCGGCTGGATCGTGATCGTCTGTGCCGACGTCGAGGAGCAGCCTGTGGTCGTATTGGTGAATACGACCGAGGCTTGCAGCGGTCCGAGCTGCGTGCCGGTGAGCGCGCCGACCGTACAGCTCACGGTCGGGAACGTGAGCGTGTTCGGGACGACGACGCTGAACGGCTGCGTGCCGGTGCCGGTGGTGATCGTTTGCGGCGTCACCGCGGCGGGTTGTCCGCCGACCGTAAAGCTGATGAGCGCGTTGCCGAGAAGCCCGATGCCGGGGTTCTGCACGTTGACGGTCAGCGATCCTCCCGGCGTGGCCGGCGGCGAGTTGACGGTGATTCCGGTGATGACGGAGGGAACTCCGATGTACGAGAACGTCTGCGTGCCGGCGGAGGTGGCAAAGTCGCCGTTGTCGACGTTCGTCACGGTGACGGCACCACCCGCACCGGCATTGCAGGGGCTCGGCAGACGGCCGGTTCGCGCCACGACCTCCGTGCCGCTGACGCGGATCACCTGGGCGCGGACGCCGGCGATGTCGACCGTGAGCGGATCGTTGAAGCCGACGCCGTCGATGGTCACGTCCGTGCCGCCCAGGGCGCTGCCGGCGACGGGATTGATCGTCGTGATCTGCATCTTGGCGATGTAGCGGAAGCCCGCCGGGAAGGTGGCCTCCTTGCCCGATCCGACGTTGCGGACCTTGATGTCGACCGGGCCGGTCACGGTGCCGGAGCCGTTCGGAGTCGTGTCGCGCGCGGCCGGCGAGATCACGTCGATCTCGTTGAACGTCACCTTGAGCTGCTGCGCCTCGGCCGAGTTGAAGAACACTTGCACCGGCGACTGGAAGCCGTCGCCGAAGATGGAGATGCGCGTGCCGCCGTCGATCGGCCCGGACGTGGGGGCCACCGAGCGCACCGTCGGCGTCAGGACGGCCACCTGATAGGTGAAGCCGTTCTGCACCGACACCTTCGATTCGTTCACCGTTCCGGCCTCGTTGATGACCGTGATCGTCACCGGCAACTGCTGGCCCGTGCCGACGTCGAACGGCGGTACGGCCACGACGATCTGCGTCGGCGTCACCGAGCTGACGAAGGCCTCCTTCGCCGGAACGCCGTTGCCCGGATCGAAGAGCACGCGCACGGGCTGGCGGAAATTCGTTCCGGTGATGATGAGCGTCTGTCCGCCGGCGGGAATGCCGATCGCCGGCGAGGTGCAGGTCGAACCGGTCTGCACGCAGACCGAGGAGATCGTCGGCGCGGTGCTCGGCGGCGCCGGCGGTCCCGGCGGCGCGACCGTGAACGTGACCGTCGTCGACTTCGTCACGTTGTTCACCGTGGCGGTGATGGTGATGTTGGCGGCCGAGGCGGAGCTGATCTTGGCCGTGGCCACGCCGGCCGTGGTCGTGCGGATGGTCGTGTTCGTGCCGGTGTCGGCGAACGTGCCGCCGGTGGCGGTGAACTGCACGGCCGTGCCGTCCGCCACCGGGGTGCCGTTCTCCGTCACCGTGGCCGTCACCGTGATGGTCGAGCTGACCACCACGGAACTGCTGGGCGAGACGGTGAGAACGATCGAAGCGTTCGTCGGCGGCGTGGTCCCCCCCGGCGGCGCCGTCGACGTCGGCGGCAGCGCGGTCGGCGAAGACTCGCTCTTGCAGCCGGCCATGGCCAGCGCGAGAGCGCCGGCCAGGAGGATCGTCAGGATGCGCAGCGTCATCGTTTTCATGTGAGAGCTCCTATGCGCAGCCCTGGCAGGCGTAGCAGAAGTCGAGCGGGATCGTGGTCGCGCCCGTCACGCGCTCGCCTGCGATGGTTTCGCCGAAAACTTCCAGCGTGATGTTCATCTGGACGACGGATCGTCCGGTCTGCGGATCGCGTCCGCCGTTCTGCGGCAAGAGAGCGGCGAACGGGGCCTGGGTCAGGGCGTCGGTTTGGAAGGCCAGGAACGTGCCGAGGTTCCCGGTACCGCCCAGCGGTACGATCAGCGAGATCGCGCGCGTGAACGAGGCCGGGACCGCCGTACCGCCGTCGGTGCGGCGGTAGGAGATGCGGTAGCTGGTGATGCGCACGTCGTCGAGCGTGCCGTTCGTGGGGAGGTTCTCGGGCGGGTTGGCGTTCTGGATCAGCAGGTTCTGGATGTTCACCGTGCCGATGTTCTGATCGCAGTTCTGCGCGCCCGGCTGGAGGTCGATGCGCTGCAGCGTCTGCGTCGTCGAGACGATGAGCATCACCGGCGCGCTCTGGCGGTTGCTCTCCTTGCACGAGAGCAGGGCCGCGGCCGCCAGCGCCGCCACGGCGATCGATGCGATGTTTCTGGTCATACCACCCTCCCTCGCTACAACGACCGCACGATGCGCGGCGTGATGAAGATCATCAGCTCATCGTGCGACGAGTTGACGTTATGGGTCTTGAACAGGTTGCCGATGATGGGGATCTGGTGCAGGAACGGCAGGCGCGTCTGGGCGTTGTTTTCCTTCGTCTGATAAATGCCGGCGATGACGGCCGTGCCGCCGTCGCGCACCATCAGCTTCGTGTGCGCGGTGCGCGTCGACAGCGGCGTGCCCGCCCCTCCTTCGACCGCCAGACCCGTGGCCGGCTCGTTCTTCTGGACGTTGATGTCCATGATGATCGTGCCCGCCTCGGTGATCTGCGGCGTCACCGAGAGGCGCAGCGTGGCGTCGACGTAGGCGACGGTCGTGGTGAAGTTCACGCGCGTCTGATACGGAATCTGGAAGCCGCTCTGGATCTCGGCCGAGACGTTGTCCTGCGTCTGCACGCGCGGCGCGGAGACGACGCGCGTGAGACCTTCGCTCTCCGCCGCGTTCAGCTCTAGGTCGAGCGTGAACGTGCCGAGGACGTTGCCCATGTGGAACGTCATCACCGGATTGCCGGGGCCGAAGTCGAACGGGCCGCCGACGACGTCGACGCGGTTCGGGAACACCAGCCCCGTGCCGGTGCCGAGCGACGGATCGAGAGTGCTGCGGAAGCCCCACTGGAAGCCGTACTGCTGGAGGAAGGTCTTCGTCGTCTCGACGATGCGGGCCTCGATGATGACCTGGCGCGTCGGCACGTCGACGGAGTCGATGAGCGCGCGCATGGTCTCCAGATAGCTGGGGATCTCGCTGATGATGAGCTGGTTGGTGCGCGTGTCGACGATGATCTTGGCCCGCGCCGAGGCCACGCCGGCCAGGAGCACCACCACGTCGGAGGCGCGCGCGTAGGAGAGCTTGTAGCTGACTGTGCGCAGCGGCACGTTGAGCCGCCCTTCCTCGGCGAGCTTGCGCGTGGCCGCCGCTTCTTCGGCCAGGCGCGAGAGCGTGCCGACGCGCATGACGTTGCCCTCGAGCACGTAGCCGAGGTTGTTCTGGCGGAGGATGATGTCGAGGGCCTGGTCCCACGGCACGTCGTTGAAGTCGACGGTCACGGAGCCGCCCACGCCCGGATCGACGGCGATGTTCAACCCCGTCAGATTGGCGAACGTGCGGATCACGTCCTTCAGATCGGCGTCCTTGAGGTTCAGCGAGATCGGCTCGCCGGTGTAGACCTTCTCGCCCGCGGTGAGCGTCCGCCCGCCCGCGGCCGCGGTGCTGAGCGTCTGCAGCGCCTGCCCTTGCTGCAGGTTGCCGGGCTGCGGCGCGGAGCCGAGCGTCGGGAGGCCCTGCGGCGCGTCGGTGAAGACATCTTCGGTCGCCGGCTGCACGGGCTGCGGCGGCGGCGGCGTGGTGGTCTTCTTCGTCGACGGCTTCGGCGCGGCGGTCTGCT
>DATDFB010000185.1:0-3072 GCA_036522835.1 Thermoanaerobaculia bacterium | reverse complement strand
TGCGGCAAGTACAAGCGCATGAAGCACCGCGGCGTGATCTGCGACAAGTGCGGCGTCGAGGTGACGAAGTCGAAGGTCCGCCGCGAGCGCATGGGCCACATCGAGCTGGCCTCGCCGGTCTCGCACGTCTGGTTCTTCAAGGGCCTGCCCTCGCGCATCGGGCATCTCCTCGACATCAGCCTCCGCGATCTCGAGCGCATTCTCTACTTCGAGTCGTACGTGGTCATCGACGAGGGCGACCTCGCCGGCGTGATCAAGGAAAAAGAGCTCCTCCCCGAGGAGCGCTACCGCGAGCTGCGCTCGCAGTACGGCGAAGTCTTCGTGGCCAAGATGGGCGCCGAGGCGATCAAGGAGCTGCTCCGCCGCGTCACGGTCGAGGAGCTCAGCGACGAGCTGCGCCTGATCATGCGCACGGAGACGTCGCAGATCAAAAAGCTGAAGGCCGCCAAGCGCCTCAAGGTCGTCGACGCCTTCCGCAAGTCGGGCCATCGTCCGGATTGGATGATTCTCGACGTGATCCCGGTGATTCCGCCCGAGCTGCGCCCGCTCGTCCCCCTCGACGGCGGCCGCTTCGCGACGTCGGATCTCAACGATCTCTATCGCCGCGTGATCAACCGCAACAACCGTCTCAAGAAGCTGCTCGAGCTCCGCGCGCCCGACGTGATCGTGCGCAACGAGAAGCGCATGCTGCAGGAAGCGGTCGACGCGTTGTTCGACAACGGCCGCCGCGGCCGCGTGCTCAAGGGCTCGAACAACCGCCCGCTGAAGTCGCTCTCCGACACGCTCAAGGGCAAGCAGGGCCGCTTCCGCCAGAACCTCCTCGGCAAGCGCGTCGATTACTCCGGCCGTTCGGTCATCGTCGTCGGCCCCGAGCTCAAGCTCCACCAGTGCGGCCTGCCGAAGAAGATGGCTCTCGAGCTGTTCAAGCCGTTCATCTACCACAAGCTCGAGCAGAAGGGCCTCGTCGGCACGATCAAGGCCGCCAAGGAGATGGTCGAGCTGCAGACGAATGAAGTGTGGGACGCGCTCGAAGAGGTGATCAAGGAGCATCCGGTCCTCCTCAACCGCGCGCCGACGCTGCACCGCCTCGGCATTCAGGCCTTCGAGCCGCTGCTGGTCGAGGGCAAGGCCATCAAGATCCACCCGCTCGTCTGCACGGCGTTCAACGCCGACTTCGACGGCGACCAGATGGCCGTGCACGTGCCGCTGTCGCCGAAGGCGCAGGTCGAGTCGCAGGTGCTGATGCTGGCGTCGAACAACATCCTCTCGCCCGCGCACGGTAAGCCGCTGGCGGTGCCGTCGCAGGACCTCGTCCTCGGCTGCTACTACCTGACGAAGGAGAAGAAGGGGGCCAAGGGCGAGGGGAAGGTCTTCGGCTCGATCGACGAGGTGAACCTCGCCCTGCAGGCGCAGGAGGTCGAGCTGCTGACGCCGATCCGCCTCCGCTTCAGCGGCCGCTTCATCGACCTGACCAAGCACTTCAACGATCAGGACGTGACGCACGCCGAGATCCAGGAGCTCGACGCCAAGATCGTCGAGACGACGGTCGGCCGCGTCATCTTCAACACGCACATGCCGGAGGAGATCCCGTTCATCAACGGCCTTCTCAAGAAGAAAGGTCTGCAGGAGCTGGTGAACTTCGCGTTCATCAACTACGGCAACGACCTGACCGTGCAGATCCTCGATGACCTGAAGGACCTCGGCTTCCTCTACGCGACGAAGGCCGGTGTCTCCATCGGCGTCGACGACATGGTCATTCCGTCGAAGAAGACCGACATCGTCGAGAGCGCCCGCAAGTCGGTGCTCGAGGTCGAGCGCCAGCGCCTCGACGGCGCGATCACGGCCGGCGAGCGCCACAACAAGATCATCGACATCTGGCACCGCGCCACCGAGCAGGTGTCGGACGAGATGTTCAGCGACATGCGCCAGGCCGAAGCGAAGAGCGGCGAGTTCAACCCCATCTTCATGATGGCCGACTCCGGCGCCCGCGGATCGAAGGAACAGGTCCGCCAGTTGGCCGGCATGCGCGGTCTCATGTCGAAGCCGTCGGGCGAAGTCATCGAGACGCCGATCACGGCGAACTTCCGCGAAGGTCTCTCCGTGCTGCAGTACTTCATCTCCACGCACGGCGCCCGCAAGGGTCTGGCCGACACGGCGCTCAAGACCGCCGACTCGGGGTACCTGACGCGCCGCCTCGTCGACGTGGCCCAGGACGTCATCGTCACGGAGCAGGACTGCCAGACGTTCGACGGCATCGTCGTCACGCCCATCATGGAAGGCGGCGACATCCTCGAGCCGCTGCGCGACCGCATCGTCGGCCGCGTGGCGCAGGAAGACATCTACGACCCGCTCACCGGCGACGTGCTGGTGAGTCAGAACGACGAGATCACCGAGGACCTGGCGAACGCCATCCAGGAAGCGGGCATCGAGCAGGTCAAGATCCGCTCCGTGCTCACCTGCGAGACGCGCCGCGGCGTCTGCCGCCGCTGCTACGGCCGCAACCTGGCTTCGGGCAAGCTCGTGGAGATCGGCGAAGCGGTCGGCGTCATCGCCGCGGAGTCGATCGGCGAGCCCGGCACGCAGCTGACGATGCGTACGTTCCACGTCGGCGGCACGGCTTCGCGCGTGTCCGAGCAGTCGAAGCACGAAGCGACGAACCCCGGCAAGGTGCAGTTCATCAACGTGGCCACGGTCACGAACAAGAACGGCGACCTGGTGGTCATCAACCGCAACGGCAAGCTGCTGATCATCGACGACACGCCGGCCAAGAAGACCAAGAAGGGCGAGGCCGCCTCCCCGGTGGTGGAAGGCCGCGAGAAGGAGCGCTATGCGCTCGTCTACGGCGCCACGCTGCGCGTGCACGAAGGCCAGCACGTCGAGGCCGGACAGGCGCTCGTCGAATGGGATCCGTTCACCTCGGCGATTCTCACTGAGGTCGGCGGCAAGGTGCACTTCAAGGACATCGTCGAAGGCGAGAACGTCCGCGAAGAGACCGACCGCGTGACCGGCCTGACGCAGATGGTCATCGTCGAGTCGACCACGGCGGAGAAGCGCACGCCGACCGTCACGGTC
>DATDFB010000184.1:0-47529 GCA_036522835.1 Thermoanaerobaculia bacterium | reverse complement strand
CCACGCGGCGGCGCCAGCGGTCGCGCGCGAGGTTCGTCACCACGCGCACGAGCCAGCGCAGCGCGGCCTCGTCGTCCTCCGGCACGCGCGCGCGGGCGGCGCGCACGAACGCGTCCTGCACGAGGTCCTTGGCCTCGTCGTCGCTGCCGGAGAGGCGCAGCGCGAAGCGGTAGAGGCGCGCCTGGTGCCGGTCGAACAACTCCGCCAGGCGCTCGCCGCCGTCCATCTCCATCGCGCCGCCCGAAACGAGCGTCATCGTCTCCACATTAACGGGACGCGCGAGCGAGCGTTTCTGTTGGGTGGTAGTGCCGCGCCTCCGCCGCCGGCAGCGGGCGCGCGAAGTGGTAGCCCTGCGCGTAGTCGCAGTCGAGCGCCGCCAGCCTCCGCGCCTGCTCGGCCGTCTCGACGCCTTCGGCGACCGTGTCGAGTCCAAGGTTGTGCGCGAGGGCGATGATCGTCCGGACCATCTCCGCGCTGCGGTCGATGCCGGCGATGAACGAGCGGTCGATCTTCAGCGCCGCGATGGGCATGTTCATGAGGTGCGACAGCGACGAATAGCCGGTGCCGAAGTCGTCGATGCAGAGCTCGATGCCGAGGGCGCGGATCTTCGCGAACGTCTCCAGCGCCGCGGCGGCGTCGTGCATCAGCGCGCTCTCGGTGATCTCGAAGCGGAGGCGCCCGCGCCGGCGCGGATGCGCGGCGAGGATTTTCGCCACGCACGCGGCGAGGTTCGGATCGGAGAGCTGGTGTAGAGAGAGATTCACGCTCACGGTGAGCGCCGGATCCAACTCCTCCATCCACGCACACACTTCGCGCAGCGCCGCCGCGCCGATCGGCACGATCAGTCCCGTCTCCTCGGCGATGGAGATGAACTCCGCCGGCATGACCGTGCCGCGCGCCGGGTGCTCCCAGCGCAGCAGCGCCTCGAAGCCAGCCAGCTCTCCGTCGCGCAGCGAGACGACGGGCTGGTAAACCACGCGGAGCTCGCCGCGCTCGACGGCGCGGCGGAGGTCGGTCTCGAGCTGCATCCGCTCGACGGCCTCGGCGTGCATGGCGCGGTCGAAGACTTCGTAACGTCCCTTGCCGCGCGCTTTGGCGCGCACCATGGCCGTGCCGGCGTCGCGCACGATCTCCTCGGCCGAGGCGTGCGCGGGAGTGCCGACGGCGATGCCGATGCTGCCGCTGGTGAAGATGACCGTGTCATCCGGCGGGGGATCCTTCGCTTCGCTCAGGATGACACTGCTCGGGACGCAGAACGGCTCGCGCAGCGCGTCGAGGATGCGCGCGGCCAGTTGCGTGGCATCGTGCGGCCCGGCGATGGCCTCGGCGAGGATGGTCAGCTCGTCGCCGCCGATGCGCGCGACCATGTCGGTGGCGCGCACGCAGCGGCGCACGCGCCGCGCGACCTCGCAGATCAGCGCGTCGCCGGCGGCGTAGCCGTGGGAGTCGTTCACGAGCTGGAAGCGGTCGAGGTCGAGGAAGAGGACCGCGAAGTCGTACACGCGCTCGCCGCGATTGAGCGCGATGGCGTGCTCGACGCGGTCGTAGAACGTGGCCCGATTGGGCAGCTCGGTGAGCGGGTCGTGCGTGACGTCGAAGACGAGCTGCGCGGTGCGCGCGGCGAAGTCGCGCTCGCGCTTGAGCTCCGCCGAGGTGCGGCGGGCGATGAGCGTGAGCGCGTTGCGGACCGTCGCGGTGTCGACGATCGGGCTCCGGCCGAGCAGCGCGATCCAGCCGACGAACGCCCCGCAGCCGTCGACCAGGCGCGCGCCGGCGAAGCTCTCCGCGCCCCAGCGCGCGAAGAGGGTGTCCTCCGGAAAGCACGGCTGCACGCCCTCGGGGTAGCAGCAGTATTCGGCCTCGAAGAGCTCGCGGCACGGGGTGTCGCCCATGCGGAACTCCCAGTTCGGAATGGCCGCGCCGTCGGCGCGCGCGGCGACGATGCGCCCGCGCAGCGGCTCCTCGGAGATAAGCTCGGCGACGAAACCGTACTCGAGCCCGAGCGACTCAGTGAGCTCGCGCAGCAAGGCGTGGAAGTACTCGGCGCCTGTGCCGGTGCGCGTCAGGCCGTCGGCGATCTTGCGGAGCGGCTCGGTGAGGTGCATCGCCGGTCTGATGCCGGCGCGGATGAAAACGTTTCCAACGAAACGGTGTCGGAGCGGCGGCATGGCCGCCGCACTCCACATGGGGCTACTCCTCGGCTGCGGCGATCAAGAGCTGCGCGAGCAGCGCCACGAAGACCTCCAGCGCGAGGAACGCGCCGATGCGCGCGAGCGTGCCGAGGACATGGCCCGCGTACGCGGCGGCGAGCGCGGTCGCCAGCACGGCGCCGCCTTGGGCGAGGGTGAGGCGGCGGCGAAGAAGAACGTAGACGCCGAGCCCCAGGAGCTGCGGGCCGAAGATTCGAAGCAGAAGGATCGACACTACGCGGCGAGGCAGTCGTCTTTGTCGACCACGAGGAGGAGCTCGCAGCCCTCGTCGCTCACGACCGTGCCGTGGTGCGAGCCGGCGCCGGCGGTGTGGAAGTCGCCCGCGCGCAGCGACAGCGCGCCGATGCGGCAGCTCCCGCTGACGACGAACGTCTGCTCGAAGCCGTGGTGGCTGTGCTCGGGCAGGGTCGAGCCCGGCTCGAGGATCATCAGGATCGTGGCCGTGTCGCGGTTGCGGTCGAACGACAGCATCTTCGTGCGCACGCCGTCGGCGATTTTCGTCCACCGCCCTTCGTGGGCGCGGAGGATGGTGCTGTCCTGCGGGATGCCGCGGATGGCGCTCATGAGCGCGGCCTTCACGAAGGGCGGCGGCGCCACCGGCTCGAGCACGCCGGTCATCGCTGCGCCGAGGATCATCAGGTCGTCGCGGTCGAGCGTGTCGTTCATCGTGCGTCCGCCAACTGCTGCTTCAATTGGGCCATTCCGTCACGCAGCATAGACCGTACCGTACGTTCAGGCAAAGCAAAGGTTTGCGATAAATCCGAAACGCGTTGGCCGCCGTAAAATGCTGCTTCAACGAGGCTCCGCGGCGTCGGCGTTCCCGACATGGCCACGACGGAGCGCCCGCGGCGGGCTAGCGCGGCGTCGCGCGTGGCGCGCACGAGCGAGGCTTCGTCGGCTTCGTCGCCGAGGGTCAGAAACGCGCTCGACACGACCTCGGAGGCCGCAGCGCGGTCGCCGGTGATGCGCAGCGCGAGGGCGAAGAGGTGGGCGGCGTGGAGGTCGTAGAGAGTGGTCATGGTTGGTCGGGTGACAGGTCACGGGTGACGGGTCACGGATGGCATTCGCGGGAACACCGCCCTGTCACCCGTCACCTGTAACCCGTCACCTATGATTCTCGCATGAATTGGCTCATCAAGAACTTCCTGCGCGGCCTGGTCATCGTCGTGCCGATCGCCATCACCGTCTACGTCGTCGTGGAGGCCTTCGTCTGGGTCGACCGGCTCCTGCCGCTGCGGACGCCGGGGCTCGGCTTCGCGCTGACGCTCGGGATCATCGTCGCCGTCGGCGTGCTGGCGACGAACATCGTCGGGCGGACGCTCTTGCGCCTCACAGAGACGGTGTTCAGGCGCGCGCCGATCGTGCGCATCGTCTATGCCGCGGTGAAGGACCTGCTCGAAGCGTTCGTCGGCGATCAGAAGCGCTTCGACAAGCCGGTGACGGTGGCCCTGACGCCGGACGGGGCGGTGCGCTCGTTCGGCTTCGTCACGCAGGAGGAGCTCGACTTCCTGGCCATGCCCGGTCACGTGGCCGTCTATCTGCCCTTCTCGTACAGCATGGCCGGCGGGCTGGTGGTCGTGCCGCGGGAGCGGGTGGCGCGCGTCGACGCCGACGCGGCGAGCATGATGACCCTCGTCGTCTCCGGCGGCATCTCGCGCGTTGGCGCGCGACGTGAACGCTGAACGCGGCGGAGTTGCACCGCTTCCCGTTTTCGATATGATCGCCCGCGGTTCGGCGGTAGTCCCGCAGTGGCAGCTCCGCTCCGCAATCGCACGACAATTCGATGGCGCAAATTTTCCACCGCAGTGCCAACACGCTCTCGCGCGTGACGATCTTTGGCGCGGTCTTCATCGCGGGATTCGTGCTCTGGGTGATCGGCGGCATCGTCCGCTCGCCGGTGGCGACGGACCAGGGGGTCTTCCGCGAGCAGCCCGTCCCCTTCAGCCATCAGCACCACGTGGCCGGCCTGGGCATCGACTGCCGCTACTGCCACACATCGGTGGAGACGTCGAACTTCGCCGGCATCCCGCCGACGCAGACGTGCATGAACTGCCACAAGGAGATCTGGACGAACGCCGACATGCTCGCGCCGGTGCGCAACAGCTTCGCCACGGGCACGCCGCTGGTGTGGTCGCGCGTGCACCGGCTCCCCGACTTCGTGCACTTCAATCACAGCATTCACGTGGCCAAGGGAATCGGCTGCGCGTCGTGCCACGGCCGCATCGACAAGATGGCCCTGACCTATCAATACGCGCCGCTGACGATGGAGTGGTGCATCGGCTGCCACCGCGCTCCGGAGAAGGTCATCCGCCCGCGCGAGGAGGTGTTCAACATGGCCTATGTGGCCAAGGATCAGGAGGCGATCGCGCCGCGCCTGATGAAGGAATACAAGGTTCAGAAGTTGACGAGCTGCTCGACGTGCCACTACTGAGGTTCTTGAGTTGTTAGGTTGTTAGGTTGTTAGGTTTGAAACTTAAGAACCTAACAACCTAAGAACCTAAGAACGCAGCAATGACCGACAAACTCACCTTCAACGACTTCCGCGCCAGAATCGGCGACGTGCCCACGCGCGAATACTACCGCTCGCTCGACGAGCTCTCGCGCAGCGAGGCCTTCGACGAGATCTTGGCCAGCGAGTTTCCGCAGCAGGCGCTGCCGCTGCAGCGCGGCGGGGTGGACCGGCGCGACTTCATGAAGCTCATGTCGGCGTCGATGGCGTTGGCGGGCCTCGCGGCGTGCAACCGTCCGGAGCAGAAGATCGTCCCGTACGTGCGGCAGCCGGAGAATCTCGTGCCGGGCAAGCCGATGTACTTCGCCACGGCGATGACGCTCGGCGGCGTCGCCACCGGCGTCCTTGCCGAGTCGCACATGGGACGCCCGACGAAGATCGAAGGGAATCCCGACCATCCGTCATCCCTCGGCGCCTCCGACTCGTTCATGCAGGCGTCGATCCTCGGCCTCTACGATCCCGACCGCGCGCAAGTGGTGTATCAGCTCGGCGAGGTCCACACCTGGAGCGAGTTCGTGGCCGCGCTCGTACCGATCGCAAACGCGGCGAAGACGAACGGCCGCGGCCTCAGGTTGCTGACGCAGACCATCACCTCGCCCTCCCTCGGCGCGCAGATCCAGCAGGTGCTGGCGATGTACCCGGGCATGCAGTGGCACCAGTGGGAGCCGGTCAATCGCGACAATGTGCGCGAGGGACTGCGCATGGCTTTCGGCGCCTACGTCAACGCCGTCTATCACTTCGACAAGGCCAACGTCGTCGTCGCCCTCGACGCCGACTTCACCAGCGACGGTCCGGGCCACCTCCGCTACGCGCGCGACTTCGCGTCGCGCCGCAAGGTGCGCCGCGGCACGACGTCGATGAACCGCCTCTACTCGATCGACTGCGGCCTGAATAGCACCGCCGCCGTGGCCGACCATCGCTGGGCGGTGAAGCCGTCCGAGGTGGAGACGTGGGCGCGGGGGATCCTCGCGGGTAACGGCGCGAATCCGGCCATCGCGGCGATCGCGCGCGACCTGCAGAAGAACCGCGGCGCCTCGATCGTCATCGCCGGTGAAGGGCAGCCGCCGGTCGTGCACGCGCTGGCCATGGCCATCAACCAGCAGCTCGGCAACGTCGGCTCGACGATTACGATCACCGATCCTCTCGAAGTGCAGCCGGTGAACGAGCTCGAGTCGCTGCGCCAGCTCGTCACCGACATGAATTCCGGCACCGTGCAGGCGCTGATCATGCTCGGCGGCAATCCCGCCTACGACGCGCCGGCCGACTTTAACTTCGCCGAGGCCCTCAAGAAAGTGCCGTTCCGCGCGCACCTGTCGCATTACTACGACGAGACCTCGATGCTGTCGCACTGGCACATCCCGGAGACGCATTACCTCGAGACATGGGGCGACGCGCGCGGACACGACGGCACGGTCTCGATCCAGCAGCCGCTCATCGCCCCGCTCTACAACGGCCGCGCGGCGGCGGAAGTCGTCGGCGCGCTCTTGGGCGGCATGGACGCGTCGCCGTACGACGTCGTGCGCGCGTACTGGTTCGGGAAGGGCGCCAACGAGCAGTCGTGGCGGCAGTGGCTCAACGACGGCGTCATCGCGAATTCCGCGCTGCCGGCGCGCGCCGGCGCGGCCACTTCGGCCGCAATCCCCGAGAGCGGCGGCATGGCCGCCGCACTCCAGAACTATGAGCTGCACATCGTTCCCGATCCGAACATCTACGACGGCCGCTTCGCCAACAACGGGTGGCTGCAGGAGCTGCCGAAGCCGCAGTCGAAGCTCTGCTGGGAGAACTTCGCCATCGTCTCGCCGGCGACGGCGCAGGCCATCGGCTTCGGCGAGGGGGAGCGCGCGGCGCTCAACAACGAGCTGGAGACGCGGCGCGTGAAGGTCAGCTACCGCGGCCGCGACGTGATCCTGCCGCTGTGGATCGTGCCGGGGCATCCGTCCGGCGTCGTCACCGTGACCCTCGGCTACGGGCGCAGGAACGGCGGGCGCATCGCCAGTCCGCCAGACGGCACGCCGATCGGCGCCGATCTCTATCCGATGCGCTTCTCCGATGCGCTCGGCGGCGGCGCCGGCGCAACCGTCGCGCTCACCGACGAAGGGGCGTATCCGATCGCCTGCACGCAGGAGCACCAGAGCCTCAACGTCAGCGAGACCGGCGGCGAGCGTCACATCATCCATCGCCGGACGTTCGGCGAGGCCGAGAAACACGAGGAAGACGAGACGAATCATCAGTCGATGTACCCGCCGTACGCCTACGCCTCGCACGCCTGGGCCATGGTCATCGACCCGTCGGTCTGCACCGGCTGCAACGGCTGCGTCGTGGCCTGCCAGTCGGAGAACAACATCGCCATCGTCGGGAAGACGGAGGTGCACCGCCAGCGCGAGCTGCACTGGCTGCGCATCGACCGCTACTTCCGCGGGTCGCCGGAGAATCCGGAGATCTACCACCAGCCCGTGCCGTGCATGCAGTGCGAGAACGCGCCGTGCGAGCCGGTCTGCCCCGTGGAGGCGACCTCGCACAACGGCGAAGGCCTCAACGACATGACTTACAACCGCTGCGTCGGCACGCGCTACTGCTCGAACAACTGCCCGTACAAGGTGCGCCGCTTCAACAACTTCTTCTACGCCGACTACGACACGCCGGCGCTCAAGCCGATGCGCAACCCCGACGTGAGCATCCGCACGCGCGGGGTGATGGAGAAGTGCACGTACTGCGTGCAGCGCATCAACGAAGCGAAGATCGAGGCGGAGAAGCGCGGCGGCGACCAGCGCGTGCGCGACGGCGAGGTCGTCACCGCCTGCCAGCAGGCCTGCCCGACGGACGCGATCGTGTTCGGGGACATGAACGACAAGTCGAGCAAGGTGGCGCAGCTGAAGACGGAGCCGTCGAATTACGCGTTGCTGGCGGAACTGAATACGCGGCCGAGGACGACGTATTTGGCCGTGGTGAGGAATCCCAATCCGGAGATTGCGAGATGACCCACAGAAACTCAGAACGCAGAATGCGAATGCAGAATGAAGAAAAGCTCCGTCGCTTTCTCGATTCTGCATTCGCATTCTGCGTTCTAAATTTCCGTGGCCTAGAACGACATGGCTGAGAAAGAACTGACCCCCGTCCACGAGGTGCGCCCCACGACGCAGGAGCTGCCCATCCCTGCGCGCTTCATCCCCACGCCCACCGTCGAGCCGGGCCACACCTTTGCCTCCGTCACCGATCACATCAGCTCCATCGTCCTCCGAAAAAAGATGCCGCCGACGTGGTGGCTGCTCTTCGCCATCGGCTCGGTGGGCCTGGGCATCCTGACGATCGCCGTCGGGATGCTCGTCTTCGTCGGCATCGGCATCTGGGGCATCAACCATCCCGTCAACTGGGGCTTCGCCATCGTCAACTTCGTCTGGTGGATCGGCATCGGCCACGCCGGCACGCTGATCTCCGCGATCCTCCTGCTGCTGCGCCAGGAGTGGCGCACGTCGATCAATCGATTCGCCGAGGCCATGACGCTCTTTGCCGTGGCGGCGGCGGGACTCTATCCGCTGCTGCACGTCGGGCGGCCGTGGTACGCCTTCTGGCTCTTCCCCTATCCGAACACGATGGTGTTGTGGCCGCAGTTCCGCAGCCCGCTGATGTGGGACGTCTTCGCCGTCTCGACCTACGCCACGGTCTCGCTGCTCTTCTGGTTCGTCGGGTTGATCCCCGATCTGGCCACGCTGCGCGACCGCTCCAACGGCCGCGTGGCCCGCATGGTCTACGGGATGCTCTCCCTCGGATGGCGCGGCTCGGCGAAGCACTGGTACCGCTACGAGTCGGCCTACCTGCTGCTGGCCGGACTCTCCACGCCGCTCGTCCTCTCCGTGCACACCATCGTGTCGTTCGACTTCGCCGTGTCGCAGATCCCCGGCTGGCACGCCACGTTCTTCCCGCCGTACTTCGTCGCCGGCGCGGTCTACGCCGGCTTCGCCATGGTGCTGACGCTGGCCATCCCGGCGCGGAAGATCTTCAAGCTCGAAGACTTCATCACCATGCGCCACCTCGAGAACATGGGGAAGGTCATGCTGGCCACCGGCATGATCGTCTTCTACTCGTACGTCATGGAAGCGTTCTTCGCCTTCTACAGCGGCAACGTCTTCGAGCGCTTCATGTGGATCAACCGTACCACCGGCCCGTACAAGCACATGTACTACGCGCTGATCGTCTGCAACGGGCTGGCGCCGCAGCTGATGTGGTTCAAGCGCATCCGCACCAGCGCGCTCGGGCTCTTCATCACCGCCTGCTTCGTCAACGTCGGCATGTGGCTGGAGCGCTTCGTCATCATCCCGTCGAGCCTCAGCCGCGACTTCCTGCCGTCGTCGTGGGGCATGTACCACGGCACGATCTGGGATTGGGCGATGTACGTCGGCTCGATCGGCCTCTTCCTCTTCCTTCTGGCGCTCTTCATCCGCTTCCTGCCGATGATCTCGATCTTCGAGATGCGGACGATGCTGCCGGGCGCGGAGCCGCATCCGGAGGGCGAGCACTGATGGGCGGCATTCGTAATGCCGGCGTCTCGCCGGCTGGACCGCGGGCGTCCTCGCCCGCCTCCCCGCGGCGAGACGCCGCCCGGCCAGCCGCCGAGACGGCGGCGCGACGAGGAGGCGAGCACTGATGGGCGGCATCGGCAAGGTCCTGAGCGGGACGTACGGCGTGATCGCGGAGTTCACCGGCGCGCAGGAGCTCCTCGACGCCGCCAACGCCGCGCGCGAGGCCGGCTACACGGAGATGGACGCCTTCTCGCCGTTCCCCATCCACGGCCTGCACGACGCCGTCGGCATGCACAAGACGCGTCTGCCGCTGCTCGTGTTGATCGGAGGGCTCATCGGCGGCGTCGGCGGCTTCATGATGTGCTGGTACGCGAACGTGGTGAGCTATCCGATCAACATCGGCGGCCGCCCCTACAACTCGTGGCCGGCCTGGATCCCGATCACGTTCGAGTGCACGGTGCTGATCGCGGCGTTCTTCGCGGTGTTCGGCATGCTCGCCCTCAACGGACTGCCGATGCCGTATCACCCCGTCTTCAACGTGCGCCGGTTCGACCAGGCCTCGCGCGACAAGTTCTTCCTCGTCATCCAGGCGCGCGATCCGAAGTTCGATCTCGACGGCGTGTGGAAGTTCCTCGAGACCCTCGGACCACGGGAGGTTACTGATGTCCCGTGGTAAATGCAGAATGCAGAATGCAGAATGCAGAAACGCGCGCAAACGCGTTCTGTGGCTGGCGTTTTCTGCATTCTGCATTCTGCAGTCTGCATTCCTCACCGGCTGCCGCCAGCGCATGGCCGTCCAACCCCGCTACGACCCGCTCGAGCCGTCCGACTTCTTCGCCGATCACATGTCCGCGCGCCCGCGCATCGAGGGGACGGTGGCGCGCGGAGAGGCGGCGATGACGGGGCCGCTGGTGACGGGGAAGATGAACGGCGTCGACGTCGACGGCTATCCGTTCCCGATCACCGCCGCGGTGATGAACCGCGGGCAGGAGCGCTACAACATTTACTGCTCGCCATGCCACGGCCGCCTCGGCGACGGCAACGGCATGATCCCGTCGCGCGGCTACCGGCGCCCGCCGTCGTACCACACCGAGGCGCTGCGCACGGCCAAGACGGGGCACTTCTTCGACGTCATGACCAACGGCTTCGGGGCCATGCCGTCGTACGCCCCGCAGGTGCCGGTGCAGGACCGCTGGGCGATCATCGCCTACATCCGCGCGCTGCAGCTCGCGCACAACGCCACGGTCAATGAGTTGACACCCGAGGAGCGGGGGAAACTGCAATGAACGGCGCGGCGGAATCGACAGGAATCGCCCGCTGGCAGATGCCCGCGCTCGTCGCCGGCGTCGTTGGTCTCGCGCTCAGCGCGATCGGCTGGTTCATCGCGCCGCCCGAGTTCTACCGCGGCTATCTCACCGGCTGGCTCTTCTGGTTCTCGATCGCCGGCGGCTCCGTCGCCGTCATGTGCCTGCAGTACATCACCGGCGGCGAGTGGGGGCTGATGATCCGCCGCCCCCTCGGCGCTGCCTCGCGCTCGGTCTGGGTCATCGCCTTGCTGATCATCCCGCTCATCTTCGGGATGAAGGCGCTCTTCCCCTGGAGCGATCCGAGCTGGCCGAAGTTTCACGAGATCCAGGAGCAGAAGGGCTTCTACCTCACCCCGATGCTGTTCTGGATCCGCAACGCCGTCTACTTCGCCTTCCTCCTGATCTGGCCGTGGCGCATCCGCGTGCTCTCGCTCGAGTTCTACAAGACGCGCTCGCCGTTCACGGAGCTCTCCCGCCGCAAGTGGGCGGCCTCGGGGCTGGTCTTCGTCGTCCTGGTCATGACCTTCTTCTCCATCGACTGGCTGATGTCGATCGAGCCGGAGTGGAGCTCGACGATGTTCGGCATCACCTTCCTCGTCGGTTGCGGCCTCTCCGCGTTCGCCTTCGTGACGTTCTTCCTCTCGCGCCTGGCGCGCTCGGCGGCGATGGCGGACGTTCTCAAGCCGATGCACCTGCGCGACCTCGGCAACCTCCTCCTCGCCTTCGTGATGTTCTACGCGTACACGTCGTTCTCCGAGTTCCTGCTGATCTGGTACGCGAACCTGCACGAGGAGATCCCGCACTACATCTGGCGCGAGCACGGAACGTGGGGCTTCATCGCCATCATCGTGGTGATCTTCCACTTCTTCCTGCCGTTCTTCCTCCTGCTGATGCGCGGGATCAAGGACCGGCCGGAGACGATCGGCTGGGTCACGCTGATCATCCTGGTGGTGCGCTACATCGCCATCTACTGGCTGGCCGCGCCGGCGTGGTATCCGGAGCACTTCCACTACCACTGGACGGCGCTGACGTCGTTCGTCGGCATCGGCGGGCTGTGGCTCTTCGAGTTCATCCGCCAACTGAAAGGACAGACCATCATCCCGATTCACGAGACATGGGTCGAAGAAGCGATTCGAGAGGGGGCGTTGAAGGTCAATGCCTGAGAATCACGACCTGCACGACTTCGGCGTTCTCAATCCCGAGACGCACCACGAGTCCAGCGACGTCAACGTGCGCGGGATCCTGTGGTTCGTGGTGATCTTCGTCGCCTTCGCCATCGTCACGCACATCTTCCTCTACTTCCTCTACGCCGGATTCCAGAAGCATTTCCGCGGCGACATCCAGCCGAAGCGCACGGCCATCTCCGTGCCGGCGGCGCTGCCGCGGACGCCGCGCTTGCAGCCGTTCCCGCAGCAGGACCGGCGCGGCTCGGCGATCCCGCCGTACGCGAGCACGCCGGTGGTGGACATGGAGGAGATGCGCGCCTCGGAGGACAGCGCGCTGAAGAATCCGGGGTGGATCGACAAGCAGAAAGGGATCGTGCGGATTCCGATCGACCGGGCCAAGGAGATCGTGGTGCAGCGGGGAGGGAAGTTGTGATGACTGTGGAGTGCGGCTGCCATGCCGCCGCTCTGCGCCCCGGACAGCGGCGGCATGGCCGCCGCACTCCACAGGTGCTGGCGATCCTCCTGTTCGCGACCGCGCTCTTCGCCGAGACGAGTGCCACCCCCCCGCGCCTCCCCGGCAAAGTGGGCATCGACCAGCACCTCGACGCGCAGCTCCCGCTCGACACGATGTTCCGCGACGAGACGGGGCGCGTGGTCCGCCTCGGCGAGTACGCGAACGGCTCGAAGCCGCTCCTTCTCGTCTTCATGTACTACCGCTGCCCGATGCTCTGCAGCATGGTCATGGAAGGGGTGACCTCGACGTTGACGGCGCTCACGTTCGATGCCGGGAAGGAGTTCGACGTCGTCACGATCAGCATCGACCCGCGCGACACGCCACGCGACGCCGCCGCGAAGAAAGAAAAGTACGTGAAGCGCTACGGCCGCCTGGAGACGGCGCGGGCGTGGCACTTCCTCACCGGCCCCGAATCGGCCATCAAGAAGGTCGCGAACGCTGCCGGCTTCCATTACGCGTACGACCCCGAGAGCGACCAGTTCGCGCACGGCGCCTCGCTCCTCGTGCTCACGCCGCAGGGCCGCATCTCGCGCTACCTCTACGGCTTCGAGTACAAGCCGCGCGATGTGCGCCTCGCGCTGGTCGAGGCCTCGGCGAACAAGATCGGCGGCGCCACCGACGCCATCCTCCTCCTCTGCTACCACTACGATCCGATCACCGGGAAGTACAGCAGGAGCGCCATGACCTTCGTCCGCGCCGGCGGCCTCGCCACCGTCATGGCCCTGGGCGGCTTCATCTTCGTCATGATCCGCCGGGAGCGTGTGCCGCGATGATGGTCTCGGACTTTCCGCTGTGGCCCGAGCAGGCCTCCAGCTTCGCCGGCCACGTCGACGCGCTCTTCATCTTCATGTGCGTCGTCAGCGGCGGCGTGTCGCTGCTGATCTTCATTCTCATCTTCGCCCTGGCCATCAAATACCGCCGCCGCCCCGACAACGAGCTGGCCGAGGAGAAGGAGCCGCCGGGCTGGCTCGAGGCGGGATGGATCATCACCCCGTTCCTGATCTTCATGATCATGTTCGTCTGGGGCGCATGGCTCTACTTCCGCCTCGCGCGCGTGCCCGACGACGCTCTCGACGTCTACGCCACCGGCAAGCAGTGGATGTGGAAGTTCCAGCACCCCACCGGGCAGCGCGAGATCAACACGCTGCATGTGCCGGTCAACCGGCCCATCCGCATCACCATGGCCTCCGAGGACGTCATCCACTCGCTCTTCTTCCCCGCCTTCCGGACGAAGGCGGATGTCCTTCCCAGCCGTTACCGCACGCTGTGGTTCCGCGCCACGAAGGTCGGGCGCTATCACATCTTCTGCGCCGAATACTGCGGCACGCTGCACTCCGGCATGACCGGCTGGGTCGAGGTCATGCAGCCGACAGACTATCAGCGATGGCTCGCCGGCGGCCCCGAGGGATCGCTGGCGTCGCAGGGCGAGGCCCTCTTCCAAAAGTACGCGTGCAACACCTGCCACACGAACGACGCCAGCGGGCGCGGCCCCGTCCTGGCCGGCTTGTATGGAAGGCCGGTCCTGCTGTCCGACAACCAGGTCGTCACCGCGGATGACAACTACATCCGCGAGTCGATCCTCACGCCGACGGCAAAAGTCGTGAAGGGCTTCTCGCCGATCATGCCGACGTTCCAGGGACAGGTGAACGAGGATGATCTGATCAAGCTATTGGCCTATGTGAAATCTCTCGGTGCAGGACAGGCACCCATGCCTGTCCCCGCCGCCGCCCAGGGACAGGCAGGAGTGCCTGTCCTCCATCCGCAAGGGGCGCAGAAACCATGACCACTGCAACGCTGCACGACGTCCGCTTCGTCGAGCCGGAGAAGACGCGGAACTACCTCAACCACGACTACGGCATCTTCTCGTGGCTGCTGACGAAGGACCACAAGCGCATCGCCATCCTCTATCTCTTCAGCGTGACGATCATGTTCATGATCGGCGGCTTCTTCGCCACCATGATGCGCATCGAGCTACTCACGCCCGAGGGCGACGTCGTCACCAGCGACACCTACAACAAGTTCTTCACCCTTCACGGCGTGGTGATGGTCTTCTTCTTCCTCATCCCCGTCATCCCGGCGGTGCTCGGCAACTTCATCCTGCCGATCCAGCTTGGGGCGAAGGATCTGGCATTCCCGAAGATCAACCTCCTCAGCTGGTACGTCTACATGGTCGCGGCCATCGGCGGGCTGTACGTGATCATCACCGGCGGCGTCGACACGGGGTGGACGTTCTACACCCCCTTCTCCACGCAGTACTCGAACACGCACGTCATCGGCACGACCTTCGCCGGCTTCCTGGCCGGCTTCTCCTCGATCCTGACCGGCCTCAATTTCATGGTCACGATCCACCGCATGCGCGCGCCGGGACTGACGTGGTACCGGCTGCCGCTCTTCGTGTGGGCGATGTACGCGACGAGCATCGTGCAGCTCCTGGCCACGCCGGTCCTGGCCATCACGCTGGCCATGCTGATGTTCGAGCGCTTCTTCGGCGTCGGCATCTTCGACCCGGCGCTCGGCGGCGACCCGGTGCTCTTCCAGCACATGTTCTGGTTCTATTCGCACCCGGCCGTCTACATCATGATCCTGCCGGCCATGGGCGTGGCCTCCGAGGTCGTGGCGGCGTTCACGCGGAAGAAGATCTTCGGCTACAAGTTCGTGGCCTTCTCCTCGCTGGCCATCGCCTTCCTCGGATTTCTGGTGTGGGCGCACCACCTCTTCGTGGCCGGCATCTCGGTCTACTCGGCGCTCATCTTCGCGTTCCTGAGCTACTTCGTGGCCGTGCCGTCGGCGATCAAGGTCTTCAACTGGACGGCCACGCTGTACAAGTCGTCCGTGTCGTGGCAGACGCCGATGCTTTACATCATGGGCTTCATCGGCCTCTTCACCATCGGTGGCGTCACGGGCCTCTTCCTGGCCGCGCTCGGCCTCGACATCCACGTCACCGACACGTACTTCGTCGTCGCCCACTTCCACTACGTCATGGTCGGCGGCGTGGTGATGGCCTACCTCGCGGGCATTCACTACTGGTGGCCGAAGATCACCGGCCGGATGTATCCGGAGTGGTGGGCGCGCCTGGCCGCTCTCTTGGTTTTCGTCGGGTTCAATCTCACGTTCCTCCCGCAGTTCGTTCTCGGCTACCTCGGCATGCCCCGCCGCTATCACGCGTACGCGCCGGAGTTCCAGGTGCTCAACGTGATGTCGAGCGCCGGCGCGTCGATCCTGGCCGTCGGCTACCTGCTTCCGCTCATCTATCTGGTCTGGTCGCTCAAGGGGAGCCGCAAGGCCGGACCGAATCCGTGGGGCGCGGCGGGGCTGGAGTGGGCGACGTCGTCGCCGCCGCCGAAGGAGAATTTCCACGAGACGCCGGTGGTGACGTGGGAGGCGTACGACTACCCGCAGTTCATGAAGGCGATGGGAGAGACGCAGAATGTCTGAGCTGACCGTGCCGGACGAGCACGAGCACCATCCCTTCCTCCAGCATCACTTCGAGGATCTCGGGCAGCAGCACGAGGCCTCCACGCTGGGGATGTGGTTCTTCCTGACCACGGAGATTCTCTTCTTCGGCGGCGTGCTCTGCGCGTATTGGATCTACCGCGTCACGTATCCGCAGGCATGGGCGCTCGGCGCGGCGCAGCAGAATACGCTCTACGGCGGCATCAACACGCTGGTGCTGATCGTCAGCTCGCTGACGATGGCGCTGGCGGTGCGCAACGCGCAGCTCGGCCGCCGCGGCGGGCAGATGGTGATGCTGATCCTCACCGGCATCTTCGGCTGCACGTTCCTGGTGATCAAAGGCATCGAATACCACATGCACTACGAGGAGGGACTTCTCGTCGGGCGGTGGTGGCACTGGAACGAGGTGCCGGAGCTCGCCCCGAAGGTGCAGTTGTTCATGACCTTTTATTGGGGGATGACGGGCCTGCACGCGCTGCACATGGTCATCGGCGTCGGCCTCCTGATCTGGATCTTCTGGCGCGCGGCGCGCGGCCACTTCGGCCCGGAGTACTACGGCCCGGTGGAGGTGATGGGCCTCTACTGGCACTTCGTCGACATCGTCTGGATCTTCCTCTTCCCGTTCCTCTATCTGATTCACGGAGTGCATCACCATGGCTGAGCCGTCTCACGAGCAAGCGCACGAGCACACGCCGCACGTTCACGTGACGTCGCTCGGCATCTACATCGCGGTGTTTCTCGCGCTTTCCGCCGGCACGCTGCTGACGTGGTGGGTCTCGACGATCGACCTCGGCTGGGCGAACACGCCGATCGCGCTGCTCATCGCCACGATCAAGGCCGTGCTGGTGATCCTCTTCTTCATGCACGTGATCCACTCGACGCGCCTGACGTGGGTGGTGGTGATCGGCGCGTTTCTCTGGCTGGGCGTGCTCTTCGTGCTGACGTTCGCCGATTACCTGACGCGCATCTGGTCGCTGTACTGACGCAACCGCGCCGCCCGGCGTCCGTAGTCTGCGGCATGCGCAGAACCACAGCGATTCTCTGCCTGCTCGTCGCGCAGGCCGCCCTAGGCGTCGAGATCGTCGCGCCGTTCGAAGTTCTTCACGATGCCGACGTGGCCGTGCGCGTGACCGGGCTGGAGCCCGGCGCCGCCGTCGACGTGCAATCCGACTTCGTCACGCACGGCGGCACGATCTGGCGCTCCGTGTCGACGTTGACCGCGGACCAAAGCGGCGCGGCGGACGTGCCGAAGTCGTTCCTCTGGTCGATGGAGAAGACGAAGGAGACGCCTTCGACGACGGCGACGCTGGAGAACGAAGACCGCAGCATCGTCACGGTGACGGTGCTCCAGCAGGGGAAGAAGCTCGCCGAGAAACGGATCACGCTGTGGAAGCGGGCGCCGGGCGTGTTGACCGCGGAGATCCGCGAGCCGGGCGTGGTCGGGACGTTCTACGCGCCGTACGGCAAGCGCGCGCTCCCCGGCGTGATCATCCTCGGCGGCTCGGAGGGCGGGATCAGCCGCGAGCCGGCCGCGCTCTTCGCCTCGCACGGATACGCCGCGCTCGCGGTGGCCTACTTCGGGATCGCTCCGCTGCCCGAAGACCTCGACCGCATCCCGATCGAGACGATCGACCGCGCCGTGGCCTGGCTGCGCGCGCAGCCGGCCGTCGATCCGAAGCGCATCGCCATTTGGGGCGGCTCGAAGGGCGCCGAGTTCGCGCTTCTCGCTGCCTCGCGCAACCCTGCCATCCGCGCGGTCGTCGCCGTCGCGCCGAGCTCCGTCGTCTACCAGAGCATCACCGGCGGGAAACAGGAGTCGTCGTCGTGGACGGCTGGCAGGAAGGAGCTGCCGTACGCGCGCTATGTCAGCACCGAGGAGTTCAAGAAGAGCAAGCGGCTGATCGATCTCTACGTGCCGACGCTGGCTGCGGCGCCGGCGGAGGCCGCGATTCCGGTCGAGACGATCAAGGGGCCGATCCTCCTCCTCGACGGGAAAGAGGACGCGCTGTGGCCGTCGGCGGCGATGGCCGCGCAGATCGAAGCGCGCGCGAAGCGGCTCGGCTTCCGCTATGCCGTGATCAACCGCTCGTTCGATGCCGCCGGCCACCATGTCGGCCGTCCTCCGAACCGCCCGACCGCTGATTCCGTGCGGCTGGGTGGCACGGCCGAGGGCATTGCCGCCGCGCAGCGGGAAAGCTGGCGGGCCATGATCGAGTTCCTCAATCAGTCGCTCGGGCCCAGATGACCGTCGACCACGACGGACTTCGCCGCATCGCCGCCGCGTCCCATTCGATGAGCTTGGCGATCCAGGCATCGAACTCGCCGCGCGGCAGGCCCCCCTCGTGCGGCTGGCGAAGGTTGGGATAGACGATGAAGAGGAGATTGCCGCCGTAGTCGTGACGCTCGGCGATGCGGAAGTGCCGCGCCGTCGCCGCGACGATGCCGCTCGATGCGACCGCCTCGGTCGGATCTTCACGGTTGATCGGCGCGCGCACGAGCTTCGGCCGCCGCATTCTGCGCGGGAGGCGGTAGTAGGCGAGGTTCGGCGCGACGAGCTTCGCGATCGTCCATTCGTCGCGCGACGGGCCGACGTACTCGTCATACCAGAGGAAGCCGTCCGGCCGCAGCGCGCGCTTGACCGTGGCCATGAGGTCGTCGAGCTGGTCGAAGTGGTGCAGCGAGGCGTGGAAGAAGACGGCGTCGAACGTCGCGGGACGCTCGCGCATGTATTCGCGCGCGTCGGCGGCGACGTAGTTGATGGTCATGCCCGCCTCTGTTGCCGCTTTGCGCGCTTCGCCTAGGATCGCGTCGCTCACGTCGACGCCGGTGACGTCGGTGGCGATGCCCAGCTCGATCAGCGTCCGCTCGAACGCGCCGGCGCCGGAGCCGATGCTCAGCGCCTTCCCCACGTGCCGCCCGAGCACCGTGACCGGCCACACCTGCGGGTCGCCGGTGACGCGGCGGTTGATCGCCTCGCGCACGAGCGGGTGCGCCATCCAGTGCCGCTCCAGGGATTCGGCCGTGTGATGGTAGAGGTCGTCCCAATACGGCACCGCCGTATTCTGTGGTAAAAGGCCGCCGCCATGCGCTATCTCGTCACCGGCGGCGCCGGTTTCATCGGCTCGAATTTCATCCGATTTCTGTTCAACAAGTACGGCGACGCCGCGAGCGTCGTGAACCTCGACAAGCTGACGTACGCGGGGATTCGCGAGAACCTCGCGGAGTACGAGGGGAAGCCGAATTACCGTTTTCTCGAAGGCGACATCGCCAACGCCGAGGACGTGGCGGAGGCATATCGGGGCGTGGACGGCAGCGGCGTCGACGTGGTGGTGAACTTCGCCGCGGAGACGCACGTCGACCGGTCGCTCATGGGCGCGCATACGTTCATCGAGACCGACGTCTTCGGCGTGCTGGTGCTGCTCGAGGAGGCGCGCAAGACGACGCTTCGCCGGTTCATCCAGATTTCGACCGACGAGGTGTATGGCTCGATCGAGAGCGGATCGTTTCGCGAGACGGACCCGCTGTCGCCGCGCAATCCCTACGCGGCGTCGAAGGCCGGCGGCGACCGCATGGCCTACGCCTATGCGCAAACGTACGGTCTGCCCGTGATCGTGACCCGCGCCTCGAACAACTTCGGCCCGTGGCAATACCCGGAGAAGCTGATTCCGCTCTTCGTGACGAACGCGATCGACGACGTGCCGCTGCCGCTCTACGGCGACGGCCGCAACGTCCGCGACTGGCTGTTCGTCGAGGACCACTGCGCGGCCATCGATTTCCTGATCGAGCGCGGCCAGAACAGCGAGACCTACAACATCGGCGGCGGCAATGAGCGCGAGAACCGCGAGATCACGTTCAAGATCCTGGAGCTCCTCGGCAAGCCGGAGACGCTGATCAAGCGCGTCGCCGACCGGCAGGGCCACGACCGCCGCTATTCGCTCGACACCACCAAGCTCGAGCGCCTCGGTTTCAAGTGCGATACGGATTTCACGTCCGCCCTCGAGCGCACCGTGCAGTGGTACCGCGACCACGAGCCCTGGTGGCGCCCCATCAAGAGCGGCACGCGCTACCGCGAGTACTACGAAAAGCAGTACGGGGTCAGGTCTTCAGTTTCCAGTTAGTTATTCGCACGTCGCGAACTGTGCTATTCTTGCTCGCCCACACCTCTGACGCCCCTGCTCCGCGTCGAACCTTCCCCAAACATGGCAAGACCATTACGCCTGGAGTATCCGGGGGCATGGTGGCACGTCCTCAGTCGCGGTGTCGATCGAAGAGACATCTTTCTCGGTGACCAGGACCGGCGTCGTTTTCTACGCGGCCTGGCGGTCGCGATTCCGCATTTCCGATGGCGCCTGCATGCCTATGTCCTCATGACAAACCACTATCACCTGCTCGTCGAAACGGTAGAGCCAACGCTGTCGCGCGGTATGAAGAAGATCGATGGTGACTACGCGATGTGGTTCAACAAACGCCATCGTCGCGTCGGGCATCTGTTTCAGGCGCGATTTCAGGCGCATCTGATCGATAGCGACGAGTATCTGCTGACGGTTGCGCGTTACGTCGTGCTCAATCCTGTGCGCGCTCGCATCGTCGACGACGCACTGGAGTGGAAGTGGAGCAGCGCGCGTGCAACCGCCGGATGCGCGCAGGTACCGCCATGGCTGACGGCGGACGCGATTCTTGGCCGCTTTCATCCACATGACGCTACCGCTGCCCGGCAGCTCTATGGCGCATTCATTCACGATACGGCCAGTGCGAAATCCCCATGGCGCAACCTCGTCGGTCAGCTTTACCTGGGTGGCACGCCGTTCATCGACAGCGTTCAACAGCGGATCGACACGCAGCAACGGTCCAATGAACACCCACGCGTGCAGAGAATCGTCTCGCATGCGACAGCCGCCGACATTCGCGAAGCAGTCGAGAACGCGATGGGCCGGTCGTTGACGAAATCTAGCTCGCCCAAAGGGAGGCTTGCATTCGCAACACTTGCGCACTCCGAAGCGCTCCTGCCTCTGCGTGAGATCGGTGCAGCGTTGGGGATAGGCGCATCCGGCGCCTGGGATGTAATCCAACGGGCGAAGCGGCTGGCAGGAAGCGACGTAGGATTTGCCGAACTGCTCGAAGGTATCCAGATGCAAATAAGAAACTGGAAACTGAAGACCTGACCCCGTCACGCGATCGCGCGGGCGATCAGGAACGCCGCCAGCGCGGCGAGGCCGCCGGTGACCGTCGTCTGCAGCGCGCTGCGGAGGGGGCGGGCGCCGGTGTAGCGGCCCTTCACGAAGCCGAAGATGGCGAGGGCGACGAGGGTCACGCAGACGGAGATGATCAGTGCGACGTTGGCGTGCGAGACGAGCATGTACGGCGCGAGGGGGATCAGGCCGCCGGCGATGTAGGCGCCGGCGATGACGGCGGCGCTCGTGCGGGCGCGCGACGGGTTCGGCTTCTCCAGCCCCAGCTCGAAGCGCATCATGAAGTCGACCCACTCCTTCGGCTTCTCGCTCAGCGCCTCCACCACCGGATGGATGTGCTCCTCGGCGATGCCGTAGTGGCGGAAGACGTCGGCCACTTCTTTCATCTCCTCGCGCGGTACCTCGCGCACTTCCTGCTCCTCGCGCCGCTTCTCGGCCGCGTAATGCTCGGCGTCGCTCTTGGCCGCGAGGTAGCCGCCCAAGCCCATGGCGATCGAGCCGGCGGCGATCTCGGCCAGGCCGGCCGTGACGACGATCGAGGCTTGCGCAATCGCGCCGCTCAAGCCGGCCGCGAGCGCGAACGGCACGGTCAGGCCGTCGGCCATGCCGATGACGACGTCGCGGACGATCTCGCTGGAGGTGAAGTGCGACTCGATGTGGCGCGTCAGCGGCATCCGCGCATTATGCCGCGCCGGCCGCCGCTTTCACGTCGCTGATCAACTGCTCCATGGCGAACGGCTTCTGGTGCACTTTGAACACCGGGCCGCCGATGGAGCGGAGCGTCTCGCGCTCCGGGACCGCCGTGGCGATGATGGTGCGGCAGACGAGCTCGGGGTGGTGCTCCTGCATGTAGCGCAGCACCGTCCAGCCGTCGACGCGCGGCATCATCAGGTCGAGCAGGACGACGTCGAAGCCGTTCTTCGCGATCGAGGCGATGGCCTGGTCGCCGTCGCTGGCCGTCTCGACGGCGAATCCGTGATGCTTGACGATCGTCGCCAGCATGGAGCGGATCGGTTCGTCGTCGTCGACGATGAGGGCGCGGGCCATGAGCCGTTCATGAGCAAGTTTATGGCCATCAACTCGCCACGGCGGCAAGAATAAGGAACGGCGCGGCCAGCACCGCCACAACGATCAGAATCGGAATCAGCACGGCCAGGAGCACGACGCCGACCGAAAAGAGCACCACCAGCTTGACGAAAACGGCCAGCGCGACGATCGGCAGCACGAGCAACTTCAGCGGAAGCAGAAGCAGCTTCAGCGGAAGCAGCGCCACGTTCAGCGCGACTTTGATCACGAGCACGAGCGTCGCCAGAATCACGAAGCCGACGATCGCGAACAGCAGCAGCGCCATCAGCAGGGAGAACATGGGGGCAACACCTCCGCAGAGGACATACGGCGGCTATGCGGCCGGGTTGCGCCAGGTCCGGCCGGCGGGGCCGACGTAGACCGATTGCGGGCGAATGATGCGGTTGGCGCGCCGCTGCTCGAGGCAGTGAGCGATCCAGCCGGCGGCGCGGCTGACGGCGAAGGTCGGCGTGAAGAGCGGGACGTCGAGCCCCAAGCCGTGGAGGAGAAGCGCGGTGTAGAACTCGACGTTCGTCTGCAGGCGGCGGCCGGGCTTGTATTCCTCGAGCAGGCGCAGCGCCGTGGCCTCGACGCTCTTGGCCAGCTCGTACAGACGGAGGTCGCCGTCGCGCCGGAAGAGACGTTCGGCGGCGACGGCGAGAACGTCGGCGCGGGGGTCGCGCACCTTGTAGACGCGATGGCCGAATCCCATCAATTTCTCGCCCGATTCGATCTTCCGTCGCAGTACCTCCTCGGCGCGGGCGGCGTCGCCGATCTCGAAGACCATGTCGAGCGCGGGGCCGGGGGCGCCGCCGTGCAGCGGCCCTTTGAGCGCGCCGATGGCGCCAACCACGGCGGAGACGAGGTCGGAGCCGGTGGAGGTGATGACGCGGGCGGTGAACGTGGAAGCGTTGAGTCCGTGATCGACGACGGTGTCGAGGTAGGTCTCCAGCCCGCGCACGCGCTCGGCCGAGGGCACGTCGCCGGAGAGCATGTAGAGGTAGTTCGCGGCGTGGCCGAGATCCACGCGCGGCGCGATCGGCTCGTGACCGTGCAGCAGGCGCCAGTACGCGGCGACGATCGTCGGGAGCGCGGCCAGGACATCGGCGGGCGCGTCGCTGCGGATCGTGCCGGCGCCCATGCGCAGCGCGTCCATGGTGTCGACGCGGTCGCGCGCGGCGTCGCGAAGGAGGGCGATCGTCGACGCGGGGATGTCGCGTTTGCCGCTCGACAGCGGCGGCGTGGCCGCCGCACTCCACAAGATGTCGACGGTTTCTTCGAACGTGGCGTTCAGCGCCAACTCGGCGACCGGAAATCCGGCAATAATTAATTCGCCGCGCTCGCCGTCGACGTGACTCAGCGCGGTCTCGGCAGCGACGACTCCTTCCAGTCCTTGGTTGATGCTCATTGATTGAGTATAGAAGTTCTGTCAATATTGATCACATAGTCAACATTATGAGCAAGTGGATCAGCGCGCAGGAAGCCTCGAAGACGCTCGGCATCAGCCGGGCCACGCTCTACGCCTACGTCAGCCGCGGCCTGATCCGCTCCACGCCCGCCCCCGCCGGCACGCGCGAGCGCCGCTACGCCGCCGAAGACGTCGAGCGGCTCAAGGCCCGCGCCGAGGAGCGGCGCGATCCGCGCAAAGTGGCGGAGCGCGCGCTGCACTGGGGCGTGCCGGTGCTGGAGTCGGCCATCACGCTCATCGACAACGGGCGGCTCTACTACCGCGGCTGCGACGTCGCCGAGCTCGCCCGCGGCAGCACGGTGGAGCAGGTGGCCTCGCTGATCTGGACCGGCGCCGACGGCGCCGACTTTTCCGCCACGCCGCTGCACGTCGTCGCGGGCGGACGGACCGAGGGGCTGCCGTTCATCAGCCGCGCGCAGTCGATGCTGCCGCTCGTGGCGGCGCGCGACCCGCTCGCCTACGACTTCCGCCCGCGCGCCGTGGCGCACACGGGCTGGCGGATCCTCAACCTTCTTGCCAGCGTGGCCACGCAGTCGTCGGAGCTCGAGCCGACCATCGAGGGAACGCTGCAAAAGCACTGGCTGCCGCGCACGCCGCAGGCGGCGGCGCTGTTGCGCGCGGCGCTCATCGCCTCGGCCGATCACGAGCTGAACGTCTCCGCCTTCACCGCCCGCTGCGTGGCCTCGGCCGGCTCGAATCCCTACTCGGTCGTCGTGGCCGGCCTCGCCGCCATCGAGGGGGCGAAGCACGGCGGCATGAGCGCGCGCGTGGAGACAATGCTCGACGAGCTCCGCCGCGCGCGCGACGTGCGCAAGGCCATCGCCGACCGCCTCCGCCGCGGCGAGCCGCTCTACGGCTTCGGCCATCCGCTCTATCCGACGGGCGATCCGCGCGCGCGGCTGATCGTCGAAGCGCTCGCCGAGCGGTTCTCGAAGTCGCCGGAGCTCCAGTTCGCGTTCGCCATGGCCAGCGCCGCGGAGACGATCACCGGCGAGAAGCCGACGGTCGACTTCGCCCTGGTCGTGCTGACGCGCGTGCTGAAGCTCGACGCCGGAACGGCGCTGACGCTCTTCGCCATCGGCAGGACAATCGGCTGGATCGGCCACGCCATCGAGCAGTACGCGCTCGAAGGGATCATCCGCCCGCGGGCGCGCTACGTCGGCCGAATGCCTGACTGAGGCCGCTACTTCATCATCTTCTTGATGCGGCCGAGGAACTCCTTGCCGACCAATTGGTCCGCGGCGTTGAGCACGCGTTGGATCGAGTCGAGCACGTCGCTGCTGCCGCTCCAGTGCTGGCGCAGGACGTTCGCGTCCGTGTCCCGCAACACTTTGTTCAACACGTAGACGCCGAAGACGAGGTCGTCCATGTATCCGATCGGCCCGAGGAGCGCCTCCGGCATGATGTCGAACGGGAAGATGTAGTAGGCGATCGCGCTGCCGAGCAGCACTTTGTTCTTCCCTTCCACGCGGCCGTCGCTGAACAGACGCCACAGCAGGATGAAGACGTCGGGCACGAGCAGGAGGAAATCGGCGGTCTTGCCGAGGGTACTGCCGCCCTTGCGCGCGATGTAGTCGTGGATGGCGGTGCGGACGCGGTCGTAGAAGCGCTGCACGCGCCCCTCGTTGATCGGGCCGCCGTCGGCGAGATCGGTCACGTTGCGGGCGAACTCGTCGTCGGTCACGTCGGGCGTTGCGGGTGTCTCATCCATCGGCTACCTCCTCAAACTGGCAAATCGGCGCCGCCCGCACCGAGGGCGACGGCCAGACCGCCGTCGATGATCCGGATCTCCCGGATGTCGGCATCGATGAAAGTTGGCAAAAAGCGGTCCAGCGAAACGACGAGCGTGGCCGGCGGCTCGAGACGCACCAACTCCGCCGGCAGGCGCCCTTTCATCAATCCGAAGAGGAACTGCGGGATGGGGATTCCGCCGAACGCCGAGGCCGACGAGAGCGGGACGCGGACGACGCGGCCGTCGGCGACGATCTCGCGCACCTCGACGGCGAACGGGACGCTGATGAACTTCCGGATCGCGCCTTCGACGCGCAGCAGTCCGTCGGAAAAACGGAGATCGACGCGCTCGAGCGGCGGCACTAACGGCACGAGCTTGGCCAACTTGGCGCCGTCGATGCGAATGGCTAGCTCGTCCCAGCGAATGAACCGCGTCGTCAAGTCCTGAGTCCTGCGTCCTGCATCCTGAGTTTATCCGCACTCAGCACTCAGCACTCAGCACTCAGGACTCAGCACCCAGGACCCAGGACTCAGGACTGCGATCAGGACTGCTATTATCCCGCCGCCTTTCCATGCCCAAGCGCACCGACATCCGCTCCATCCTCATCATCGGTTCCGGCCCCATCGTCATCGGGCAGGCATGCGAGTTCGACTACTCCGGCACGCAGGCGTGCAAGGCGCTGCGCGACGAGGGCTACCGCATCATCCTGGTCAACTCCAACCCGGCCACGATCATGACGGACCCGGAGTTCGCGGACCGCACGTACATCGAGCCGCTGACGGTGGAGACGATGGAGCGGATCATCGCCCGGGAGAAACCCGACGCGATCCTGCCCACGGTCGGCGGGCAGACAGGGATCAACCTGGCCACGGCGCTGTGGGAGGCGGGCGTGCTGCAGAAGCACGGCGTGGAGCTGATCGGCGCGAATGCCGAGGCGATCAAGACCGCCGAGGACCGGCAGCTCTTCAAGGAGTGCATGACGCGGATCGGCGTGGAGGTGCCGCGCTCCGGTTACGTCGGCACGGTCGACGAGGCCGAGCGCCTCGGCGCCACGATCGGCTATCCGCTGGTGGTGCGCCCATCCTTCACCCTCGGCGGTTCCGGCGGCGGCATCGCCTACAACATCGAAGAGCTGCGCGCCATCACCGCGCGCGGTTTGGAGCTCTCCCCGGTCCACCGCGTCCTCGTCGAGGAGTCGGTGATGGGCTGGAAAGAGTTCGAGCTCGAGGTGATGCGCGACAAGGCCGACAACGTCATCGTGGTCTGCTCGATCGAGAACTTCGATCCGATGGGCGTGCACACCGGCGATTCCATCACCGTGGCGCCGCAGCAGACGCTGACGAACGGCGAGTATCAGGCCATGCGCGACGAGGCCAAGCGGATCATCCGCGCCATCGGCGTGGAGACGGGCGGCTCGAACATCCAGTTCGCCGTGCATCCGACGACCGGCCGCCGCCTGGCCATCGAGATGAACCCGCGCGTCTCGCGCTCGTCGGCGCTGGCGTCGAAGGCGACGGGGTTTCCGATCGCCAAGTTCGCGGCGAAGCTCGCCGCCGGCTACACGCTTGACGAGATCCCGAACGACATCACCCGCAAGACGCCGGCGTCGTTCGAGCCGACGATCGACTACGTGGTGGTGAAGATCCCCCGCTTCGCCTTCGAGAAGTTCCGCAACACGCCGCCGAACCTAGGACTATCGATGCAGTCGGTCGGCGAGGCCATGGCCATCGGGCGGACGTTCAACGAGGCGCTGCAGAAGGGGCTGCGCTCGCTCGAGATCGGCGTGGCCGGACTGGAGCCGCGCAACACGCCGCTCGACCGATTGCCGGAGCTGTTGCGCACGGCGACGCCGGAGCGGATCTTCGCCATCGGCGACGCCTTCCGCGCCGGGATGACGGTCGAGCAGGTCTATCAACTGTCGTCGGTCGATCCATGGTTCCTGCGCGAGATCCGCCACATCGTGCAGTTGGAGATGGAGATCCAAAGTGGAGGACAGGCACTCTTGCCTGTCCTTGCGCGCAACGAAGAGGGACAGGCAAGAGTGCCTGTCCTCCATTGGAAACGGAACGGCTTTTCCGATCGGCAGCTCGCCGCGCTGACGGACATGGCCGAGGCGGATGTGCGCCAGGCGCGCCAGGCCGCCGGCATCCGCCCGGTGTACAAGCGCGTCGACACCTGCGCGGCGGAGTTCGAGGCCTCGACGCCGTATCTCTACTCGACGTACGAGACGGAGAACGAGGCGGAGCCGACGCAGCGCCGCAAGGTGATGATCCTCGGCTCGGGGCCGAACCGCATCGGGCAGGGGATCGAGTTCGACACCTGCTGCGTACACGCGTCGTTCGCGCTGCGCGAGATCGGCTTCGAGACGATCATGGTCAATTGCAATCCGGAGACGGTGTCGACGGACTACGACACGTCGGACCGCCTCTACTTCGAGCCGCTCACGCTCGAGGACGTGCTGGAGATCGTCGACCTCGAGAAGCCGGAAGGCGTGATCGTGCAGTTCGGCGGACAGACGCCGCTGAAATTGGCGAAGGCGCTGGCCGAGGCGGGCGTGGCGATGTGGGGCACCTCAGTGGATTCGATCGACATCGCCGAGGACCGGCAGCGCTTCGGCGCGCTGGCGCTGGTGCACGGGATCCTCGTGCCGGAGCACGGCACGGCCATGACGATGGACGCGGCGATCAAGGTCGCGCACGAGATCGGATTCCCCGTCGTGGTGCGGCCGTCGTACGTCCTCGGCGGGCGCGCCATGGCCATCGTCTACGACGAGAGCAGCCTGCGCGAGTACGTGACGCTGGCGATGGAAGCCGCGCCCGGACATCCGATCCTCATCGACCGCTTTCTCGAAGACGCGATCGAGCTCGACGTCGACGCGGTGTGCGACGGCACGGACGTCGTGATCGCCGGCGTGATGCAGCACATCGAGGAGGCGGGGATCCACTCCGGCGACTCGACCACGATCATCCCGCCATACATCATCACGCAGCGCGACCAGGACCGCATCCGCCGCCGCACGATCGAGCTGGCGAAGGCGCTGCACGTGGTGGGGCTGATGAACGTGCAGTACGCGATCGCGCACGGCGACCTGTACGTGCTGGAGGTGAATCCGCGCGCGTCGCGCACGGTGCCGTACGTGTCGAAGGCGACGGGCGTGCCGTTCGCGAAGCTCGCCGCGAAGGTGATGGCGGGAATGACGCTGCGCGAGCTCGGCCTCACGAGCGAGCCGCGCGTCGACGGCTACTTCGTGAAGGCGCCGGTGTTCCCGTTCGGCCGCTTCCCGCGCGAGGACACGGTGCTCGGCCCGGAGATGAAGTCGACGGGCGAGGTGATGGGCTCGTCGCCGAGCTTCGGCGAGGCGTATGCGAAGGCCCTCCTCGGCGCGGGCGTCGGCCTTCCGCGCGGCGGCACGGCGTTCATCTCGGTGAACGACAACGACAAGCGCCCCACCATCGTGCAGCTGGCCAAGGATCTGGCGGACCTCGGGTTCAAGGTGATCGCGACGTCCGGCACGCGCGAGTTCCTCGAGCACAACGGCGTCGACGCGGGACTCGTGTGGAAGGTGCACGAGAACGAGCGCCCGAACATCGTCGACCGGATGATCAACGGCGAGGTGACGCTGGTGATCAACACGCCGCTCGGACGGAAGTCGTTCTACGACGACACGTACATCCGCCGCACGGCGCTGCAGCACGGGATCACCTGCCTGACGACGCTCTCCGCGGCGACGGCGGCGGTGGATGGAATTCGCTCGCTGCGGGAGGGGGTGGCGACGATCGCTACGCTGCAGGAGCAGCACGGACGCTAGCGCTTCGCGCGCCGGGTGCGGGGCGGGCGAGTGAATTTGATCTCCTCGCGAATCTCGACGACATTACGATCAAGTTTCTGATCGACCAACTGAACGGATTCGGCAAGGAGGTCGAATCTCGTTTCCCAACGCTCGACGGTGATGTCGAAGTGGCGGCGGGTTTCGGCGTGCTCGGCGGACATTCTTTCATCGACGTAGCGGCGGGTCTCCGCATTCTCTTCGGCCATTCTTTGATCAAAATGGCGGCGGGTCTCGGCATTCTCTGCGGCCATTCTTTGATCAAAGTGGCCGCGGGTCTCGGCATTCTCTGCGGCTATTTCTCCACGGAGAGTAGAGACGGCCTCGCCGATTTTTTCGGTCATCTCGCCGCGCAAGGTGGTGGTCATTTCGCCCATTTCCCCGCGCAGACTCCCGGCCATCTCGGCCATTTCCCCGCGCAAAACACGGCGCGTTTCCTCGTGCGCGGCGGCGTTTTCCTCGCGCATCTGCAGGAATTGCTCACTGAACTCATCCAGGTACTGCTTTAGATCTGCATCCATCACAAAAAAGTGTACCTCGGCGGCACTATTCGCCCGAGGGGTCGGTCGAGAACAGCTCGTACTGCCGCTCGAGCCGCTCGACCGCCGCGTCGATGTGCAGCCGCGTTTCGGTGTGGCCGGCGGCGTTGTCTTCCACGAGCCGCTTCTCCAGCGCGGCGATCTGGCGCCACGTCTCGACGTGCGCCTTCATGTTCTCCTGCCGCAGGCGGTCCAGGTACTCTTTCAGCTCGCGATCCACCGCGAGCCGAGTGTACCTCGGTGTTCCTTGTTCAGGAGACCGTCACCCACGGCCGCGCGCTGGCCAGCTCCATCTTGAAGCCGTTGAACGCGCGGATCGTGTACTGCACGCGCTTGCCGGACGCCGATTTCTGCGCGCCGCCGGAGAGCTGGCGGTGCGGGCGGGCGGCGCCGGGACGGCGGGAGCGGAAGATGGCTTGGCCGAAGGGAGAGGGGCGGTCGAACTCGATGACCAGCTCGTCGATGATGATGTCGGCCCCGCCGAGGTAGCGGAAATCCCACTCGATCCCCTCGCCGACCTTCAGCGCCACCTCGTTCGGGTTGATATTGAGGAACACCCGCCCGCCGGCGGCCTCGACGTCGACGCGGATCGGTACCGTGCGGACGGCGAAGTGCGTCAGCTCGTGCTCGGCGACGAGGCGGTCGGACGACGCCGGCGGCGCGGCCACCAGCGACGGCGCCTCGGCGCGGGCGGGGGCGGGGATGAACGACGACGGCCGCGGCCCTCCCTGCACGAACCACGCGGCGGTCGCGGGGCCGCTCGACGTCACCTTCGGGCGTGAGCGCCGCGTCCGCTTCTTCTCCTCCGCTGCCGGCGCCGGCTTGGGCGGGGCGGGTGGACGGGGCGCAGGCTTTGCCGCCGCCGCCTTCGCCACCACCGGTTTCGCCGCCGCGGGCTTCGCGGGGGCGGGTGTGGGGCGGGTGGGCTTGGGCGGGGGAGGGGCGGGCTTGGCTTTGGCCTTCGGTTTCGCCTTTGGTTTGGGCTTCGGCTGAGGCTTGGGCTTCGCGGGCGCCTTTTTCTTCGGAGCGGGCTTCTTCGGGGCCGGTTTTTTCTTTGCCGGCCGGGACTTCTTCCCCTCCACCTTTGCCATTTTCATCTCTCCCGGAAAATGAATCGGCGCAGGTTACTTGATCTCGTCTTTGAGCACAATGCGTAAGTGCTCGGCAATCGTGCGAGTTGCCGCCTCGTCGGGGCCCTCGACCATCACCCGCACCTTATTCTCCGTCCCGGAGTAGCGGACGAGGACGCGCCCTTCGCCGCCGAGCTGCTGTTCCGCCTCGGCGAGCGCGGCTTGGTAGCGCGGCAGCGATTCCAGTGGCGGTTTTGACGCAACCTCTTGATTCAGAAGCACCTGTGGCATCGGCGTGAACGTCCCGAGCTGCGAGAACGGCCGTCCGGCGCGGGCCAGCAGCTCCCCGAAGACCAGCGCGGTGTGGATCCCGTCGCCCGTCGTGTGGACGGAGAGGTCGATGATGTGTCCCGACTGCTCGCCGCCGAGGATGGCTCCGCGCTCCAACATCTTCTCCAGCACGTACTTGTCGCCGACCTGGGCGCGCACCAGCTCGATCCCGTCCGCGCGGAGCTGCCGCTCGAAGCCGTAGTTCGACATCACCGTCGTCACGACGCACGGCGGCTCGAGCTTCCCCTCGGCGCGTAATTTATGTGCCCACAAGTAGAGGATCTCGTCGCCGTCGCGGACCTTGCCCCAGTCGTCGACGAAAATGGCGCGGTCGGCGTCGCCGTCGAAGGCCACGCCGAATTCCGCCTTCTCCTTCATCACCACCTTCGCCAGGCGCTCCGGGTGCAGCGCACCGGCGTTCTCGTTGATGTTCAGCCCGTTCGGCTTGTCGTTGATGACCTGCACCTTCGCCCCGGCGCGGCGGAACACCTCGGGAGCGATCTCGTACGCGGCGCCGTTTCCGGTGTCGAGCACGACGCGGACGCCGGCGAGCGCATTCGGGGCGACGCCGCCGGCGAGGAAGTCCTCGTATTTGCGGATCAGATCGACGCTCGGCGAGAGCTCGACGAACGGAATCGCGACATTTTCGCGGCGCAGCGCGCGCAGCTCGTCCTCGATCTCCTCCTCGACCGCGTCGGGAAGCTTCATCCCGTCGTGGCCGAAGATCTTCACGCCGTTGTCGTCGAACGGATTGTGCGACGCGGAGATCGAGATTGCCGCGGCGGCGTCGGACGTGCGGCAGAGGTAGGCGGCCGCGGGCGTCGGCACGATGCCGATGAACGTGGCCGTGCCGCCGCCCTCGGCGATCCCGGCGGCGAGCGCGTTGGCGATCTCCGGCCCCGATTCGCGCGTGTCCATGCCGAGGAGAATGACCGGGCGCACGCTGTGCGCCCCCCGGAGCCGGTGGGCGAGCGCTTCGCCCAACGCGAAGATCGTCGCCGGATCGAGCGGATAGCGGTGCGCTTTGCCGCGGATGCCGTCAGTGCCGAACAGGGTTCTCATTTTTCGTGTCAGTCGCGGGAGGCGTCGGGCCGATCTCCGGCGTCACCGGCACCGTCACCTGCACGCCCAGCGGCTCGACGACGCGGACCAGCGACGAGTCGGAAACAGGCGCCACGTTCTGCACGAACGTGTCGGTGCGGCCGGTCATGATAATGCGTTCGGTGGCCACTTCGGTGATCTTCTGGATCAGCGTCGCCGGGCCGGAGATGAGGACGTGATCGGGGACGAGCACCGGCTCGCCGGCCTGGAATCCCGAGGCCGGCTCGCCGACGAGGAAGGGGCGGACGGCGACGATGCGCTGGCGCACCTGCTCCACGCGGAAGCGCACCTTCGTCGGATCGATCGATACCACTTCGACGTCCGGCGACACGTTGAGGGCCTGCGGGCGCAGCGTGATCGTGGCGTCGCCGGCGTTCTGCACCCAGCGCAGGTCGACCGTGACCTCGAGGTTCTGCGACGACAGCGAGCGCAGTTGCGAGGCGCGGCCGCGCAGGCGGACGCTCACCGTGTCGGGGACGGCGGTGGTGATCATGAGATCGCGGCGCATGCCGACGAGCGAGAGAGGCGCGGCGAAGGCGCGCTCGGAGACGACCTCGCGCCGCGGCGCGGAGACGACGAACCAGACCACGAAGGCGAGAAAGAGCGCCAGGACCTTCAAAAGAAGGCTGGAGAGGAGGCCGTTGCCGTTGCGGCCGCTCACGGCGCGATGCGCTCCTTCAGCATGGCCGTGAGCGCCTCCGAGTCGAGGTTCTCGTGCAGCACGCCCTCGGCGGCCACGGCCACGGAGCCGTTCTCCTCGGAGACGACGACGACGAACGCGTCGCTCTCCTCGCTCAAGCCGAGGGCGGCGCGGTGCCGCGTGCCGTGGGCGAGCTTCGGGTCGGGCGTGGCCGTGAGCGGCAGGAGCGCGCCCGCGGCCACAATGCGGTTTCCGCGCACGATCACGGCGCCGTCGTGCATCGGCGCGCCGGGATTGAAGATGGAGACGAGGAGCTCGCGGCTGACGAGCGCGTCGAGCGGCTTCGCCGCTTCCGCGTACATGCGCAGGCTCTGAGTCCGCTCGATGGCGATGAGCGCGCCGAAGCGGTTCGCGGAGAGCGCCGTCGTGGCGCCGGCCACGGCGTCGACCGCGATCGGATTGCTGCCGCGGCGGAAGAGCCGCAGCAGCGGATTCGTGCCGACGCGCGCCAGGGCGCGGCGGATCTCGTGCTGGAACAGAACGATTACGGCGAACGGCAGGTAGAAGAGGATCTCGCGCGAGATGACTTCGAGCGCCGGAAGGTCGAAGGCGCGGGCGATGAAGAACGTGCTGCCGAGGACGAGGAGGCCGATGGAGACCTGCATCGCGCGCGTGCCGCGGATGAGAGCCAGGATGTTGTAGATGATGAAGGCCACGATCAGGACGTCGACGAGGTCGCGCCAGGTGAACTGCAGCGAGACGAGCCGGTCCCAGTAATTCATCGGATCGCGTCCATCACTTTGAGGAAGTCCACCGTCTCGCGCACGTCGTGCACGCGCACGATCGCCGCGCCGGCGCGCGCGGCGGCGCAGACGGTGGCGAGCGAGCCGGCCATCCGGTCGGGTCCGGCCTCGCGCCCGGTGAGGCGCCCCAGGAACGCCTTGCGCGACGCGCCGATCATCAGCGGCGCGATGTTCGTGAGCTCGTGCGCGCGGGCCAGGAGCTGCAGGTTGTGCTCCGCGGTCTTTCCGAAGCCGATGCCCGGATCGACGACGATCTGCGCGACGCCGGCGGCGGCCGCGGCGTCGCGAAACTCCGTCAGCTCGCGCGCGACGTCGCGGACGACGTCGTCGAAGCGGATGTCGTGCTGCATCGTCTTCGGCGCGCCGCGCATGTGCATCAGCACGGCCGGGACGTTGCGCTGCGCGACGAGCGCAGGCATCGCCGGATCGCCGCGCAACGCGGTCACGTCGTTGACGATGTCGGCGCCGGCGTCGAGCGCCGCCTCCGCGACGCGCGCCTTCGTCGTGTCGATGGAGATCGCAACGTCGCTGCGCTTGCGAATCGCCTCGATCACGGGAAGGACGCGTTCCAGCTCGACGTCGACGGAGACCGCATCGGAGCCCGGCCGCGTCGACTCGCCGCCAACGTCGACGATGGCGGCGCCGTCCGCCGCCATGCGCAGCGCCGCCTCGACGGCGACGTCGCGATCTTGGTGCACGCCGCCGTCGGAGAAGGAGTCGGGAGTGACGTTCACGATGCCCATCACCAGCGGCACGCGGCCGAAGCCGAGCGAACGGCCCCGCGGCAGGCGCAGCGTCATAGGTCGGGCTCGCGCACGATGCGCGCGCCGAGCGGGTTCAGACGCTCCTCGATCCGCTCGTAGCCGCGGTCGATCTGGTGGATGTTGTGGATGATGCTCTCGCCCTTCGCGCAGAGCGCCGCCAGGAGCAGAGCCATGCCGGCGCGGATGTCGGGGCTGGAGATCTCCGCGCCGGTCAAGCGGTTGCCGCCGACGATGATGGCCCGGTGCGGGTCGCACAGCACGATGCGCGCGCCCATCTGGATCAGCTTGTCGGTGAAGAAGAGGCGCGACTCGAACATCTTCTCGAAGATCATCACCGTCCCCTCCGACTGCGTGCCGACGACGACCATGATCGACAAGAGGTCGGCGGGGAAGAGCGGCCAGGGGCCGTCGTCGATCTTCGGCACGGCCGCGCCGATGTCGTAGCGGACGCGCAGCTCCTGGTCCTTCGGCACGCGGATGTTCTCGCCTTCGACGACGAGGTCGACGCCGAGCTTCTCCAGCATCAGCCGGACGGCGTACATGTGCTGCGGCACGGCGTTCTCGATCAGGAGCTCGCTGCGCGTGACGGCGGCCAGGCCGATGTAGGAGCCGACTTCGATGTGGTCGCTCGGGATGGTGAAGTCGCCCCCGTGCAACGACTCCACGCCGCGGATGGTCAGCGAGTTCGTGGAAATGCCGTCGATCTGCGCGCCGAGGGTGTTGAGAAATCGGCAGAGGTCCTGGACGTGCGGCTCCGCGGCGGCGTTGTAGATGAGCGTGTCGCCGTCGGCCAGGACGGCGGCCATGATGGCGTTCTCCGTGGCGGTGACGGAGGCCTCGTCGAGGAACATCTTCCGCCCGACGAGGGCGCGCGAGCTCATGCGGTACTCGTGCGCGGAGACTTCGATCTGGGCGCCTAAGGACTCGAGGGCGAGGAGGTGCGTGTCGACGCGGCGGCGGCCGATGGCGTCGCCGCCCGGCTTGACGATGCGCGCGCTGCCGCAGCGCGCCAGGAGCGGGCCGGCCAGGAGGATCGACGCGCGGATCTTGCGCGACAGCTCGGCGTCGGGATCGCTGCAGACGTCCCCCTCGGCGTGCACGCGCACGACGTTGGTGTCGACGCGCTCGACCTTCGCGCCGAGGCGCTCGATGATCTGCAGCATGACGCGCACGTCCTGGATGTCCGGAAGGTTGCGCAGCGTCACCGGCGCGTCGGTGAGCAGACACGCGGCGAGGATCGGCAGGGCGGCGTTCTTGTTGCCGCCGGGACGGATCGTGCCTTCGAGCCGTCGCCCGCCTTCGACGATGAAGCGCTGTAACGCCATTGGCGCGCGATTGTATCTGGAGTGCGGCGGCCATGCCGCCGCTGTCGGAGCGCCGGCATGGCCGGCGCACTCCACATCGCGTACCATCATTCCATGCTCGTGGCCCCCCTCGGTTCCGGAAGCGCAGGGAACGCCTATTACTTCGAATCCGACGGCACCGCGATCTTGGTCGACGCCGGCTTCGGCCCGCGGGAGATGCGCAAGCGGCTCGAGCAGGTGGGGCGGCAGATCGAGCACGTGCGCGCGCTCGTCGTCACGCACGAGCACTACGACCACATCCGCGGCGCCGAGTCGATCGCGCGCAAATTCGAGATCCCCATCTACCTGACGCAGGGGACGCTCGACGCCAGCACGATCGACCGCGCGGAGACGAAGGTCGTGATCTTCCCGAACAACTCCACCTTCACGATCGGAGAGCTGAACGTCCACGCGCGGCGCACGCTGCACGACGCGGTCGATCCGGCCTGCTTCGTGATCGAAGCGCGCGACGGCACGCGCGTCGGCATCGCCTCGGACCTCGGCTGGGTCGACGAGTACGTGCTCCGGCACCTCAAGGACTGCGACGGCCTCTTCTTCGAGTCGAACCACGACCTCGACATGCTCCGCCTGGGCAGCTACCCATGGCCGCTGAAGCGGCGGATCATGTCGCGCTTCGGGCACCTGTCGAACGACGACTCGATGAGCGCGGTGGAGCGGATGATGGGGGCGGATCTCAAGACGCTCTGCATGATTCACCTCTCGCAGAAGAACAATCACGAGTCGATCGTGCGGGACATGGCCGCGCGCCTCGTCGCCCGCACCGGCGCGCAGCTCGAGCTCTCCATCGCGCGGCAGTTCGAGGCCACCGGCACCTTCGAGATCGTCCGCCGCCGCCCTGCCCGCCCGCCCGTGCCGCCGAAACACGTGCAGATCCCGCTGTTCGCGTGATGTACGACGACCGCCTGGCGCGGCACCGCGCGGAGATCGAGCGCCTGACGAAGCGCGAGCGCGCCATCGGCTTCGGGCGGCTCGCGGCGTTCGCGCTCATCGTCGTCTTCGTGCTGCTCCGCTGGGAATGGGCGGCGCTCGGCGCGGTGATCGCGTTCATCGCGCTCGTCATCGCCAGCGAGCCGGTGAAGACGGCCAAGCGCCGCGCCGCCGCGGCCGCGGCGTTCTGCGAGCGCGGCCTTTCGCGGCTGCGCCACGAGTGGCAGGGGAAGGGCGACGCCGGCAGCGACTTCGCCGAGGAGCACCATCCGTTCGCGGCGGACCTCGACCTGTTTGGCAGCGGGTCTCTCTTCGAGCTGATGTCGATCGCCGCGACGGCCTCGGGGCGCGCGACGCTGGCGTCGTGGCTGAAGCATCCCGAGCGCGCCATGGCGGCGGACGTCCGCGCGCGCCAAGCCTCGGTGGCGGCGCAGCGCGACAACGTCGATTTGCGCGAAGACCTCTTCGTCGAGGCCTCCGAGGTGAGCGGCGAGATCGAAGCGGCGCGGCTGGAGGAGTGGGCGGCCGAGCCGCCGCTCCTCGCCTCGTCGGGCGAGCGGCTCGCCGCGCTTGCCCTCGGCGCGTTCGGCACCGTCTCTCTCGTGCTTGCCGTGCTCGCGCTCTTCACGCTCCTGCCGAAGGTTTGGGCGCTGCCGTTCTTCGTCGCTCTCGTGCTCCGCGCGCTGCTCGAGCGCCGTCTGCACGAGCCCGTGCAGCGCGTGAACGGCGCGGTGGAGCGCCGCGAGCCGGCGCTGGCGCTGCTCGCGCGTCTGCTGGCGCGGCTCGAGCGCGAGGAGTTCTGGCACGCGACGCCGGGCTCCGCGCGCATCGAAACGCTGCGGCGCCTCGTGGCGCTCCTCGACGCGCGGCGCAACCAGTTCTTCGCCCCGGTCGCGGCGATCATGCTCTGGAGCGAGCTCGTGGCGTTCGCCATCGAGCGCTGGCGGCGCGAATCGGGGCGCGACATCGTCGCCTGGATGGACGCCGTCGGCGAGACCGAGGCGCTGCTGTCGCTGGCGTCGTTCGCGTACGAGAACCCATCGTTCGCCACGCCGGAGATCGTCGAGGGCGGGCCGCTCTTCGACGCCGTCGCGGCCGCACATCCGCTCATCGCCTCCGACCGCCGCGTCCCGAACGACGTCCGCCTCGGCGTGCTCATCGTCAGCGGCTCGAACATGTCGGGGAAGTCGACGCTGCTGCGCACGGTCGGCATCAACGCCGTCCTCGCCCTCGCCGGCGCGCCGGTGTGCGCGCGCTCGCTGCGCGTGACGCCGATGTCGATCGGCGCGTCGATCCGCATCCACGATTCGCTGGCCGAGGGGGCCTCGCGGTTTTATGCCGAGATCCTGCGCATCCGGCAGATCGTGGAGATGCCGCCGCCGCTGCTGTTCCTGCTCGACGAGCTGCTGCACGGGACGAACTCGCACGACCGCGCCATCGGCGCCGAGGCCATCGTGCGCGGCTTGGTCGAGCGCGGCGCGATCGGCCTGGCCACGACGCACGACCTCGCCCTCGCGCAGGTCGCCGAGGCGCTCGCGCCGCGCGCCGCGAACGTGCATTTCGAGGATCACCTCGAGGGCGACGCGATCGTGTTCGACTACACGATGCGGCCGGGCGTGGTGACGAAGAGCAACGCGCTGGCGTTGATGAAGGCGGTGGGAATCATTCGCGGTTAGCGGCCTGACGCGAGTGTTGCTCTTTCGCGGTCGCCCCGCCGGGGCCGGTGTGATTTGATGGGTTCGGGTGCGGGAGCTCTTCCCGCAGGAACAGTGCGCAGTCGGGCCGCCGCGCAGGAGGGATCGCCATGCCAAGGCGCCGCACGACTCCACCTCTTCTTTGGAAGGCGGGGGCATGACTGTCGCTTCTTTCTTGCTCTCGCTGATCGTCATCTTCGCTGCGGCGAAGCTTTTCGGAGAGCTTGCGGAGCGGATCGGCCAGCCCGCCGTGCTCGGCGAAATGGTGGGCGGAATCGTCGTCGGCACCTCGGGATTGCGCCTCATCGATCCGCATGCGGCCGTGCTCGATCTGCTCTCCGAGCTCGGCATCGTTCTTCTTCTCTTCCTCATCGGTCTGGAGACGGACCTGCGCCGGCTTCTTCGCGTCGGCGGCTCGGCGGCGGCCGTCGCGTTGACGGGCGTGGCGCTGCCGTTCGCCGGCGGCTTCGCCGTGGCCCGGCTGATGGGATTGAGCACCGTGGTGGCGATCTTCCTCGGAGCGGCGTTGACGGCGACGTCGGTGGGGATCACGGCCAGAGTCCTTTCCGACCTCGGTCACCTCCACAGCGACGAATCGCAGGTCATTCTCGGCGCTGCCGTGATCGATGACATTCTCGGCCTGGTACTGCTGGCGGTCGTCGGCGCCTTGGCGTCCGGCGAGCGGCTGACGGCGCTCGGCGTTGCCAGAACGGCGGCGACGGCGTTCGGGTTCGTGATCGCCGCCGTCGGCGTCGGCTCGCTGCTCGCGCCGCGTCTGGTGCGGCTCGTCGCCAGGCTGCGCGTTTCGAAGGCGCTGATGTTCACGGCGTTGACGTTCGCGCTGGCCATGGCCTGGTGCGCGCAGCAGCTGGGCTCGGCGCTGATCATCGGAGCGTTCGCCGCCGGCCTCGTGCTGGCGCGTACGGATCAGGGCCGCGAGATCGAACGCCAGGTTTACGACGTCGCGCAGTTCTTCGTCCCGCTCTTTTTCGTGCTCGTCGGCGCCGCGGTCGATCTGCGCCAACTGAATCCGTTCGACGCGGACGGACGCAAGTTCTTGTTGATCGGCGTGCTCCTGGCGGTCGTCGGCATGGCCGGCAAGCTCGCGGCGGGCTACGCGGCGCGTCCGCTCGTACGGCGTCTCGTCGTCGGCGTGGGAATGATGCCGCGCGGCGAAGTCGGCCTGATCTTCGCGCAGGCCGGGTTGGCCGGCGGACTCCTGTCGCCGGGCTTGTACAGCGCGGTCGCGTTGATGGTGCTGCTGACCACGATCGCCGCGCCGCCGCTTCTGCGCGCCCTCTTGCCGCCGCGGTCGCGCGACGAGGTAACGACGTTGTCGTCGGTGGTCACCGAATGCGTGACGGACCGCGTTGAAAGAGGCGAGGCATGAGCACGTTCGACCTGGCCGGCGTGCTCGGTTAGCAGCGAGACGCGAGGCCTTGCAAGCTGAGCGATTGCGCTGGCAAACGAAGCAAAGGTTCTTCGATCGTCAGGGTGCACGCTTGTTTTGCAAGAAAAAACCATGGCAAGCGAAGCAAAATCGCTTCGCTTGCCAGCGAGCTTGCTTCGGTTTTCAGCGAGCTCGCTTAATTTGCAAGGAAAATTGCTTCGGTTTTCAGCGAGTTCGCTGAACTTGCAGGCGAGAATTGCTTGGTTTTTCAGCGAGTTAGCTTAATTTGCAAGGGAAATTGCTTACGTTTTCAGCGACTTTGCTTAATTTGCAAGCGAGATTGCTTCGATTTTCAGCGAGTTCGCTGAACTTGCAAGCGAGAACTGCTTGGTTTTTCAGCGACTTCGCTGAATTTGCAAGCAACATTGCTTAGGTTTTCAGCGAGTTTGCTGAACTTACAGGCGAGATTGCTTAGGTTTTCAGCGCGCTCGCTGAACTTGCAAGCAAGGCCTCTTCGCTTGCAAGCGATCGAGCGTCATCATCGATTGACCAGCGCCATATTCGGATAGCGCTCCCCTGCCGCCACCCCCTTCGGCGCAACTTCGTCGATGCGGCGCAACCCTTCGGGTGTCAGCGCGATTGCCGCGGCCGCCACGTTCTCTTCGAGGTGCTGGCGCGACTTGCTGCCGGGAATCGGCACGATGTCGTCGCCCTGCGCCATCGTCCAGGCAATGGCGAGCTGCGCCGGCGTCACGCCCTTCGCCCGCGCGATCTCCTCGATCTTCTTCACCAAGTCGAGGTTGCGCTGGAAGTTCTCGCCCTGGAAGCGCGGGTTGTTGCGGCGCCAGTCGTCGGGCGCGAGGTCATCGATGGAGCGCCAGCGGCCGGAGAGGAATCCGCGGCCGATGGGCGAGTAGGCCACGAAGCCGATGCCGAGCTCGCGCACGGTCGGCAGGATCTCGTCCTCGGGGTCGCGGCTCCAGAGTGAATATTCGGTCTGCAGCGCCGCGATTCTGTGCACTTGATGCGCGCGGCGGATCGTTGCCGGCGCCGCCTCGGAGAGCCCAAGATGCCGCACTTTGCCGGCGGCGACCAGCTCGGCCATCGCCCCGACCGTCTCCTCGATCGGCACGTCCGTGTCGACGCGGTGCTGGTAGTAGAGATCGATGTGATCGACGCCGAGGCGCTGCAGCGAGGCGTCGCAGGCCTTGCGGACGTAGTCGGGGCGGCCGTTGATGCCGAGAAACGCGCCGTCGCCGCCGCGGACGTTGCCGAACTTCGTGGCCAGCACGACCTCGTCGCGCCGGCTGCTGATGGCGCGGCCGACGAGCATCTCGTTCGTGAAGGGGCCGTACATGTCGGCCGTATCGAGGAAATTGACGCCGAGGTCGAGCGCGCGGCGGATCGTGTCGATCGACTGCGCGTCGTCGCGGGCGCCGTAGAACTCCGACATCCCCATGCATCCGAGGCCGATGGCGGAGACGCGGAGCGGGCCGAGACTGCGCTGCTTCACTTCCGGTCCTGACGGCGCAGGGCCTCTTCGGCCGTGCGCTCGTCGCCCTCGGCTTTGCCGGGGGTGGGAGCGGGCGGACGGCGGGCGGGCTCGGCTTCGCGGGGGGCGGGGAGGGGGCGGTCTTTCGGTTCGACTCGGGACATGCCGGATCGCGCAGCAAGCGAGATGCCCACTTGACATTCGGCGATGAATGCATAAAAATTCGTATCGATGAATATTCATGCACACGGAGACGTTCTGCGGCGGCGGGAGGAGATCGTGACCGTCGTCCGTGAGCAGGCCATTCATTCGCAGGACGAGCTGCTGGCTGCGCTGCGGCGGCGCGGCTTCCGCGTCACCCAGCCGACGCTCTCGCGCGACATCGCCGCCCTAGGGCTGATCAAGACGCCGTCCGGCTACGTCGTCCCGGCCGATCTCGCGCCGGTCACGCCGATCGCCGCCTGGCCCGACCGCTTCGAGTCCGCGGTCCGGGAGTTCGTCGTCTCCGCCACCGCGGCGCAGAACCTCGTCGTCATCAGGACCATCGTCGCGGCCGCGCAGCCGGTGGCCAGCGCCCTCGACGCCGGCGAGCTCGACGGCGTCCTCGGCACGATCGGCGGCGACGACACGATCTTCGTGGCCATGACCGACGACGGCTCCGCCCGCGCGCTGGAGCGACGCATCAACGCCCTCATCGGCCGTTCCGCACGACGCGCCGCGCGGTGAGCGCGGCGATCCCTTTTCGGAGACAACGCCATGGCCCAACAACTTCTGATCGCTGATTGTGTAGACGAGCTTGCCGCGGAGCTCAGCGCCCGGCGGCGGATGTTCGTCTCGCCGTTTCTCGTCGTCGACTTCCAAACCGAGCTCGATGAGCCGTTCGTCTACGCCACGATGGAGGTGGCGTCCGAATGAAGCGCGTGGCCATCGTCGGCGCGACCGGGTACGCGGGGGCGGAGCTCACCGCGATCTTGGCGCGCCATGCCGAAGTGGAGATCGTCGGGCTGTATTCGTCCGGTAAGGCGGGTGGGGAGATCGTGCCCGCTCCGGGGGGACAGGCAAGAGTGCCTGTCCTCCGCAAGGCGGAGGCGTTCGCTCTCGAGACGCTGCTCGCGGCGAAGCCCGACGTCGTCTTCCTGGCTACGCCGAACGAGGTGTCGGCCGAGCTGGCGCCGAAGCTCGTCGACGCCGGCGTGAAGGTCATCGACCTCTCCGGCGCGTTCCGCCTCGAGGAGCCGTCGCTGTACCCGTCGTGGTACGGCTTCGCGCACGAGCGGCCGGAGCTCCTCAACGAAGCGGTCTACGGGCTGCCGGAGTGGTGCAACGGCGAGCTGAAAAAGGCGCGCCTCGTGGCGAACCCGGGCTGCTATCCGACCTCGATCCTCCTCGCGCTGCGGCCGCTCACGTACGTCCTCGACCGCGAGCAGCCGGTGATCTGCGACGCGAAGAGCGGCGTCTCCGGCGCCGGCAAGAAGGCCGACGTGGCCTGGTCGTTCGCGGAGCTGTACGGCAACTTCAAGGCCTACGGCGTCGGCAGCCACCGGCACGAGCCGGAGATCCGCCAGGGCCTGCACCTCGGCGACAGGGCCACGCTCGTCTTCGTCCCGCACCTCTTGCCGACGGTGCGCGGGATCCTCTCGACGATGCACGTCGCCTTCACGGCGGCGCAGACGAGCGAGCAGATCTCGGAGATCTACGCGAAGGCCTACGCGAATGCGCCGTTCGTGAACGTGCTGCCGGCGGGGCAACTGCCGGAGCTCAAGAACGTCGTCGGCACGCCGAAGGCGGAGATCGGCTTCACGCTGCTCGGCGGCGGCAAGCGCGCCGTCATCGTCTCGGTCATCGACAACCTGCAGAAAGGCGCCGCCTCGCAGGCGGTGCAGAACTTCAACCGCATGTGCGGCTTCGCGGAGACGGAGGCGCTGGGGTGAAGGCGAATGTCTCGAGGGCGCACGCCGTGCGCCCCTACCGGATGGCGGCCGCGCAAACGCGCGGTAGGGGCGCACGGCGTGCGCCCCTCGGAACGGAGCCACGGCAATGAAAGTCATGAAGCTCGGAGGAAGCCTTCTCGACGACGCGCAGCGCCGTGCGGAGATCCTGCAGGCCATTGCCGCGCAGTGGAATTGCGGCGAGCAGATCGTGCTCGTGCACGGCGGCGGGAAGCACGTCGACGCGCACTTGGCCAAGCTCGGCATCGCCAAGAAAACGCATGCCGGGCTGCGCATCACCGACGACGAGACGCTGCCGGTCGTCGTGGCCATTCTCGCGGGTCTCGTGAACAAGTCGCTCGTCGCGGAGCTGGCGGGGCTCGGCATCCGCGCCGCCGGCATCTCCGGCGCCGACGCCTCCACGCTCGTCGCCGAGCCGCACCCGCCGATCGGCGGCGTGGAGCTCGGCCACGTCGGCCGCGTCGTCTACTCGAATCGCGCGCTCATCCGCTCGATGCTGACGGCGGGGATCATGCCGGTCGTCTCGTCCGTGGCCGAGGGGCCGAACGGAACACTGCTCAACGTCAACGCCGACACGGCGGCGAGCGCGATCGCCATCGCGCTCGGCGCCGAAGCGCTCGTGTTCATCACCGACGTCGCCGGCGTGCTCGATGCGCAGGGCGAAGTCTTTCCGAGGCTGCACGCCGCCGACGCCCACGCGCTGCTCGACAGCGACGTGATCAGCGGCGGCATGCGCCCGAAGCTGCAGGCCGCGCTGCACGCGCTCGGCTCGGGCGTGCGGCGGATCGAGATCGGACAGGGAGGGACGCACCTTGTTGCTGCATGACGAATCGCCCGACGCCGTCGAGGCGCGGGAAAAGGCCTTCATCCTCGGCACGTACAACCGCACGCCGTTCCATCCGCGCAGCGGCAAGGGCGCGCGCATCGTCGACGCCGGCGGCAAGGTCTATTGGGACCTTCTCGGCGGCATCGCCGTGAACGTCCTCGGGCACCGGCATCCGCGCCTCGTCAAGGCGCTGCGCGACGAGTCGAACGCGCTGCTGCACGTCTCCAACCTTTATTACCATCCCGCGCAGGGCCTGCTCGGCGAGAAGCTCGTGCGCGAGTCCGGCCTCTGCCGCGCCTTCTTCTGCAACAGCGGCACGGAGGCGAACGAGGCGGCGCTGAAATTCGCGCGGCTGGCGAATCCGGGAAAGAGCGGGCTCGTCGCGCTCAAGGAGTCGTTCCACGGGCGCACCTTCGGCGCGCTCTCGCTGACCGGACACGACGCCTACCGCACGCCGTTCGAGCCGCTCGTGCCGGGCGTGACCTTCGTCGAGCCGAACGACGTCGCCGCGCTCGAAGCGGCCGTCACGGGCGCGACGAACGCCATCGTCCTCGAGCCGGTCATGGGCGAAGGAGGCATTGTCCCGCTCACGCCCGACTTCCTCGCCGCGGCGCGGAAGCTCGCCGACAAGCACGGCGCGATTCTGATCTTCGACGAGATCCAGTGCGGCCTCGGCCGCACCGGGACGCTCTTCGCGTTTCAGCAGAGCGGCATCGTCCCCGACATCGTCACGCTGGCGAAGCCGCTCGGCGGCGGATTGCCGCTCGGCGCGGTGCTGACCGGCGACGCCATCGAAGGCGTGGTCAAGCCCGGCCATCACGGCACGACCTTCGGCGGCAACCCGGTGGCCTGCCGCCTCGGCCTGGCCGTTCTCGAAGAGATCGACGACGCGGCGCTGCTGCCGCGCGTCAACGCCTATGGAGAGTGGTTCGGCCGCGAGCTGAACGCGTTGCAGTCCCGCTGCGGCGGAGCGATCGTCGACGTCCGGGGATCGGGCTTCATGTGGGGCATCGAGCTCGATCGCCCGGCGTCGCCGGTCGCGCGGGAGCTGCTGGAGAAAGGCTTCGTCGTCGGCACCGCGCGCGACACCGTCCTGCGCCTCTTGCCGCCGTACGTCACCCCGAAGAAGGCATTCGTCGAATTCATCACGGCGCTGGAGCGAACACTCGGCGTCGCGCAGGAGAAGGCGGCCTAGAAAACAGTCCTGAGTCCTGGGTCCTGCGTCCTGAGTGGGTCCCGAACTCAGGACCCAGGACTCAGGACTCAGGACTCAGGACTAATGGAGAAATCGATGCAGAAGATCAAGAAAGCCGCTCTCGCCTACAGCGGCGGCTTAGACACCTCGGTCATCATTCCCTGGCTGAAAGAAAACTACGGCTGCGACGTCGTGGCCATCGCGGTCGACGTCGGGCAGGCCGAGGAGACCTCGGGGCTCGAAGAGAAGGCGTACAAGACCGGCGCGTGCGACTTTTATCTCATCGACGCGAAGGAAGAATTTGCGAAGGAGTACCTCTTCCCGGTTCTGAAGGCCGGCGCGATTTACGAGAAGGACTACCTGCTCGGCACGTCGACGGCGCGGCCGCTCATCGCCCGGAAGCAGGTCGAGATTGCGCTCGCCACCGGCTGCGACGCGCTGGCGCACGGCTGCACCGGCAAGGGGAACGACCAGGTGCGCTTCGAGCTCGCGTATCAGGCGCTCGCGCCGGAGCTGGCCATCATCGCGCCGTGGCGCGAGTGGGAGATCGTCTCGCGCGAAGACGCCATCGACTTCGCCACCGCGCGCGGCATCCCCATCGCGGCGACGAAGAAGGATCCGTACTCGCGCGACCGCAACCTCTGGCACCTCTCGCACGAGGGCGGTCCGCTCGAGGACCCGGCCTTCGAGCCGGAATTCTCGATGTTCAAGCTGACGGTCGATCCGACCTGCGCGCCGAACGTGCCGGAGAAGGTGACGATCGACTTCGTCGAGGGCGAGCCGGTGGCCGTGAACGGCGAGGAGCTTTCGCCGGCGGAGCTGATCCAGGCGCTCAACGACATCGGCGGCCGGCACGGCGTCGGACGCGCCGACATCGTCGAGAACCGCCTCATCGGCATCAAGTCGCGCGGCGTGTACGAGACGCCGGGCGGCACGCTGCTCGTCACGGCGCTCAAGGCGCTGGAGTCGATCACCCTCGACAAGGAGAGCGCGCACGAGAAGGAGCGCATCGCCACGCGCTACGCGGAGCTCGTCTACAACGGCCAGTGGTTCTCGCCGCTGAAGGAAGCGTTCGACGCCTTCGTCGACGCGCTCGCCGCGAACGTGACCGGCTCGGTAACGCTGAAGCTCTACAAAGGCAACGCCACGGTGGTGTCGCGGCAGTCGCCGCACTCGCTCTACTCGCAGAACCTGGCCTCGTTCGACATGACCGGCTACGACGTCACCGACTCGGCGGGGTTCATCAAGCTCTTCGGGCTTCAGCTCCGCGGGCGCAAGCGCATCACGCCGTTCGTTTTGCCGAAGGTGGCGCGGCAGTGACCCATTCGTTGTGGGGCGGCCGCTTCGCGGCTGCCCCCTCCGCGCTGCTGCGCGCGCTCAACGACTCCTTCGCGTTCGACCGGGAGCTCTTTGTCGACGACGTCGAAGGCTCGGTCGCGTGGGCGCGGGCGGCGCTGCCTGCGTCCGAGGCCGAGACGATCGTGGCGGCGTTGCGCGCGATCGCTTCACCCGTGGGTGATTACGAGGACGTGCACTCGTACGTCGAGGCGAAGCTGTACGAAGCGATCGGACCGCTCGCGGGGAAGTTGCACACGGGACGCTCGCGGAACGATCAGGTGGCAACCGATCTGAAGTTGTGGCTCAAGCGCGCATGCGCGGAGGCCGATGAGGCGATCGCCGCGCTGGCCGAGGCGCTGCGCAAGCGCGCCGGCGAAGAAGCGGCGACGGCGATGCCCGGCTACACGCACTCGAAGCAGGCGGAGCCGATCACGTTCGGGCACTGGTGCAACGCCTACGTTGAGATGCTGCATCGCGACCGCTCGCGTTTGCGCGATGCGGTGAATCGCGGCGACGAATGCCCCCTCGGCTCCGGTGCGCTCGCCGGCACGCCGCTGCCGATCGACCGCGAGGCGCTCGCGCACTCGCTCGGCTTCGCCCGCGCCACGCGCAACTCCATCGACGCCGTCTCCGACCGCGACTTCGCCGCCGAATACCTCTTCGCCGCGGCGCTCCTGCTGTCGCATCTGTCGCGGATGGCCGAGGACCTCATCTTCTTCAGCAGCGACGAGGCGGGGTACGTCGAGCTGCCGGACGAGATGGCCACCGGCTCGTCGCGCATGCCGCAGAAGAAGAACCCCGACGTTCTCGAACTGACGCGCGGCCACGCCGCGCGGGCCATCGGCGAGCTCACCGGATTGCTGGCGCTGCTCAAGGGACTGCCGCTCGCGTATGACAAAGACCTTCAGCTGGACAAGGAGCCGCTCTTCCGCGTCCGCATCGTGCTGGCGACGGTCGTCCCGGCGCTGACCGCGATCGTCGCGGGGTTGAAGCTCGACCGCGAGCGCATGCGCGCCGCCGCGGAGACGTTAGTGGCAACGGCGGTGGCGGACGCCATGGCCGCCAAAGGCACGCCGTTCCGCGAAGCGCACGAGATCGTCGGGCGCGAGCTGGGACGGATTCGCGAATTGGCCGCGCAGCACGGCATCACG
>DATDFB010000183.1:0-15518 GCA_036522835.1 Thermoanaerobaculia bacterium | reverse complement strand
CCGCCGCCGCGGCACCCCCGCCCGCCCCCCGCCCATGGAAAAGAGCCCATTCAGTGACGTTGACGATTTCGCGCCGCTGCCGAGCGAGGTGCCGATGGCGTCGATCGAGATTCCCCTCCCCGAAGGCATCCTGAGCTCTCTCCCCGACCTCGGCGCCGCCCCCGCGGCCGCCGCAGTGTCCTCCGTCGCCGCCCCGCCGAAACCGGTGGAGCGAAGGTCGACGGACGGCCTGGTGAAAGAGGTGACCGTGCCTCTGAACTTATCGGTGGAGGAGCTGCGGCAGCACCGCCGGCTGCGGCTGAAGATCACGGTGGACATCAATTTGTTGGGGTAGGCCTTCCAGGGAGGAGTGGCCGAGTGGTTTAAGGCAGCGGTCTTGAAAACCGCCGTGGGGGCGACTCCACCGTGGGTTCGAATCCCACCTCCTCCGCCATGCGGGCAGCAGTGCATAACTGAGACAATCTGCCCATGCATCGACTTGTCGCTGCCGCCGCTTTTCTCATACTCCCCTCGTTCGCATTGGCGAACGTCGAGATCACCGCCCGCTCGACGCAGAGCACGATCGCGGTCAAAGGCGCGGTGCAGATCAAGGGCGGCGACAAGCCGGAGACGCGCGACGTCCACCTGACGCTCGGCGCGCGATGGGTTCAGTGGGACGACGGCAACTCGCGCGGCGTTTACGACTTCGGCAGGCGCGTGGCCGTCTTCGTCGACTCCGAGAAGAAACGGCTCAACGAGCAGTCGTTGTACGCGCTGCTCAGCGGGCGCCTCATGGAGCTCGACAACCGTCTGATGCTGGGCAAGACACTGGAAGCTGCGGGCGGTGCCCAGGCCAACCTCATGCCGGCGACGCTGGTCGAGCATCAGCTTGCGGTCCGGGCGGAAGGGGCGGGGCCGTCTGGCATCGAGCGCGCGAGCGTCACCGGCGAGCGGCGCTACGTCTGGCAGAAGAAGGAGCTGTTCGCATACTCGACGGAGCTCGTGCCGCTGCCGCCTGCGGCCCGCGATCTCTACGTGCAATACGTCCGGTACATGATCGGCGCGCACCCTGAGATCCTCGCGGACCTGCAAAAGCTCGACGGTGCCCCCAAGTGGCTGCGCCGGACCGACCCGGGATTCGGCAACGTGGAGCGGTTTGAGATCGTGGCCGCCAAAGAGACGCCGGACCGGCCGTACGCGCTGCCGGCGATGGAGAAAATGCCGCTGCAGAATCCCGACGCCGCCGCGGCCGCGGCGGTTGTCGTCGCCTCCACGGCGCAGTCGCGCGCCGACGCAGCAGCGCGTCTGATCGCGGCGGCCAACGCGGCGGCCGAAGCCGGCAAGCCGCTCGAAGCAATGCTCGGCTATCTCGAGTACAACCTCACCACCGGGGCGCCGTTGGGCGACGACTTCAATCGGCATCGGGACACCGTCACCGCTGACGAGAACGTGAAGGCGTTCATCGGTTCGCTGCAACCGCACAGCGCCGAGGCGGCGAAGGCGGCCATCGCAACCCTGACGCGCCTGGCGCCTCTCGCGGGCCCGAAGGCGTACGTCCTCGGTATCTTCCGCGCGAATTTCGAGACCGGCCTCGACAACCGCGAGGCGGCGGTGGGCCTGTTCACTGCCGCGCTGAAAGAAAATCCGTTCCTCACCGGCGTCTGGAAAGACCTGGGCAACGCGCTCGACACCGGCTACGACGCCTCCGATGCGTGGCGCTGCTACGAGCTGGCGCGCATCATCGCCCCGATGCACAACCTCCTCGCCGACGTCGCGCGCCGCGAGGCGGCGCTGGCCAAAGAGCATCCGGAGTTCTTCTGACAAGAGGCCGTGCCGGCACCGCGAGACCCTTCGCTTGTCACGGAAGTTCATCGTCGCAAGGGCGGTCCGGCGCTAGCGCGTCACCGATATACTCGGCCCGTCCAAATGCGGCCCAACGTCTTCAAATTCGGCGGCGTCGCCGTCGGCAGCGCGGATGCCATCCGCCGCGCGGTCGTGCACGTGCGTGGAGCGGCGCCGAACGTCGCCGTCGTCGTCTCGGCCATGAACGGCGTCACCGACCTCCTCCTCGACGCCGGGCAGGCGGCGCTCGGCGGCGAGCGCGCCCGCTGTGAGGCCGCGGTCGCGGAGTTCGAGGCGCGGCACTCCGCCCTCATCGAAGAGCTCATTGGCGGGCGCGACACCGCGGAGCGCCTGCGCGAGACCATCGGCGAGGCCGCGCACGAGATGCGCTCCATGACCGAGTCGATCGCCGTACTGCACGAGCTCACGCCGCGCACGCAGGACGCCCTCGTTGCTCGCGGCGAGCGCGCCGTGGCGGCCATCTTCGCCGCCGCGCTCGAGGAGAGCGGCACCGCGGCCGCGTACATCGACGCCACGGAGATCATCCACACCGAGCGCCGCTTCGGCGCGCTCTGGCCCGACCTCGCCGCGTGCGAGCGCAACGCGAAGAAAACCATCCTGCCGCTCCTCGCCAACCGCGTCGTCGTGGTCATGCCCGGCTACATCGCCACCGGTCCCGACGGATCCCTCGTCACCCTCGGCCGCGGCGGCAGCGACTTCTCCGCCGCCATCCTGGCGCGCAGCACCGGCGCGGAAACGCTCACACTGTTCAAAGAAGTCGACGGCCTCATGACCGCCGATCCAAAGTCCGTCCCCGACGCGCGCGTCGTCGCCGAGATGCACTACCGCGAGGCCGCCGAGCTCGCGTACTACGGCGCGAAAGTCCTCCACCCGCGCACGATGATCCCGCTCGTCGACCGGCGCATTCCGCTCCTGGTGCGCAACACCTTTCACGACGGCGGCGGCACGCGCATCGCCGGCGACGTCAAGAGCGGCGCCTACCCGGTCAAGGCGCTCACGGCGATCCATGGCCAAGCGCTGATCGCGATCGAAGGGAAAGGCATGACCGGCATCCCCGGCGTGGCCGGGCAGACGTTCACCGCGCTCTCGCAGGCCGGGCACTCCGTGGCCATGATCAGCCAGGCATCGAGCGAGTCGAGCATCTGCTTCGTCGTGCCGCAGCCGGAAGCGCAGCACGCCGTGGCGGCGCTGGAGCGCGCGTTCCAGCTCGAGCGGAAGCTGCACCTCATCGACCGCATCACCGCGCAGAGCGGCGTCGCCCTCATCGCCGTCGTCGGCCTCGGCATGCGCGGCCACGCCGGCATCGCCGCGCGGACGTTCTCCGCGATCAGCGCCGCGGGCGTGAACATCATCGCCATCGCCCAAGGCTCCTCGGAGCTCAACATCACCGTCGCCGTCGACGAAAAGGACGCTACGGCGGCGCTGCGCGCGCTGCACGACGAGTATCAGCTCCACAAAGTGCGGCCGCTCGCGCAGAGCGGCGGCCGCGAGGCGGCGCTGACGCTCGTCGGATTCGGCCAGATCGGGCGCGAGCTGGCGCGGCAGATCGTTGCCCAGCAGCCGCACCTGCGCGGCAACGTCGACCTGAAGATCACCGGCGTCGCCGACCGCTCCGGCGTGAAGATCGACGAGAGCGGCTTCTCGCAAGCGGCACTGCAGAGACTCGCGAAGCAGAAGAAAGCGGGAACACCGTTTCATGGCCAGAGCTTCGATGCGCTTTGGCCGCTGCCGTCGTACCGGCCGATTCTCGTCGATCTGACGTCCGACGAAACGAGCGCGCTGCTCACCGAAGCGATGCAGCACGGCTTCAACATCGTGCTCGCGAACAAGAAACCGCTGGCGGGACCGCAGGCATCGTTCGATCGATTGATCGAGACCGCGAAGGAGCGCGGCCTCTCGTTCCGCTATGAGGCGACCGCCGGCGCGGGGCTGCCGGTGCTCGACACGATCGCGAAACTGCAGCAGGCCGGCGACAAGATCGAGACCATCGTCGGCTGCTTCTCCGGCACGCTCGGCTACATCCTCACCGAGCTCGAAAAGGGCGTCGCGTTCTCCGACGCAGTGCGAAAAGCGCAGTCGCTCGGCTACACCGAGCCCGATCCGCGCGACGATCTTTCGGGAATGGACGTGGCGCGCAAGGCGCTGATCCTCGCGCGCACGCTCGGGCATCGCGCCGAGATGGCCGACATCCGCCTGCAGCCGCTCGAATTCTCCGACGACGAATTCCGCGAGCGCATCGCCCGCGCCAAGCGCGAGCGGCGTGTGCTGCGCTACGTGGCGAAGATCCGCAGCCGCTCGATCTCCGTCGGTCTCGAGGCCCTGCCGGAGTCGTCGCCGGCGGCGAACCTCCACGGCACCGACAACCAGGTGGCGATCTACTCGAAACGCTACAGCGCGAACCCGCTCGTCGTCACCGGGCCGGGCGCCGGCGCGACGGTGACGGCGGCGGGGGTGCTGAACGACATCGTGGCGATTGCGATCGAGGAGCGGAGGAAGCGGACGCGATGATACGCCCCTCACCCGGCGCTTCGCGCCACCCTCTCCCCGCTTCGCGGGGCGAGGGACCTGGGGCGCATGGCCTTCGCCCCGCTTGCGGGGAGAAGGTGCCGCGTCAGCGGCGGATGAGGGGCTCACGCTTCCCATGAACGCCACCGTCTTCGCCCCCGGCTCCATCGGCAACTGCGGCCCCGGCTTCGACGTCCTCGGCTTGGCGGTCGAAGCCGTCGGCGACCGCGTCACCGTCGAGTTGACTGACGGCGACCCGCGCATCGACAGCGTCACCGGCCGCGACGCGGAGCTCGTCCCGCTCGATCCGCACCGCAACGCTGCGTGGCTCGCCGCGACGGCGTGGCTGCGCGCGCACGATGACCGCCGCAACGCCATCGTCTCGCTCGACAAAGGCCTCCCCGTCGCCGGCGGTCTCGGCGGCAGCGCCGCCTCGAGCGTCGGCGGCGCGTTCGCCGCGGCGCTGGCGATGGGCATCGAGAATCCCGACCCGCTCGCCGTCGTCGCCGCCGCGCTCGAAGGCGAAGTCGCCGTGGCCGGGCGCCACCTCGACAACATTGCGCCATGCGTCGTCGGCGGACTCGCGCTCGTGCTCTCGCTGCGGCCGCCGAACGTCGTCAAGTTGAGCGTCTCCGCCGACTGGCAGCTCGCCCTCGTCACGCCCGACGTCCGCGTCGAGACAAAAGCCGCGCGCGAGCTGCTGCCGGCGACCTCGGGCCGCGCGCTCTGGGTCCAACAGATGGCAAACACCGCCGCGGTCGTGCATGCGTTCGCAGCCGGCGACGCCGCGCTGCTCCGCCTCGCCTTCGACGATCTTTACGCCGAGCCGCGGCGCGCGCCGCTGATCCCGCGGTTCCCCGAGGCGAAGCGCTCAGCGATCGAGGCTGGAGCGCTCGGCTGCACGATCAGCGGCTCCGGGCCGACGCTCGCGGCCATCTGCGAAACCGAGGAGATCGCGCGGCGGGCGGGCGACGCCATGCAGGCGGCGTTCGGCGAGATCGCCTCGACCGCGATCGTCTCCGCCATCGCGCGGCAAGGAGTGCGGCGGGTATGAGACTGGAGTGCATCGGCTGCGGGAAAATTTTTCCGCTCGACGAAATCCGTTACACGTGCGATTGCGGGAACCTGCTGAGCGTCGAGCGCGACGCGATCGCCGTCAGCCGGGACGTCTTCGACACGCGCCGCGCCAGCCGCAACCCCATCGATCAAAGCGGCGTGTGGCGGTTTCGCGAAGGCGTCCTCGACGCCGTCGACGTCGTCACGCATCCCGAGGGGGCGACGCGGCTGTATGAGCGCGGCGGCATTTTTTTCAAGCACGAGGGCGAGAATCCGACCGGCTCGTTCAAAGATCGCGGCATGACCGTGGCGATGACGCAGGCCAAACGCCTCGGGGCGCGCGCCGTGGCCTGCGCCTCGACCGGCAACACCAGCGCCTCGCTCGCCGCCTACGCCGCGCAGGCGGGCTTGCGCGCGATCGTCTTCATCCCCTTGGGGAAAGTAGCCGCGGGCAAGCTCGCCCAGACGCTCGCCTACGGCGCCACCGCTCTCTCCGTGCGCGGCGACTTCGACGATGCCATGCGCCTCGTGCGCGAGGCCTGCGACACGCTCGGGATCTACCTCGTCAACTCCATCAACCCGTTCCGCATCGAAGGGCAGAAGACCATCGTCTGGGAGCTGCTGCAGGACTTGGAGTGGAACGCGCCCGACTGGATCGTCGTCCCCGCCGGAAACCTCGGCAACACCAGCGCGTTCGGCAAGGCGCTGCGCGAGGCGTGCGCCGCGGGATGGATCGACCGCATGCCGCGCCTCGCCGCGATCCAGGCCTCCGGCGCGAATCCGTTCTACCGCGCGTTCACCGAGTCATTCGCACAGCGGCACAAGGTGCAGGCGGAGACGGTGGCGAGCGCAATCCGCATCGGCGATCCGGTGAGCTACGAGAAGGCGGTGGCGGCGATCCGCGCGACGAACGGCATCGTCGAGCAGGTGACGGACGAGGAGCTGATGGCAGCAAAGGGTGAGATCGACCGGATGGGCATCGGCTGCGAGCCCGCCTCGGCCACGACGCTCGCCGGGGTCCGGAAGCTCCGCGCGGCCGGCGTGATGCGGAACGGCGAGCGAATCGTCTGCGTGCTGACCGGACACATTCTCAAGGACCCTGAGGCAATCTTGAAAACGGTGTCGACGATCGAGATCGAGCCGACGATCGAGGCCGTAGGGAAGGCTTTGGGCTAGAATCGGGTTCCTCAGGTTTCCAACCGTAGGCCACGGAGAGATGGGTGAGTGGCTGAAACCAGCGGTTTGCTAAACCGCCGTAGGGCCTTAAAGCTCTACCGAGGGTTCGAATCCCTCTCTCTCCGCCACCGCCAGGCCGGCCAATCACCCAAAAACGTCGTTTCCTGCCGCACTCTACTGGCACAGTTCATGAAGCCCGCTAAAAGCGCTTTTCGCGCAGTGCATCGCAGTTCTCGCAGTACCGATAAAGGAGACAACATGGCTTCTACGAGCAAGCGCGGTTTTGCGTCAATGGACCCGTCCAAACAGCGGGAGATTGCGAGCAAAGGCGGTCGCGCCGCACACGCCAAAGGGACCGCCCATGAGTTCACGTCTGACGAAGCGCGCGTCGCCGGCCGTAAGGGCGGCGAAGCGGTGAGCCGCGACCGGGCCCACATGTCCGCCATCGGCCGTGAAGGAGGCCACAGCCGCGGACGGACGCGCCAGGCGCAGGCCGATCAGGGGATGGGAGGCGGCAACATGCCGTCGACCGATCTCGAGCGCGGCACCTACATCGGCCAGGGCTCCGACCGGGAGTCGTCCGGCATGAGCTCGAACACCGGCCGCAACGAGCAGCGCTCCAACGACCAGTCCTCCGCGATGAATCGCGGCGAGTTCGGCAACCGCGGCCAGTTCTAAAGGTGGGAGGGGGCGTCTGCCCCCGCCCCCCGCTTCCCGCCTCCTTCGTTTGGAGTAGCATGCGCGCCGCAGAATCGCCTACGAAGGAGGCCTCGTTTTGAAGACCATCATCTCCGCACTCCTGCTGGCCGCGCTCGCGGCGTGCGCCCCCGCGAACCGCGACAGCGCGGCATCGTCGGACACGACCAAGTCCGCCACGGCCACGGGGTACAGCAGCACCACCTCGTCCTCCGTTTCCAATCCCGTGACCACCAGCGCCGCGCCCGCGCCGACAGCGAAAGCCGAGGAGAATCGACCGATGGAGTACTACAAGGACAAAGTCGCGGAACTGCACACCAGCGCCGGCGAGATCGACATCCGCTTCTACCCTGACGCCGCGCCGAACCACGTCAAGAACTTCATCGACCTCGCGGAGAAGGGCTTCTACAACGGCACGAAGTTCCACCGCGTCATCCCCGGCTTCATGATCCAGGGCGGCGACCCGAACACCATCTCCGGCTCGCCCTACAGCTGGGGCACCGGCGGCTCCGGCAAGAACGTCGCCGCGGAGTTCAACGCCATCCACCACGCCCGCGGCGTCGTCTCCATGGCCCGCGCGCAGGATCCCAACAGCGCGTCGTCGCAGTTCTTCATCTGCGTCGCCGACGCCGGCTTCCTCGACGGCCAGTACACGGCGTTCGGGAAGGTGACCAAGGGGATGGACGTCGCCGACAAGATCGTCAACGCGCCGCGCGGCGCGAACGACCGTCCGGACAATCCGACGACGATCGACAAGATCGTCATCCGCGACGCCAAGGCGGACGAGAAAGGCCCCGCGCCGACCGGCGGTCGATGACCATCCGTCCGTCTCTTCCCGGCGACGCGGCCAAGTTCCTCAGCGAACGCGTGGGGAAGGGATGGACGGCGCATCCGCTCCTGGGGGATGCCTCGACGCGGCGCTACTTCCGCGTCCGGCTGCCCGACGGCCACACGCGCATCCTCGCCTATTACGCGCCGGAGCTGCGCGAGCAGCTCCGGCGGTTCCTCGCCGCATATGACGCCGTCTCGCCGCACGCGCGCGTGCCGGAGGTGTTGGCGCACGACGAGGCGTGCGTGCTGCAGACGGACGTCGGCGACCGCACGCTCTTCGACCTCCTGCACCAGCGCGACACGGAGGCGGTGCCGTGTTACGCGCGGGCCATCGCCATCTTGAAAGAGTTCCAGCGCGCCGGCACGCTGTCGATCAATCCGCCGTTCGACGCCGCGTTTTTCCTGAAAGAGATGGAGATGACGCGGGAGTTCTACGTGCAGCGGCTGATGGGCGTGAAGGGCAGCGAAGAGCTCAACCCGCTTTTTCAAAAGTTGGCCGAGAACATCGCGCGACATCCTTACGTTCTTTGTCATCGCGATTATCATGGTCAAAATCTTCATCTTTTTAATCACGATATTTACGTGATCGATTATCAAGACCTGAGAATGGGTCCGGACACGTACGACGTGGCTTCGCTCCTGCGCGACCGCGGCGTAGCGGAGATCCTCGGTTCCGACCGCGAGCTCGAGCTCCTCGACGACTATGGCGCCGACCGCCGCCGCTACTTCGAGACGCTCCTCCAGCGGTCCCTGAAGATCCTCGGCACCTTTGCCCGCCAGCCCATCGAGCGCGGGCGCCTGCACTACCTCGAATTCATCCCCTCGACGCTCGCCAGCGTCCGCCGCTGCCTCGCCGAGCTCCCCGAGCTGGCCGCGCTGGCGCGGCTTTTTCCGATGGACTTTTCGCTCGACCACGCGCGCGAGCGGCTGAAAGGAACTCCGATCGATGGCTCAGCACAAGATCACGCTCCTGCCCGGTGACGGCATCGGCCCCGAGGTCACCGCCGCCGTGGTCTCGATCATCGAATGCGCCGGCGTCGACGTGGAGTGGGAGAAATACTTCGTAGGCTCCGAGGCCATCGCGCGCTTCGGGGACCCGCTGCCGCCCGAGGTCCTCGAGTCGGTCCTGCGCAACAAAGTGGCGCTCAAGGGCCCGGTGACGACGCCGATTGGCACCGGCTTCTCGTCGATCAACGTTCGCCTCCGCAAGACCCTCGACCTCTACGCGAACCTTCGCCCGGTGCGCTCGATGCCGAACATCATCACGCGCTACGACGACGTCGACATCATCGTCGTGCGCGAGAACACCGAGGACCTCTACAGCGGCCTGGAGCACGAGGTCATCCCTGGTGTCGTCGAGTCGCTGAAGATCATCACCGAGCGCGCCTCCACGCGCATCGCCCGCTTCGCCTTCGAATACGCGCGCACGCACGGCCGCAAGCGCGTCACCGCCGTGCACAAGGCGAACATCATGAAGATGTCGGACGGCCTGTTTCTGCAGTGCTTCCGCAACGTGTCGAAGGAATACCCGAACGTCGTCGCCGACGACCGCATCATCGACAACCTCTGCATGCAGCTCGTCGTCGATCCGAATCAGTTCGACATTCTGCTGCTCGAGAACCTCTACGGCGACATCGTCTCCGATCTCGCCGCGGGCCTCGTCGGGGGCCTCGGCGTCGTGGCCGGCGCGAACATTGGCGAAGCCGGCGCGGTGTTCGAAGCGGTGCACGGCAGCGCGCCCGACATTGCCGGCCAGAACAAAGCGAACCCGCTGGCGCTGCTGCAGTCGGCGGTGCTGATGCTCGAGCACATCGGCGAGATGATCCCGGCCAAGCGGATCAAGGACGCCATCGTGAAGGTCCTCGGCTCCGGCCCCGAGCACCGCACGCGCGACATCGGCGGCACCGGCAACACGACCGACTTCACGACGGAGATGTGCGAGACGCTGCGGAGAGGGACGCGCGCGGGGGACTGATGGAAGCAGGGCGCAGAGCGCAGGGAGCAGGGCGCAGGTGGTGGTCGTCGCGAGAGCAATCATCTGCGTCCCGCGCCCCGCGCCCTGCCCCCTCCTCACGTGTATGAAGCCCGACTTCGTCAACTATTTTCGCGAAGGCCTGGCGCACTTCAACGCCACGGAGTTCTGGGAAGCGCACGAGTCGTGGGAGACGCTGTGGCTCGTGGCGCAAACCGACGTCAAGCAGTTTTTGCAGGGGCTGATCCAAGTCGCCGCGGCGTACCACCACGTCAAGCGCGGCACGCTCAGCGGCGCGCCCCGCCTCTTCGAGGCAGGAATGCGCAAGTTGGCGCCGTTTCCGCACGATTTCTGCGGCGTGGACCGTTCCGCGATCACCTCTCTGACGGGAGATTTTCCGAAGCTGATCGAGATCTCGATCACATCGCCCGCAGACGACTGGTGATCGGATACAATCCGCACGACCCCACGAAAAAATCTTCGCCGCGCGAGGATCCGATGCAGGAAATCGATCAACGGGACCGGGAGTTGTTGGGCGCCCTGCAAGGTGAGATTCCGCTGTTGTCGACGCCGTTCGCGGTCGTCGGCCAGATGATCGACATGTCCGAAAAGGAAGTGATCAAGCGGACAGAGCGCCTCAAGCGCGACGGCTACGTACGCGCCGTCGCCGCGCAGTTCGAGCCGCGCGCGCTCGGCTATCGCTCCTGCCTGGTGGCCGCGAAAGTCGATCCCGAGCGCATCGACGATGCCGCCAACGCCATCAACGCGCACCCCGGCGTCACGCAGAACTACAAGCGCAATCACGAGCTCAATCTGTGGTTCACGATCGCCGTCGCGCCGACGTCGAAGCTCGGCCTCGACAAGACGGTGGAGATCCTCGGCTCCGAAGCCGATTGCGACACGGTGCGCCCGCTGCCGACGCTCAAGCAGTTCAAGGCCAACGACGACGACGGCCATCACGTCGACGACCGCTACACGCCGCTCACGCCGGGCGAGATCGAGTGCATCCGCCTTCTTCAGCGCGATCTGCCACTGCAGCCGCGCCCGTTCGACGCGCTGGCGAAGAACGGCGGCGTCACGAGCGAGGAATTGCTCGGCACCGCGCGCTCGCTGCTCAAGCGCGGGCAGATGCGCCGCTTCGGCGCCATCCTCCAGTCGCGCAAGGCGGGCTTCTCCGCGAGCGCGATGGGCGTCTGGGTCGTGCCGGACGAGCGCGTCGACGAGATCGGCGCGCAGATGTCGCAGAACAAGGCGGTCTCGCACTGCTACCTTCGCCCCGTCTACGACGACTGGCCGTACAACCTATACACGATCGTGCACGGCCGCTCCGTCGACGAATGCGAGTCGATCATCAACGATCTCGCTTCCGACACCGGCATCGACGAGAAGCAGGCGCTCTATCCGACGAAGGAGTACAAGAAGGCGCGCATCAACCTCTTCTCGTCGGAGTGCGACGAGTGGGAGTCGGCACACGGCGCGGCCCAGGCGGCGTCAGCCGCGTCGTAATCGGCACACTTCTTGAGCCGATTCCCCTCGGAGGAATCGTCATGCCCGAGCCTCATGCGGATCGGCGCTCCGGACTCGTCTTTTTCGGCGCGCTTCAGATCCTCCTCGGATTGCTCGCCTTTCTACTGCTGCTGCGCACCGCCGCCACGGCGCGCGTGAACGTCGCGCAGAGCCTGTTTTTCATCAGCGTGGCCTCTTTCTATCTCGTCGTCACCGGCATCGGCTCGATCCGCGGCCGCCGCTGGGCGCGCGCGCTGATCGCCGCGATCAGCGGCGCGTGGACGGTGCTCGGCGTATTCGGCTTCGCGTTGGTGCTTACCGTGTTCCGTCGGACACCGTCGATCGGCATTCTCGCGATTCTGGCGATTGCGCTCATCGCGCTGCCGCTCGTCCTCACTCTCTTCTATTCGTCGCGCGATACCGCGCTGACCGCCGACGAGCTCGACCCGAAGCTCCGCTGGACCGACCGCGCGCCCGTTCCCGTGCTGGCGATCTGCGCGGTCTTGGCCTTCAGCTCGGTCGAAACGCTGATCAACTCCGGGAAGGAGACGTTCAGCTTTTTCGGACAGCCGCTCGCGGGCGCGCCGGCGGCGCTGGCGATGATCGCCTTCGGCATCCTCTTCGCCCACGTCGCCATTCAGGCCTACCGGCTCCGCGAGTCGGCGTGGTGGGTGCTGCTTCTGCTGCACGTCATCGGCGGCGTGACGTCGGCGACGGCGCTGCCGCGCAGCGCCACCCTGCTGCAACGGCCGGCGCTATGGGTGGCGATCGCCGCCGGCTGGCTCGCCTACCTCGGATTCCTGATCTACGTGCGGCGCTACTTCGGGCTGCGCGCAGAACGAGTGCCGGCGCCCGTCGTCCTCTCGACCTCTACCTGATGTTCTCCGGGTAGATCGCCATCTTGCTGGTGGCACGCAGCTCATTCGTGAGGCGCGTCACCGCTTCCATCACTTCGGTGGCGTGCTGCGTGAGGAGGTACTCGCGCAGCACCGGCCTGACGCGGTCGTACGACTCGTGGCCGGCCGCTTCGCGCGCTTCGACGAGAATGATGTGGTAGCCGAAACGCGTCTCGACGATGCCGCTGGGGACGCCCGGCTCGAGCTTGAACGCGGCCGCTTCGAATTGCGGATCGAGCTGCCCCTTCACGACCCAACCGAGGTCGCCGCCGGTCTCCGCCGCGCCATCTTCGGAGTATTTGCGCGCCATCTCCGCGAAGTAGGAGCCTCGGATGCGCGCCGCCGCGGCCGGGTCGGCAGCGTGAACGCTGCCGCTCTTCGCGTGCAGCTCGGTGGCGATCCGCTTGATGGCTTCGAGGGCCTGCTCGTTCGTCTTGGGATGCGGGCCGGCGCCGTTGCCGATGACGACGATGTGCCGCACCTTGACGCGCTCGGGCGTCGTGAATTCGTCCGGGTGCTCGTCGTAGTACTTCTTGACGTCGGCGTCCTTCACGACCTGCGAGGAGACGACGTCGCGCACGTAGCGGTCGAAGAGCGCCGATTCCTTGGCCGTCTCCATCTCCGCGATCACGTCGGGCTTTTTGTCGAAGCCGGCCTTGAGTGCTTCCTGCACGAGCAGGCGCTTGCGGAGGTAGTTGTCGAGGAAGCCGGCCTTGCCGCCGGTGGCGTTGTACTGCTCGCGCATCGCCGGCGCGAGGCGAGCGTACATCGAGTCGAGCTTCGAGGCGGTGATGGTCTCGCCGTTGAGGATGGCCACGATCGGATCAGCCGTCGGGCTCGACGCCGTCGACGTGGTGGAGACGGACGGCACGCTCGCCGCCGGCGTCTCCTGCGCCGCCACGAGCGGCAGCGCGAGAACGGCCAGCGACAAGGAAAGAAGGGTTCGTTTAGTCAAGATGCAAGTCCTCCAGAGTGAATCAGACGACGCGGTGCGCAACAGGGTTACGGGAGGGGAGCATTCCGGCGTCTACCAACTGTAGAGCGCGCGCCCGTTTTCCACGTCAAGAGCAATGTTTGTTTTCCACAGCCGCGAGATACGGCCGGTGAGGAAAATCTGCGGATCTTTGCGGGGGTCCGGGCGAGCCGCAAAATCATCTCTACAATCCGTGGAACCGTCCCACGATGAGTACCACCCAACTCGACGTTGCGATCGATCGGCCTTTGCCGCAATCGCCGGATGCGGAGCGCGCGGTCCTCGGATCGATCCTCATCAACAATAACGCGTTCTACCGCGTCATCGGCACGATCGACACGGAAGACTTCTTCAAAGACGCGCACCGCTCGATCTTCTCCACGATGCGCTCGCTCGCGGAGCAGAGCCGCGAGATCGATCTTCTCACGTTGAAAGAAGAGCTGGCGCGGCGGGCGCAGCTCGAGCAGGTGGGCGGCTCCGCGTACATCTCGTCGCTCGTCGACAACATCCCCGACGTCGCCAACGTCGAGCGCTACGCGGAGATCGTCAAGGAGAAGTCGACGCTGCGGCAGCTCGTAGTGATGAGCAACAAGGTCATGCGCGCCGCGCTCGACGCGCCGGGCGAACCGAACGACGTGCTGAGCATCGCCGAAAAGTCGCTCTACGAGATCGCCGAGGGGAGCGTCGACAAAGGCTTCGTCGCCCTCGATCGCATCACCCGCACGAACATGTCTGCGATCGAGCAGCTGCAGCACGCCGGGAAGCTGATCACCGGCATCCCTACCGGCTACGACCGCTTCAACGAGTTCACGTCGGGGTTCCAGCCGTCGGACTTGATCATCATCGCGGCGAGACCCTCGATGGGGAAGACCAGCTTCATGATGAACATCGCCGAGTCCATCGCCATCCCGGCGAAGGACGGCCAACCCCGCCCGCCCGCGCAGCGGCTCTACTCCGTCGGCGTGTTCTCGCTGGAGATGTCGAAGGAGCAGATCGGGCTGCGCATCCTCTCCTCCGAGTCGGGCGTGCCGAATCATCTGATCCGCGGCGGGATGCTGAGCGACCGCAACTGGCGCGACCTGGCTGAGGCGTCGGCGCGGCTGGCGAAGGCGAAGATCTTCGTCGACGACACGCCGGGCATGGACGTCATGGAGATGCGCGCGAAGGCGCGACGGCTGAAGATGGAGGCGGGGCTCGATCTGGTCATGGTCGACTACCTGCAACTCATGTCCGTCAAAGGCAAAGTCGAGTCGCGCAACCAGGAGATCTCGCAGATCTCGCGCGGCCTCAAGGCCATCGCGAAGGAGCTGCAGCTGCCGCTCATCTCGCTCTCGCAGCTCTCGCGCCGTCCGGAGCAGCGCACCGGCGACCACCGCCCGCAGCTCGCCGACCTCCGCGAATCGGGCTCGATCGAGCAGGACGCCGACGTCGTCTGCTTCATCTATCGCGACGAGGTCTACAACAAAGAAACCGAGGAGAAGGGGATCGCCGAGATCATCATCGGCAAGCAGCGCAACGGCCCGATCGGCGACTTCAAGCTCGTCTTCCGCAACGACATCACCAAGTTCTTCAACTACGAGCCGCAGCCGGAGTACATGCCGTAATCGAGTGACTAAGCCGCATAGCCGACCGCATGGACGGCAGAGCAGGGCGGCGGCTCAGGCCCTCATATCCCGCTCCAACCGCGCCGCCAGCATCTCCGCGTCTTTTCGGCTGCGGACGTACTGCGCGATCGTTAGCTTTGATCCAGCGCGGCGGACGACGTCGAGCTGATAGAACGGCGAGTTCGCAGTCGGCGCCGCGACGATCGAGTCGACCTCCTCCGGCGCGAACTTCTGCGTGAATCCGACGGGGCCGAGCCAGCGCCGGCGCACGACCAATCCCTTCGTGTCGGCGCGAATGATGGTTCGGCCGATCGCGGAGTCGATCATCGCCACGACGATCAGAAAACCGAGGAGGGCAAAGAATCCGGGAATGAAGATCGGCACGTTCTCCGAGACCATGAGTGCGATCGCGCCGAACCAGATCGCGCAGAAGAGGACGAACGGGACGATGTCTCGCGCGC
>DATDFB010000182.1:0-3454 GCA_036522835.1 Thermoanaerobaculia bacterium | reverse complement strand
ATGCTGCGCGGCAGCGACCGCCTCGGCGCTTCGCCCGCCGAGGCGCTGCGCGACGCCATGCCGCTGCGCGACTGGTTGCGCGTGGCCGTGCCGCCGGCGGTGCCGGCGAGCGGCTTCGATCCCGCGCTCGGGCAGCACTTCATTCCGATCGTCTACGTCGGTCTCATCACCAGCATGCTCGCGGCGGCCGGCGCGATCTTCGCCTGGCGCCGCCTCGGCGGCTGGCTCGCGCTGCTCGCCGTGGCGATTGTGATCTCCACCGCGCAAGGCGCGGGCGTGCTCGCGCATCTTCCGCTGGCGCTCTTCCGCTATCCCGCGCGCCTCGTGCCGCTCGGCGCGCTGGCGATCGTGGCAATGGCGGTGGAGGGGTGGGAGGTGCTTGATGGGAAGCTTGCGCCCCTCATCCGGCGCTTCGCGCCACCTTCTCCCCGCAAGCGGGGCGAAGGAGCTCACGCCACCAGCGCCCTCGCCCCGCGAAGCGGGGAGAGGGTGGCCGAAGGCCGGGTGAGGGGCGCGCTCGCGGCATTCGTCGCCATCGCCATCGCCGCCGAGCTCCTCTCCTTCACGAAGCCCCTCCTCGTCACCGCGCCGATGGACTGGAAACACACCGTCCCGTACGCGGCGGGCGTCGGCCGCGACGCGAAGCTCGTGCGCCTCGGCGATCCGCTCCTCATCGCCACGAACCGGCGCGCCTGGATCGGCGGCTACCTCAACTTGTACGAGCGCCGTTTCGACGCCTGGACCGCGGCGCCGCTCGTCTCGCGCCGCTACGAAGAGCTGTACGAGCGCGCCATCAACGACAGGAGTCTTTCGGTGCTCAGCTCGATGTCAGTCGGCTATCTGATCACCGAGGGCGGCGTGTTTCGCAACCTTCGCGCGCGTCCGCTCGCGTATGCGGGCAATGCCGGGCCGTCGGCGCTCGCCTTCGGCCCGAGCTTCGTCCACGTCGTGATCGAGCTGCCGGCGCCGGCGGCGCTGATCGTCACGCAGCAGCGTTCGCCCGGCTGGTCGGTCGACGTCGACGGCCGTCGCGCGGCGGCGGTGGAGGGGGGAGATTTCCTGGCCGTGCAACTCCCTTCTGGGAAGCACGACGTGCTTTGGCGCTACCGCTCCGTGCCGCTCATCTTCGGCGCGGCGCTCACGCTGCTCGCACTCGCGCGCATGCTCCTTCCGAAAAAATTTGTCAAGCGATGAGCGATACAAAAAAAATTTTTTTTCGACTAGCAATCGCGCGCGATGCGAGGTGTAGAATCTCGCTCCTCCAAACGTTCCACCAAGAGGGACACAGTCGATGGTAAGCAGCATCGATGATCGCTTGAACCAGATCATTCGCGAGCTAATTGGAAACGGCATCACTCTCGAACAAGCCGTCGAGGCGTTCGAAGGGAAATACATCGTGGCGGCCATGTCGGCCAGCCGCGGCAACGTGACGCAAGCGTCGAAGGCGCTCGGCGTCCATCGCAACACGCTGCACAACAAACTACGCTCCCAGACGATGCTGAACGGATTCGCCGAATCGATCCGCCCGGTCCGCCGCCGCGTCTCCGCCAAGCAGGTGCGCGCCCCGAAATCCAACGGCAAGGCGCGCGCGCGCTGACGCGGGCCCGCCGTGCCCGATCTCAAAGAAGAAATCACCAGCCTGCTGCGCAAGCGCGGCAATCGCCTCCTGGCCATTAAGGAGATCGCCGACCGTCTGGCCGATCCCGACGTCACGCGCGACGACGTCGAGCGCGCGGTCGAGGAGATGGAGAGCGACGGTCTCGTCGTCCCCGTCCGCGGCAAGCGCTACTCGCTCCTCGAGTTCACGCCGTACCACGCCGGCCGCATCCGCGTGCATCCCGACGGCTACGGCACGATCTACGGCGGCGGCGAGAGCCCCGACATCTACATCGACCGCCGCTCGATGAAAGGGGCGATGAACGGCGACCTCGTCATCGTGCGCAGCGACCGCAAGGACCCGCAGGTCAAGCGAGTGCGCAACCGCGACTACTACTCGGGCGAGGTCACGAGCGTGCTCCGCCGCGCGCACCGCACGGTCGTCGGCCGCTTTCACGACGACGAGGACGAGCCGTGGATCACGCCGTTCGATCCGCGCATCGACACCGACGTCATCATCGAGAGCGGCGCGACCATGGACGCGCGCGACGGCGAGATGGTCAACGTGGAGCTCGACCGCTATCCCGACCGCACCACCGCCCACGCCAGCGGCCGCGTGGTCGAGGTCCTCGGTTTCATCGGCGAGCCGGGCGTCGACATCGAGGTCGTCGTCCGCAAGCACCACATCCCGCACATTTTTCCGCCGGAGGTGCTCGCCGCCGCCGAGGAGGTGCCGGTCGAGGTCGCGCCGGAGGAGCTTGCGAAGCGCGTCGACCTGCGCGAGCACAACATCGTCACGATCGACGGCGAGACGGCCAAGGACTTCGACGACGCCGTCGAAGTCCAGCTCCTCCCGAACGGCAACTACCTCCTCGGCGTGCACATCGCGGATGTCGCGCATTACGTGACCGAGGAGAGCGCGCTCGATGAGGAAGCGTTCGAGCGCGGGACGTCCGTCTACTTTCCCGGCCAGGCCATTCCGATGCTGCCGGAGCGGCTCTCGAACGGCATCTGCTCGCTGAATCCGCGCGTGGAGCGGCTCACCTTCTCCGTCGACATCGAGATCGACAAGCGCGGCCGCTTCACCAACCGCAAGGTCTACAAGTCGGTGATCCGCACGAAGGAGCGGATGACCTACACCGACGTCAACGCCATCCTCACCGCGCGCACGCCGGAGCTCGAGGCGCGCTACGGCTATCTTTTTCCCGAATTCGAGCGGATGCACGCGCTCTACGAGGTCCTGCGCGCGCGCCGCGATGCGCGCGGCTCGATCGACTTCGACCTTCCCGAGGCCGCCGTCGTGCTCGCCGAGTCGGGCCAGATCGAGACCATCACCGCGACGGAGCGCAACGTCGCGCATCGGCTCATCGAAGAGTTCATGCTCGCGGCGAACGAAGTCGTCGCCCAGGAGCTCGTCTTCGCCAATCAGCCCGGACTCTTCCGCGTGCACCAGCAGCCCGACCCGCAGAAGCTCGAGGACCTGCGCACGATCCTCAAGGAGTTCAGGCTCGCGCTGCGCGGCGACGTCGAGGACATCCGCCCCGGCGAGCTGCAGCGGATCCTGAAGGCCGTGGCCGGCACGCCCGAGGAGCGGTTTCTCACGAACGTCATTCTTCGCTCGATGAAGCGTGCGTTCTACGCCGAGGAGTCGCTCGGGCACTTCGCGCTGGCCATCGAGCACTACTGCCACTTCACCTCGCCGATCCGCCGCTATCCCGACCTCATCGTTCACCGCTACCTCGCCGAGCTGCTGGAGAAAGGGCCGATGCACGGCGAGCGGCGCGACCGCGTGGAGCGCGCCCTGCCGGCGGCCGCGGCGCAGTCGAGCGCGCGCGAGCGCCGCGCCGAGGAGGCCGAG
>DATDFB010000181.1:0-6853 GCA_036522835.1 Thermoanaerobaculia bacterium | reverse complement strand
GGCGGCGACCGTGCGCGGTCCGGCCGCGCCGCGGAGAAGCAGCGGAACGCCGCGGTCGAGCAGGCGTTGCAGGAGGATGAATCCCGACTCGCCGCCCACCCAACCTCCGCACTCCCGTCCGGCGATGACGATGCCGTCGATCTGTCCGGCGATCTGCGCGTCGAGGGCCTCCGCGTCGCTCGCTTCGACGAGCAGTGTGCGCAGCGCGGACGGCGCGAGCGATGCCGCAGCCGACGCGTCCCAGCCTTCCGCGACGATGACGGTGTGCCGCCGCGGCGCGAGCGCAGCGAGGAGCGGCGCGGCCGCAGCGATCGAGCCGGCGCCGACGCGCAGGCCGATCTCATGATTCGGCGCGGTGACGCGCAACGCTTCGCTGAGATTGCGTAGCGCGCGCTGCATGGCCGCGCCGTCGCAGAACGTCACGTCGAGGATGCCGGCCGCGCCGGCGCGCGCGGCCGCGACCGCCGGCGCCACGCTCTCCAGCGCTCCCGGGCAAACGGCAAAGCAGCGAAACTCGGCGTTGCGCACTGGACGATTCCTCCGTTCGGATTGATCCGCTCTCTCAGGACTGAAGTAATTATAGACATATCTTACGTCAGTATGCAAGAATCCGACGGCATTGAACCGCAATCAAAGGAGAGCGATCGCGATGTCCGTCCGTCCCATCATTCCCATGCGCGAGACCTTCGGGGCGATTGTCGATGCCCGGCCCGAAGAGTCGCTCGATGAGCTGCGGCCCGAGGATGTGCGCGAGTTGTTCGGCCGTTTCGGATCGATCCTCTTCCGCGGCTTCGGCGCCGATACCGAGTCGTTCATGGCCTTCACCGAGCGCTTCTGCGAGGCGTTCTCGACCTACCGCGGAGGCGCGCTGCGGTGGAAGGAGTTCGACCGGCAGATGATCGACGGCATCCCGACGCTGCTGACCACGACCGGACACAATCAGACCTTCCCCATCCCCATGCACGGGGAGATGTACTACTCGAGCGAGCGGCCCGACGTGCTCTGGTTCCGCTGCGTGCAGGCGCCGCGGTTCGCCGGCGAGACCGTACTGGCGGACGGCCTGGAAGTGGCCGCGCGGCTCAGCGAGCGCACGCGCGCGCTCTTCGCCGGAAGAAAGCTCCTCTACATCCGCGAGCTGGCGCCGGAAGACTGGCCGACGTCGTTCCAGACCCACGACATCGACGAGATCAAGCGCCTGTGCGAGGCCACCGGCACGCACATGGAAGTCCGCGACGACGGCACGCTCCAAACGGAGTTCCGCTGCAGCGCCTTCACTGCGGACGGACGGTTCATCAACTCCATCCTCCCGCTGTCGCTGGCCGAGCAGGCCTTCGAGCGCGGGGACGGCGCGAACGATCCGAGGCACTTTTCGCATCGCCGCTTTCCGCTGAAAGTCCGGCTCGACGACGGCAGCCGCATTCCCGACGACATGCTCGACGAGATCGAGTGCGCCGTCAAGGCGGTGACGTTCAAGATCCAATGGCGCGACGGCGATGTCGCCATGGTCGACAACGCCCGCGTCATGCACGGCCGCGCGCAGACGGTGGGAGACGACCGCGTGATCCAGGTGCGCATGGGTACGCTGGGACGCGGACCGGAGCGATGATCCTCCGCAACCGGCAGTTCGGTTCGCAGCCGGTGGTCGTGCACGCGCACGGTCCGCTCGAGACCAAGCCGCATTGGCAGCCGATCCGCGACGTCTTTTTCTCGCAGGAGCGGCGCGCCATCGGTGCGCCCGACGATCTGACGGTGCTGACCTGCAACAACGGCCACGACTCCATGGGGCTGCTGGAGCGGAGTCTCGACCGCCTCGGTGTGCCGTACGTTGTGACCGGGCAGGGAATCGATCCGTGGGTGAACGCGCGCGACAAACCGCGGTCGATCCTCCAGGCGGCATGGACGGTGAGGACGACGTATCTGCTCTACGCCGATTCGCGCGACGCCATCGTTCTGGATGATCCGCGCATCGCCCTGGAGCGTTTCCGCACGCAGTTCCGTTGCGACCTGGTCTTCGGAGCCGACCGCATCAACTGGCCGCCGCTGGAGCGGTTTCGCGAATTCGAAGACGCCGTGGCCGGCGAGGCGGCGCAGGATTTCCGGTATCTCAACGGCGGGGTCTGGATCGGGCGGACGGAGTTCTGCCGCGAGTTCTTCGCCGATGCCGCCGCGACGCCGCCGCTGCCGGAGATGGAGGTCGCGGAGCAGGGCATCCTCAAGCAGCTCTTTCCGAAGTATTACCCGAAAGTGCAGCTCGACTACGGCTGCACGATCTTTCAGAACATCGGCTTTCTCTTCGGGCCGGTGCTGGAGGTGGTCCCGTGAGGCTGGCCGTCACCGCGTTGGCGGTGCGCGTGGGGGAGTGGAGCTCCGCGGAAGCCTGGTGGTGCAGCGTGGCCGCGGGAACGGAGCGGCCGCCGGGCGTTCGGAAGACGGCATGGACCGGCACCGCCGTCGCGCAGCGCGCGCTCGTGGCGAGCGACGCCGCGGGCAATGCGGAGCGATGGCTGCGCGAGCTCGGCATCGAGGGCGCGGAGTTGCGGCCGTCGACGACGACCGCGACGGAGCTGCTCACGGAGGCCAGCGCGCTGGCCGGCCTGAACGAGACGCTCGTCGTCGGCGCCTGCGACGCGAAATCGCTGGCGCTGCTCTGCGTCACGCGGGGCAGCGATACCGAGGCGTACGCCTGGCTGCGGAGCGCGGCGAACGCGAGCGGCGTCGAGCTCGTGCAGGTCGACGGCCGCGACGCACGCTGCGGCGACGCCGTGCGTGACACCGTGAGCGCTCCGTGCCTGCTGCGGACGTTCGAGGACGACGCCGGCGGCGCCGTGGCCGCATTCGCGGCCATCGCGCTCGCGGTCTTTGCGGTTCACGATCGCGTGCTTCCGCCGGCGCCGGACTCGCCAATCGACGGGCCGTTTTGCGGCACGACGCGCATGCAGCCGTGGCTCAGCGGCGGCGGCGCTCCGCTTCGCGCCCTGGCCGGTGGGGCGGGGGGATGGACTCTGGTGGAATCGGCGGACGGCGCCGCGCATCCGCCGCCGTCGCCGCTGGCAGGCTCGGAATTGCTCGTCGTCTCCGCCGGCAGTGCGGAGGCGCTCGTCGCGCGGATCGAGGATCTTTGCGCGCGCCTCCGCACGGAAGCGCTGCACGACGTTGCACGGCAGCTCGCGTGCGAGCCGCTGCGCGCGCACCGTGCATCGATCGTTGCCACGACCGCGGCGCAGGCTTCCGCCGCGCTCCGAGCGCTGATCTCGAAAGTCGGGGAAGGAAAACCGCGCGTCCGCACGCGCGCCGGCGCGCTCTATGCGGACGTCGGCGCGGCGCGGCGCGGCGGGAAGATCGCCTTCCTCTTTCCCGGCCAAGGCTCGTACTACGGCTTCATGCACGCGGAGCTGGCGCCGCGGTTTCCGCAATTGCGGCGCTGGCTGGAAGAGATCGACCGGATCTCCATCGGCTTCGGAGACCGGCTCGCGCATCATCTCTATCCGCCGTCGTCGGGACTGCCCGAAGCGCGGCGGCGCGAGATCGAGGCACGCCTGCTCGAGCCGGAGATCGGCGGACAAACCGGGATCGCCTGCAGCCTCGGACTTCTGGAGCTGCTGCGCGGCGGCGGCGTCCGGCCGGACGTGGTTTCGGGCTACAGCAACGGCGAGAACGCCGCGCTCGTCGCCGCCGGCGTCGTGGAGAGCGGCGACCGGCAGCTCCTTTCGCTCCTGGCGCTGATGCGCGGCGAGGGCGAGAAGGCGGACGCCGCCGGACGCATTCCGAAGGGAGTGTCGTGCGCCGTCAGCGGCATCGCCCTCGAAGAGCTCCGTTCGCTCGCACAGGTGCGCAGCGGCAACGTCCATCTGGCGATGGACAATTGTCCGAACCAGCGCGTGCTCTTCGGTCCTGCCGATGCCATGGAAGAGGCGGCGGCGGAGGTGATGCGTCGCGGCGGCATGGCTGTCCGCCTGCCGCTCAACCGCGGCTACCACACGCCGCTCTTCGCGGCGAAGGCCGCGCACATTCGCGAGCTGTACGACACGATTGCGTTCCACGCGCCGACCGTTCCGATCTACAGCGCCATGACGGCGGCGCCGATGCCCTCCGATCCCGACGCCATCCGCGACGTCGCCGCCTCGCAGTGGAGGAGCACGGTGCGTTTCCGCGAGACCATCGAACGGCTCTACGAAGACGGCGTGCGGATTTTTCTGGAAGTCGGCGCCGGCGCCAAGCTCACCGGCTTCGTCGCCGACACGCTGCGCGGGCGCGAGTTCCTCGCTCTGCCGATGGACGTCGAAGGGCGTTCGGCGCTCGCGTCGCTGCAGCAGTTCGTCGCCGAGCTCGCCATCGCCGGCCGCATCGACCGCTGCGACGCGCTGCTCCCGTGCCGCTGCGCGCGCTGCAGCGAGCCGCGGCGAACGAGCGCGCGAACCGCCCTTCCTCCCGTTGCCGCAGGCGCGCCCGAAGTACTTCCGCGGCACTTCGCATTGATGCGGGAGTTCCTTGCGCGCGAGGCCAACAGCGCCGCGGCGGTATTCGGCGCGCTTCGCCGCGGCGGCGCGTCGAGCTACGAGCGGATCCTCTCGCTGGACGGCCAGCCGTGGCTCGGCGAGCACGCCCTCGGCCGCAACTCCACGCTCTGCACCGGCGGCCGGCCGCTGCCGGTCGTTCCGCTCACCGTCAGCCTCGATCTTCTCGCCGAGGCGGCCACGCGGGTTGCCGGCGGCGTGGCGGTGCGGATCGAAGGCGTGCGTGCCCATCGCTGGCTGGCTCTCGACGCCGGGGAGCGCAACGGCTCTTCCGAGAGAACGCTCGCGCTGCGCATCGTCGCGGAGCCGCGGAGCGACGGCAGCGTGCGCGTGGCCGTTCACGATCTCTCCAGCGCCGGCGCGCCGATGGCGGTGGAAGGCGTCGTGCGCGTGGCGTCGGCGTACGCCGGCGGTCCGCCGCCGATGCCTCCGCTTCGCTCGCGCGCATCGATCCGGCACGACGCCCGGGCGTTTTACGAGCTCCTCTTCCACGGCCCGGCGCTGCAGAGCGTCCGCACGGTGAGCGGACTCGAAGCCGACCGCATCGACATCGAGGCCGAGATGCCGCCGCCCCCCGCCGCCTTCGCCACGCCGGCCATGCTCCTCGACGCGTCCGGGCAGGCGGCCGGTTATTGGCTCCTCGAATCGGAGCGCGCGCTCTGCAACATCTTCCCGTTCGAGATCGAGGCCGTGTCGTTTCACGCTCCCCCTCCCGCAGCCGGGCACGCGCTCGCCGTTCGCGGCGTGGTCGACGCGGATCCGGCCTTCGTCTCGACGTCGACCGACTTCGTCGATGGCGATCGCGTCGCGGCGCGCGTCGAAGGGATGCGCATGCGGCGCTACCGCGCGCCGGCGCGGCTCGCCGAGCTCCTGGCCGGATCGCGCGACGCGCTCACCGACGCGCTTCAAGCCGACGATCCGGGGCTGGAGATCGCCTTCGTGCGCGACGTGCCGGCGGCGTTTCTGATGTCGGCGGAGGAGATCTGGAGCCGCACGCTCGCGCAGCTCTATCTCACGCGCGCCGAACGCCGCGAATGGTGGCAGCTGGCCGGCGCCGCGCGCCGCGCCGCCTGGCTCCTCGGCCGGATCGCCGCGAAGGAAGCGATCCGCCGCTGCGGCGCGCGCGAGCTCGGCGTGACGCTCCTCCCCGCTCAGATCGAGATCCGCACGGATGGGGAAGGACGCCCCGTGGCCGCGCCGGTCGCCGGCGCCGTGCCCGCGCTCTCCATCGCCCACGCGCGCGATCACGTCGTGGCCGCGGCGGCCTTCGCATTCGCGCGCGTCGGCGTCGACGTCGAAGTGCCGCGCGCGCCGGCGGTCGATTTTCGCGCCGCCTTCGACGACGCGGAGCTCGCCAAGTTCGATCAGGAGGAGCGCCTCGCGCTTTGGTGCGCGAAGGAAGCGGCGGCGAAGATGCTCGGAACGGGCCTGCGCGGCGTGCCCCGCGAATGGCGCATCGCCGCCTATGACGGACGGACGGCGGCGATCGACTTTCGCGGCCGGACCGTGCGCACCGTCATCCGCGCCGAGCCCGATCACTGTCTCGCCGTCTGCGCCGCGTCACCTTCATGAGGACGACCATGACCAATGACTCCGATTCGATCCGCCGCTCCGTGATACGCATCGTCGCCGACATGTGCCGCGAATGGGAGATTTCGGCCGAGGACCTCGGGCCCGAGACGCAGCTTGCCCGGGACCTGCAGTTCTCCTCGATCGATTTCATCCATCTTCTCGGCACGGTGGAGATGACGTACCAGAAGAAGTTCCCGTACGACCGCCTCGTCGTCGACGCCGGCGGCAGATACCGCAGCGACCTGACCGTCGGCGAGATCATCGCGTTCATCGAGGCGAACATCGACCGCCGCGATCCCGGCCCCATGGCGATCGGATGAAACGGCTCATCGTCACCGCCGACGACTTCGGGATGACCGACGGCGTCTGCGCCGGAATCGTCGAAGCCATGGAGCGCGGCATCGTGACGCAGACCAGCGCGATGGTCTGCCGCGCCGGCGACGCCGAGCGCGTGCGCCGCTGGGCGCCGCGCGTTCGCGGCCGCCTCGGCGTCCATCTGCAGATCACCGACGGCACGCCGTGCCTGCCGCCCGACCGCGTCCGTTCTCTGGTCGATGCACTCGGAGCGTTTCCGCGCAGCCGGAAGGAGCTGATGCATCCCGATCCCATGGAGGTCAAAGAGGAATGGCGCGCGCAGTGGCAGCGCGCCCGGCAGCTCGGCTTCGAGCCTGCGCACTTCGACTCGCACCATCACGTGCACATGAGCTTCCTGCTGCTGCCGGCGATCGCCGCCGTGGCCCGCGCCGCCGGCGCCGGCGCGCGCTCCG
>DATDFB010000180.1:0-13724 GCA_036522835.1 Thermoanaerobaculia bacterium | reverse complement strand
GGCGCGATGGACCGGCGGCGCTTCGTCGCGCTGGCGCTGCTGGGGCGTGGAGGCCAAGATCGTGCTGCACGTGAAGAAGTCGGGCGAGGACATCGACGCCGCGGAGATCGTGACGGCGGTCGGTCCGCCGCCCGACTTCTTCGCCGGGGGGACGGCCGTGGGGGACGTTCTACTGGCGTTGAGTTACCCGCCGACCTTGCTCTTCTCCTTCGGCGCCTCCTTCAGTCCGCGCTCGATCAAGAGCGGCTCCACGCTCGGCTCGTGGCCGGAGAAGGCGCGGTACATCTCCGCCGCCGGCATTGTGCCGCCGCGCGAGAGCACCATGTCGCGGAAGCGCTGGCCGTTCTCGCGGGTCATCCCCCCGTGGGCCTTGAACCAGTAGTAGGCGTCGTCGTCGATCACTTCGCTCCACAGGTACGCGTAGTAGCCGGCCGAGTAGCCGCCGTTCCAGATGTGCGAGAAATACGTCGTGTGGTAGCGCGGCGGCACCTGGGCCATGTCGATCTTGTAGCCCTTCAGCGCGGCCTTCTCGAACGCCACCGCGTCCGGCACCATCGGCATGTCGGCGGTCCGCGTGTGCCAGGCGAAATCGAGCAGCGCCGCGGCGAGGTACTCCGTCAGGGCGTAGCCCTGATCGAACGTGCGCGAGCGCTTGATCTTGTCGACCAGCTCCTGCGGCATCGGCGCGCCGGTCTGGTAGTGCTTCGCGTAGTTCGCGAACACCTTCGGCTCCAGCGCCCAATGCTCGTTGAACTGCGACGGCATCTCCACGAAGTCGCGCGGGGTGGCCGTGCCGGCGAACGTCGGGTACTTCACGTTCGAGAACATGGCGTGCAGCGCATGGCCGAACTCGTGGAACGTCGTCGTCACGTCGTCGAAGGTGAGCAGCGACGGATGCCCGGGCGCCGGCTTCTGGTAATTGGCGACGTTGTAGACCACCGGCTTCGTGCCGAGGAGGCCGGACTGATCGACGAAGGTGTCCTCCCACGCGCCGCCGCTCTTCGACGGGCGCGCGTAATAGTCGGCGTACCAGATCGCCAGCGGCTTGCCGTCGGCGTCGAGCACGTCGTAGACCTTCACGTCGGGGTGATAGACCGGCAGGTCGTGCCGCTCCTTGAAGGTGATCCCGTACATCTCGTGCGCGGCGAAGAAGACGCCGTCCTGAAGAACGTGATCGAGCGAGAAGTACGGCTTGACCTGGTCCTCGTCGAGCGCGTAGTCGCGCTTGCGCACCGTCTCCGCGTAGAACTCCCAATCGGCGGCGGTGAGCTTCTGCGGATCGAGCTTCTGCATCCGCGCGGCGTCGCGGCGGGCCTGCGCGGTCGAGCCGGGGACGAGGTCGGTGAGGAGCTTGATGGCGTTCTTCGGAGTCTTGGCCATCTGGTCGTCGAGCACGTACGCCGCCCAGCTCGGAAATCCGAAGAGCTTGGCTTTCTCGGCGCGGATTTTGGCCATGCGCACGACGATGGCGCGCGTGTCGTTCGGGCCGCCGTGGCGGCCGCGCGCTTCTGAGGCGGCGAGGATCTTCTTGCGCAGCGCGGCGTTCGCCAGCGACTGGAGCACCGGCTGCTGGGTGGTGTTGCGAATGGTGATCAGCCACTTGCCCGGCTTCCCCGCATCCTTCGCCGCCTCCGCTGCCGCGGCGATGTCGGCCTCGCTCATGCCGGCCAGCTCTTTGACGTCGTCGACCCAGACGGCCGAGGCGTTCGTATCGCCGAGAACGTGGTCGTGGAACTCCGTGCTGAGCTTCGACTCCTGCTGGTTGAGCGCGCGCAGCTTCGTCTTGTCCGCGTCCGAAAGCAGCGCACCGGAACGGATGAAGTTGCGGTAGTAGCGCTCCAGGAGGAACTTCGACTCGGCGTCGAGTCCGCTCGCCTCACGCGCGTCGTAGAGCGCCTTGACCCGGGCGAAGAGCTTCGGATTGAGGTTGATGGCGTCGTTGTGCGCGGCGAGCTTCGGCGATTCTTCGCCCTCGAGCTTCTGCAGCGTCTCGTTCGTATTCGACTGCGTCAGGGCGAAGAAGACCTTCGCCGTGCGCGTGAGCAGCGCGCCGCTCCGCTCCATCGCCTCGATCGTATTCGCGAATGTGGGAGGCTCGGGATTGTTCGCGATCGACTCGATCTCGGCCAGCTGCTGGCGCATCCCTTCCTCGAGCGCGGGCTTGTAGTCGCTATCCTTGATCTTGTCGAACTGCGGGGCCTGGAAGGGGAGGGGACTGGGGGCGAAAAAAGGATTGGTCTGGGCCGCGGCCACGCCGGCCAGGGCGAACGTCAACAGAACCGATAGGAGTCGGTGCATAACATCCTTTCACATCGTCATCCTGAGTCGGCGCAGCGCGGCGAAGGATCTCCCGATGCGGCAATCCTGCAATTCGGAGATCCTTCGCCGTCGATGCGGCTCAGGATGACGCAAAAGCGTTTTGATCGGCGGGCGGCCGAATCGTGAATAATTCGCGTCTCGCGCTTCCCGCGCGGCGACGATATCAACTGTTGGGGGACCATTGATGTTCCTGCGCCGTCTCATCGGATCGCTGATCCTGTTGTTGCCGATTTGTGGCAATGCAGCAGTCGATCCCGCTCACTTCCAGGACCTGCATTGGCGCCTGATCGGCCCGTTCCGCGGCGGACGCGTCCTCGCCGTCACCGGCGTGCCGGGCGAGCCGCAGCACTTCTACTTCGGCAGCGTGAACGGCGGGGTGTGGGAGACGATCGACGCCGGGCGGACGTGGCATCCGATCTTCGACGGGCAGCCGATCGGCTCGATCGGCGCGATCGCCGTGGCGCCGTCCGACCCGAGCGTGATCTACGCCGGCAGCGGCGAGGCGGACATGCGCTCCGACATCGCCCAAGGCGACGGGATGTACAAGTCGATCGACCGCGGCAAGACGTGGACGCATATCGGTCTCACGGATTCGCAGCAGATCGCCCGCGTGGTCGTTCATCCGGCCGACCCGAACGTCGTCTTTGTCGCGGCCCTCGGCCATCCGTACGGGCCCAATACGGAGCGCGGCGTGTTTCGTTCAAAAGACGGCGGCAAGTCGTGGCAGAAAGTTTTGGGTCCCGACGCCAACACCGGCGCGGTCGACCTGGCGCTCGAGCCGGGAAATCCGAACGTGATCTACGCGGCGCTGTGGGCGACGCGGCGGACGCCGTGGAGCGTCTATCCGCCGTCGACCGGCCCGGGCGGCGGCATTTTCAAGTCGACCGACGGCGGCGATCACTGGGCCGCGCTGACGATTGGACTGCCGAGAAGGCCCGGCCGGATCGGCCTAGCCGTCGCGCCGTCGCAGCCGCGGCGCGTCTACGCCATCGTCGACGCCGAGGACGCCGGCGGGATGTACCGGTCGGACGATGGCGGGGCGACGTGGACGAAGACGAGCGCCGACGCGCGCGTCTGGTCGCGCGGCTGGTACTTCGGCGGCATCGCCGTCGAGCCGAAGAACGCCGACGCGGTCTACTCGATCAACATCAACGTCTACCGCTCGGACGACGGCGGCAAGACGTTCGCCATTGTCAAAGGAGCGCCCGGCGGCGACGACTACCATCAGCTCTGGATCGACCCCGACTCTCCCGAGCGCCGCATCCTAGGGGTCGATCAAGGCTGCGTCGTCTCCGTCGACGGCGGCAAGACGTGGAGCTCCTGGTACAACCAGCCCACTGGGCAGTTCTACCATGTTGTTACCGACAACCGCTTTCCGTACTGGGTCTACGGCGCGCAGCAGGACTCCGGCGCGGCGGGAGTGCCGAGCCGCACGAATACGATCGACGGGATCAATCTGATGCAGTTCCGGGAGATTACGGCGGGCGGCGAGAGCGACAACGTCGCTCCCGACCCGAAGGACCCGGCCATCATCTACGGCGGCCGCGTCGATCGCCTCGACACGCGCACGATGCAGACGCAGTCGGTCGATCCGACGCTGGCGTATCCGAACGTCGACCGCCACACCTGGACGCTGCCGCTCGTGTTTTCCGTTCGCGATCCGCGCGTCCTCTACTTCTCGAACCAGCGCCTCTTCCGCACCGAGGATGGCGGGAAGCATTGGACGGTGATCAGCCCCGATCTCACGCGCGATCCGTCGCCGATCCCGCCGAATCTCGATCCCGCCACGGCGGCGCTGACGACGGCGGAGCGGATGGGGGTGATCTACGCGGTCGCGCCGTCGCGCACGGCCGATCACGACATCTGGGCGGGCACGGACGACGGGCAGATCTGGCGCACGCGCGACGAGGGGGCGCACTGGACGAACGTCACGCCGCCCGCGCTCACGGCGTGGTCGAAGGTGGGGATCATCGAGACGTCGCACTTCGAGCCGGAGACGGCGTATGCGGCCATCGACCGCCATCGCCTCGACGACTTCAAGCCGTACATCTACCGCACGCACGACGGCGGCAAGACGTGGCAGCTCATCAGCGACGGCCTCACGGCGTTCGTCAACGTGGTGCGCGAAGACCGCGTGCGCCAGGGATTGCTCTATGCCGGAACGGAGAAAGGCGTCGCGGTGTCGTTCGACGACGGCGATCACTGGCAGCCGCTGCAGCAGAACCTGCCGGTGACATCGGTGCGCGACATCGACGTGCACGGCAACGACCTCGTCATCGCCACGCACGGCCGCGGCTTCTGGATCATGGACGACGTGACGCCGCTGCGTCACAGGCCGCCGCCGGCCGGCGCCGACATGTTCCCGCCCGCGCCCGCGGTGCGCTACCGCGTGGCCGGCTTCACCGGCACGCCGATGCCGAAGGACGAGCCGATGGCGCCGAATCCGCCGTTCGGCGCGAACATCGACTACGTGCTGAACGGTCCTGCCGCCCTCGTGGCGCTCGAGATCATGGATGCGGAAGGGGCGGTGATCCGCCGCTGGCAGAGCGACGAGAAGCCGCATGTGCCGGATCCGGCCAAGCTGACGGTCGCGCCGGAGTGGGTGCCGCCGCCGCAGACGCTGAGCAGCGCGCCGGGGCATCACCGCTTCGTCTGGTCGCTGCGCTATCCGAATCCGGCCGGACTCGAAGGGCGCCGCGGCGGCGAAGGGATCTGGGCGCCGCCCGGAAAATACCGCGCAGCGCTGACGGTCGACGGACGGCGCATCGTCGTGCCGTTCGACGTCGTGCCCGATCCGCGCGTCGATCTCCCGGCGAGCGCGTACGCCGAGCAGTTCCAGCTCGCTCGCGAGATCAATGCCGAGCGCGCGAAGCTCGCCGCCGCGCTGAAGGACGCGGGCGCGCAGATCCCGAAGCTGGAAGGGGAGCGCCGCGCGCGCGCGATCGAGATCTCCGGGGTCGATCCCGCGACGGCCGAGGCGTGGTGGCTCTTCCCGAAGTCGACGGCGACGCTCCGCTTCGCCGCGGACAGGCTGGCCACGCTGGAGAATGCGGTTGACGGCTCCGACGCCGCGCCGACCGCGGATGCGCGCGAGTCATTCGCGAAGCTGAAGGCGATGGCGGAGGAGGCGCTGGGGCGGTGGGAGAATTTCAAAAAGCAATGAACCCTGACGACGTCCGCCGCTGGGCCGAGAACCACCTCGCCGCTCCAGGCAAGGAAGCGGAGTACGCGCGCTGATCAGCGCAGTTGCGACACGAAATCAGCGATCGACATTTCTGCCTGCCGCAGGATTGCCCGCAGGGTGCCGCGATCGAGTTGCTTGTGATCCGGGACGACCACCTGTGCGAACGGCTCGTCGCGCCGCATCACGATATGGTCGCGCTCTGGCGTCGCACGCGAAACCCGGCGCGCGTCAACGCAGCGACGCAGTCGCGGCCGGAAACGCGTGGCAGTTTCGTCACACCGCGACCACGATCGCCTCGAAGCGTTCCTCAGGCACCGGCAGGTGGTCCTCTTCGAGCGCGGCAACGTATTCGTGAATGGCGTCGCGTGCGTTCGCGATCGCTTCTTCGCGCGTGGTTCCTTGCGTGATGCAGCCCGGGAGGCTCGGGCACTCGGCGATCCAATAGCCATCTTCGCCGGGGTAGATCACGATCTGTCTCATCGCCGGAATCTTACGCCGCGAACGCCTCCCGCGTCAGATTCCGGGCGCCGTTCTCCGTCACCGCCAGGTCGTCCTCGATGCGAACGCCGCCGTATTTGCGGAAGCGGTCGACGCGGGCCCAGTCGATGAACTTGGCGTTGTCGCTCTTTCGCAAGTCCGCGAGCAGCGGATCGATGAAGTAGAAGCCGGGCTCGATGGTGAAGACGTTGCGCGGCTCGATGGGGCGCGTGAGCCGTAGAAACGGATGCTCCTTCGGCGGCGTGACGGTGGCGCCGTGAGCGTCGCCCATGTGGCCGCCGATGTCGTGGACTTGCAGTCCGAGGTAGTGGCCGACGCCGTGCGGGAGAAAGGTGGAGCTGATGCGCGTGTCGAGCACGCCGTCGGCGTCCATGCCTTTGACGAAGTGGAAGCGGATGAGGAGCTCGGCCACGCGGCGGTGCGCGAGCATGTGGATGTCGGGGTAGGGAACGCCCGGCTTCACCGCGGCGCAGAGCGACTGCTGGGCATCGTCCATTGCGGCGATGAGCTCGCCGAATTCGTCGCCGTTGCTCGAATACGTTCGCGTGATGTCGGCGGCGTAGCCGTTGACGGAGGCGCCGGCGTCGATCAGGAATGAGTGCCGGTCCACCGGCTGGCGATCGTGGTTGACGTAATGCAGCACCGAGGCATGCTCGTTGAGCGCGACGATGTTGTGGTACGGCAGCTCCTCCTCGGTTTGGCTCGACGCGCGGAGATAGTCGAGGTGAATGTCGTACTCCGCCGCGCCGCCGCGGAAGGACTGCTCCGCGGCGCGATGCCCGCGCACGGCCTTGCGGTTCGCGAGGGCAATGCATTCGATCTCGTAGTCGGTCTTCCATGCGCGCTCCCAGTGCAGGAGGTCGAGGAGCGCTTTCGGGTTGTCGAGCCCTTCGCCGATGAAGGCCACGCGTCCGGACGGGAAGTGCTGCTTGGCCTCCTCGGGGGTGCGGATGATGCGGACGTCGAAGTGCTCCGTCCACGCCCCGCTCGGCGTGTCGGGCGGCTTGTACCAGTAGTCGACCGGCTGGAAGAAGACGAGGCGCGGCGTCTCTCCCGGCGCGTAGACGATGAAGCAGTGCGGGTTGTTGACCACCGGCACCCAGCTCTTGAAGTGGGGGTTCGGCTTGAACGGATACATCTCGTCGTCGAGGAAGGCGATGTGAATCGCGCCGCTGAAGATGACGGCGGCGTCGAAGCCGGTGGCGGCGAGCGCGGCGTCGTGGCGGCGTTTGACGGTGGCGATGTGCTCGGGGTAAAGCGCGGCGAGGTCGGTCATGCGCGGCGAAGGATATGCGAAAAAACTCGAGGCGCGCCGACCCCTCAGGGATTATCGGCGCGCCTCCACTCGCTAGCGCTCCCGGAAAAAGCCGGGTCGACCTCGCCTAGTGCGCAAGGCGTGCCAATTGGTCGATCGACAGCATCCGCTCCTCGCCGCCGGGCGCGCGGAAGATGACGTGGTACCACCCTTTCACCTTGACCGGCGTCCCGACGTCGAATTTCCGTCCGCTGGTGAGGTCGAGGAAGACCGTTTCGTAGACAGAGCGGTCCAGGCGCGCGGACTGCGACCACGGCGTCCAGCACGCCGCGCGGCCGACGTCGTCGTACGCGAACGGGCGGTCGGGGAGGTCGAGCAGAGACGGCGACTGGCCGCGGAGGATCGAGAAAAGCAAACGCTCGCTCACGGAGTCGGCGACGTCGCGGATCGAGTCGCGGAACAGCGTCGCCGCCGTCAGCGCCATGCGCCGCAGCGAGAGCGTGCGGCCGCTCGTCGTCCGCCAGAGCGGCGCGTCGACGTCGCACGCGAACGGATCTTGCGCGAAGTGCTCCGCGCGCACCGCCCACCCTTTGCGCGACCCGTGCTGCCCCGGCGTGATCGCGGCGATGATGGGCACGCCGTGCTCTTCGGCCGCGCCGACGCGGTACGACGGCCAGGCGATGACGGACCGCACCACGCCGACGATCAGCGCCACCGCCGCCCCCATCAGTCCCGGCTCGGGCGTGAAGTCGAGCGTGATCTCGATGCGCTCGCGGCGCGGGCGGACGCCGATCGCCGTCGAGCGGCGGTTCGCGCCGGCGACGATGACGGGCGCCGGCAGGATCAGCGAGAGCAGCAGCGCCAACTTCTGGACCGTGCGGTCGCGCCCGCGCTCTTCGCGCGGCAGCTCGAACGAGACGTTGACGTGGCAGCTGAACGCTTCCATGCGCACGCGGCGGCCGCTGCGCGCTTCCCAGCCGTCGAGCTCCGCGCGCACGAAGCGGAGCTGTTCCCAGAGGCTCCGCACCGCGCGCGCCGTGCATCGCGGCGCGACTTCGATCACCGGCGTGACGACTTCGAGCACGCCGCCGTCGAAGTAGACCGCGCCGCCGGTCGGCAACTGCGACGACTTCGTCGTTCGCTTCAAAAGCGGCTGCTCGATGAATCCCGCCGGCGTCCGCCACACGTCCTCGGGTGCCATTTCGCGGTCGTCGACGAAGACGCGGAACTCGGATTCGAGTCCGATGACAGGCATGGCAAGCTCTGCGGAGTAGGGGAAACGTGGATCGAACATTGATAAGAGCGCAGGGCGCAGGGGACGGAGCGCAGGTGATGACATCGCGAGAACATCACCTGCGCCCCGCCCCCTGCGCCCTGCACCCTGGGAAAGAGCAATCCATGCACCACCGTCCCATCCCGAGCTCAGGCGAAGTTCTCCCGATCATCGGCCTCGGTACGTGGCAGACCTTCGACGTCGAAGGCGCTGCGCGCGCGAAGCTCGTCCCGGTCGTGGAGCGCTTCGCCGCCGGCGGCGGGCGCGTCATCGACACCTCGCCGATGTATGGGCGCGCCGAGGAGGCCGTCGGCGAGCTGAAGCCGGCTAATGCATTCCTGGCGACGAAGGTGTGGACCGAAGGGCGCGGCGAGGGCATCACGCAGATGGAGCGCTCGATGCGGCTGCTGCGCACGAATCGCATCGATCTCATGCAGGTGCACAACCTCGTCGACTGGCGCACGCACCTGGCGACGCTGCGGCGGTGGAAGGATGAAGGCCGCGTGCGCTACATCGGCATCACTCATTACAGGACCGGCGCGTTCCCGGAGCTCGAGCGGATCATGCGCAGCGAGACGATCGACTTCGTGCAGCTCCCGTACTCCGTCGGCGTTCCTGACGCCGAGGAGCGGTTGCTGCCGCTCGCGGAGGAGCGCGGCATCGCCGTGCTCGTGAATCGCCCCTTCGAGGAAGGGGCGCTCACACGACGCCGTCCGGCCGAGTCACTGCTGCGCTGGATCGTGTCGCACCCCGCGGTCACGTGCGTGATCCCGGCGACGCGCAATCCTCTGCACCTCGCGGAGAACTTGCGCGCCGGCGAGGGGCCGCTGCCCGACGCGAAGGAGCGCGCGCGGCTCCGCGCACAGCTCCTCAGTGCGTGACGAGCTGGAAAAACACCGTCAATTCGTGGACGACTTCGACCGGCTTCCCGTCCTTCTTCATCGGACGGAACGTCCACTCCTTGATGGCGTTGACGGCGGCGTCGTCGAACATCGGCTGCCGGGCGTGATCGAGGATGGTGACGTCCTTGACGCGGCCGTTCGTGCCGATCACGTAGCGCACCAGCACGCTGTCTTCCCAATGTTTCTTCACCGCCTCGGATGGGTAATGCGGATAGTCCTGCTTGATCGGCGTCAGCGGCAGCTTCGCGTCGCGCTCCACGTAGATGCGCCCGTCGTCGGGAAAGACGAGGCTGAACGGCGTCGTCCCTTTTCCACCGAGCTCGCCGCCGAGCTTTCCGCCCTTCTCGCCGTTCGGATCGCCGCTCGGCACTGCGTCGGCGACGGCGACTTTCGGCGGCGGCGGTTGCAGGGGCGGTGGGATCTCGACGTGCGGCACGAGATTCGGGATCACGCGCGGCGCCATCTCCAGAAGCGCGGGCGGAGGAGGCGCGACGTTCTGCGGCTTCGGCTCCGGCTTCGGGGCCGTATCCATCACCTGTGGCGGCGGAGGCGGCGGCGGTGGCTCGGGAACCGACGTCAGCGAGTACGCCGTGCTGAGGTGCGGCGAGTGATCGGGAAACCCCACCTGCCAAACGGTGCTGAGCAAAACGCCGGCGATAGCGATCCCGTGCGCCGCCAGCGATACCGGCAACGTCTCGTAGAAAACTTTCTTACTGCGCTTGCCAACGGTCTCTGGGACGACGGTCTCGAACATAGGTCAATTTTGGTGAAAGTGAACGGGGTGAAGCATCGTAGCATCTTCTGGCGAAGCTAGAGGTTACAGTCTCGACGTCCTGATCGCCGTGCTCATCGGTTCGGCTGTGGAGTGCGGCGGCCAGCCATGCCGCCGCTGTCAGGGCGCGTATTTCGAGCGCCGGGCAGTCCCCTCCCACACGACTAGACGGGTCGGTGAGCACGGAAAATAGGGAACTGCCCGACACTTGCTAGATCACCGCAGAAATCGGTTATCCTGTTACAAATCCGTTAACGCATGAAGCGAATATCGGCGATTTCCCTGTCGCTCCTGGCGGCCGCTGTGGCGGTTCGTGTCGGGCTCATCTTTCGCTATCGCTTCGATTCCGACGAGCCGCAGCACATGCACGTGGCCTGGGGTTGGGCGCATGGACTCGCGCAGTACCGCGACGTCTTCGACAATCACATGCCGCTGTTTCATCTGCTGTCGTCGCCGCTCTTCGCCGCGACCGGCGACGATCCGCGGCTGCTCTACGCCGCGCGCCTCTCCATGCTGCCGCTCTTTCTGGCGGCGCTCTTCTTCGTCTGGCGCATCGCCCGGAGCCTCTTCGGCGAGAGGGCGGCGTGGTGGTCCGCCGCCCTCGCCGCGCTCGTCCCGCCGTTCTTCCTCGGTTCGCTCGAATACCGCACCGACGACCTCTGGCTCGTGCTCTGGCTCGCCGTGATCGCCGTCGCCGTCGGCAACTCTTCGCCCACGCGGAAGGCCGCGATCGGCGGCCTCCTCCTCGGCGGTGCGTTCGGCGTGTCGATGAAAAGCACGCTCTACGTCGCGGTTCTGATCGTGGCGCTCCTCGCGACGTTTCTTTTGACCATGCGCCGCGCGCCGCTGCCGCCGAGGGGCCTCGTCGCGAAGTGCGCGGCGATTGCCGTTGCCACGACCTCGGTCATCCCGCTCCTCATCGCCGGCGGCCTTGCGGCGACGGGACTGTGGAAGCCGTTCGTCTACGGCGTCTTCGCGCACAACGCCGTGCCGTTCGTGCACGCCTGGCACGTCCTCTGGTTCATCCCCCTCTACTTCGTCATCCGCACGATCGCGCTGCGCATCGCGCATTCCGACGCCGAGCCCGCCCTCGTGCGCCGCCGCCTCTTCGCCTTTCTCGCTTGCGGCGTCTACCTCGCGCTCTACGCGTCGTTCGCGCCGATGACGAACCTCGAGACCTACCTGCCGTGGTATCCGCTCGCGGTGATCATGGCCACGCCGCTCCTGATGCGGCACGAGCGCTGGTTGCCGTCGCTCGCCGCGGCGATGGTGCCGATCATCGTCGTCACCGCGCAGCCGTGGCGGAACGACGCCGAGCGCTCGATCGTGCTGGTGGAGGAAGTGCTCGCGCTCACGCAACCGTCCGAGACGGTGATGGACCTCAAAGGCGAGACGGTGTTTCGCTCCCGTCCTTACTACTTCGTCCTCGAGGCGGTGACGAACCTGAAGCTCGGCGTCGGCGCGATGCGCGACACGATCGCCGATACGCTCGTCGAATCGCGCACGTACGTCGTGGCCGGCGTGTCGCTGCTGCCGCCCGCGGCGCGGCGCTTCGTCGAGCGCTACTACGTGCCGTGGGGCGCGGTGCACGTCGCCGGCGCGCAGCTCCGGCCGCTGCGCGACGGCCTCGCCGAATCGTTCGACATCGGCGTCCCCGGTCCGTACGTCGTCCTGGGCGAGCGCGGCGTGGTACGCGCCACGATCGACGGCTGCGCCGTCGGCCGCGCCGGCATCGTGCTTGCCGCGGGGCGGCACCGCGTCATCGCTCACGAGCGAGCCGAGCGGCCCGTGGTGGTGTGGTCCGGGACCCTGCGCAGCGCGCGCTTTCGATCGGAGCGATAATTCGCGCCCAACGGCAATGGCGAAGTACATCCAGCGCATCGCGCTGCTCGGCAAGGAGCGGTGGATCGGCTGGGAGATCGACGGCGTAGGGACGGAGGTGGCGGGGCTGATTCTCGCCGACGAGCTCTCGCCCGAGGAGCTGCGCGCCCGCGGCGTGAAGGAGTTTCACCCGCTCGACTTCGAGACGTTCCTGGGCATGAACCCCGAGGCGGGGAAGGCGGCGGCACTGCTCGACGAGGACATCGATTTCCGGCTCGACGCCCTGCAGGTCGGCATGGAGCGCATCCGCGGCCGCGGCGAGATCGCCGTGCCGCGCAGCGTGCTGACGCACATCTTCGGCAGCGAAGAGCAGCTCGAGCACCCGCGCGTGCAGAAGCGGCTGTTGGAGTGGGCGCTGAGCGGGGCGGTGGAGCTGGTGCGGAGCGACGATTGCTATTTGCGGATCGTGGGGCCGTTTTAGCTCACGCCGCGGCGATCTTCTCCAACTCCTCGGCGATCTCCGCGTTCGTCGCCCGCGGTGCGGTGGCGCTGTCGAAGCGCACCAGCACCGGGTCGTACACGCCGCGTTGAAACAGTGCCGTGCGGAGGGCGATGAAGCGCTGGCGCGTGGCGGCGTCGATGCTCTCCGCGCGCATGGCTGCGGCCAGCTCCGCGGCGCTCGCCTTGATCTCTTCGGTCGTCATTTCTTCAGCGTCTCCAAGTCCGTCTTCACGAACGCCGTCACGCCGTAGCGCGCGGCGGTCTCGTCGTCGACTTTCATGAGTCCGAGGTGCGTGAGGTCATCGTCGACGCCGTCGAGATCATAGCCGACCCACAGCGCCGCGCCGCGCTCCTCGGTCGGCCCCATCGACATCGACTGCTTGCGGACGTTCTTGATGTAGCGCGCCACGTGGGGCATGGTAAGGGGTTCTTACGTTCTTAGGTTCTTAGGTTCTTAGGTTTGTCGAACTTAAGAACCTAAGAACCTAAGAACCTAAGAACCAAGAACCAATGAGTCTCGAGCTCATCATCTTCATCGGCCTCCCCGGATCGGGCAAGTCGACCTACTACCGCGCGCACTTCGCGGCGACGCACGCGCACGTCAGCAAGGACCTCATGCCGAACGCGCGCCGCCGCGACGACCGGCAGGAGCGCGAGATCGCCGCGGCGTTGAGCGAGGGGAAATCCGTCGTCGTCGACAACACCAATCCGACGGCTGACGTGCGCGCGCCGCTCATCGCGCTGGGACGTCGGCACGGCGCGCGCATCGTCGCCGTCTACTTCGAGACCGACGTGAAAACGGCCATCATGCGAAACCGCCAGCGCGAGGGGAGAGCGCGCGTTCCCGACGTGGCCATCTTCGCGACCAGGAAAAAGCTAGTGCCACCAACTCTCGAGGAAGGGTTCGACGAAGTGCAGGTGATCGTGTCGTGAAACCGGAGACGCTGCTACGCAAAGTCTTCCCGCCGATGCTGGCGACGCTCACCACCACGCCGCCGCGCGACGCCAACGAGTGGGTCTACGAGCTCAAATACGACGGCTTCCGCGCCGTCGTGGCGATCTCCGGCGGGGAGATGGCGATGTGGAGCCGCAATGAGATCGACCTCGCGCCGCGCTTCCCCAAAGTCGCCGACGCGCTGCGGAAGCTGAAGGTGCCGGAGGTCGTGCTCGACGGCGAGATCGTCGCCCTCGACGAAGAG
>DATDFB010000179.1:0-29334 GCA_036522835.1 Thermoanaerobaculia bacterium | reverse complement strand
CGTGAGTACGGAATCGAAGTCACACGCTCGATCAGCCTGTCTCAGGCGCTGCCGAGCTTCGAGACCCTGGACGTAGGCGCATGGGTTCGCGAGCTCGCTGACGAAACCAAGCACCTCGCCGAACACCGCTCCGTGGTGATCGATGCCGGGCAGTCACCCGAGGTTCGGGCGGATCCCCGGCAGCTTCAGCAGATCGTTGCGAATCTCGCGGTGAACGCGCGCGACGCGACCTCACCAAGGCGGGGAAATCCGCATCAACGTTGCGCCCGCGGCGGCTTCCGCGTTTGTTGCGGAAGCTCTGCCCGACGCGGACGTCGTTCTTCCGCGCGTGAACGGACGTCTGGCGGCGATGGGGCGATGACGTAATGCTGAACGATCACTTCGTCACAATCGATCGGTGCGAGCTCGCGGAAGGCATCGATGCGTGGTGCGCCTTGTCTGGACAAACCGCGGAGGATGCTGCGGGCAGGCAATGGCTGCAGGCGATCGATGAGCCGGACCGCGACGCGATTGCTCGCCTCCTGGCCTCGAGCGCGGATCAGAGAGCACCCTTCGGTGCGGAGGCCCGGCTGCGTGGCGCTGACGGTGAAGTTCGCTGGATCGCCCTGCGCTTCGTACCGAGTCGCTCGAGCTCTGACGGTGGGTGGCTCGGCATCATCACCGATATCGATGCTGAAAAGCATCGTGACGAGGCCGCCGCTCTGTCCGCGCATTTCGGCGAACTGTTCGCGCCGGACGCGGATGAACGGACGATTCTGCGAACCCTCGCCCGCATTGCCGTTCCCGTCTTCGCTGACTGGTGCACCGTTCACCTGCTTCGCGACGATGGAACGATCGAGAACGTCGCTGCGGTCGGCGCGGAAGAGTCTCAGGCGGACGAGACGGTCCGTCTCGAGCGCTTCTCCAGAATCGCGCCCGACGCGCCGCTTCACAGCGCCTTGCGGACCGCGTGTGTCCAACTGCATGCGCGCGTCACCGAGGAGTTCCTGATGGAACACCTCGCGGCCGATCCCGCCGACGGAGAGTTTCTCCTGAGCCTCGGCGTGCGGTCGTTGATCGTCGCGCCGATCGTGATTGGTGATCGGCCGGCCGGAGCGATCCGTTTCATCAGGAGCACGTCGGAGCGGCGTTACTGCCGTCGCGATGCCGCGCTCGCCGAGGACGTGTCGCGCCGGGCGGCCCTGGCCATCGAAAACGCGCGGTCGCGCTCGGAGGCGTTGGCCTCGGGACATTCGCGCGACATCTTTCTGGCCACGCTGTCGCACGAGATGCGTACGCCGCTGACATCGATTCTCGGGTGGACGCAAATGCTGCGAGCTGCAGGTCCCGGTTCCGGGCTCTTCGCCGAGGCTCTGCATGCGATCGAGCAGAGCGCGAACGTTCAGCAGCGCCTCATCGACGATCTTCTCGACGTGTCCCGAATCATTACCGGGAAACTGCACGTCGAATTTGCGCCGATCGCGGTCCGAGAGCTCATCGATAGCGCGATCGAGACGCTCGAGCCGCGTGCGCGCGAGGCTGGTCAGCACATTCGATGGACGTTGCCCGACGACCTGACCGTGTATGGCGACCAGACGCGTCTGCGTCAGGTGCTGTGGAACCTGCTCACCAACGCCATGAAGTTCACTCCGTCGGGCGGCTTGATCGAAGTCGTCACTACGGCCGATGAAGAGAACGTGGCGATCTCCGTTCGCGACACCGGCCGCGGGATCCGCGCCGAGGTGTTGCCGCACGTCTTCGACCGCTTCCACCAGGCAAGCGTCTCGGACCGCGCCAAACACGGTGGACTCGGTCTCGGTCTGGCAATCGTCCGCAGCATCGTCGAGCGTCACGGCGGAACCGTGGACGCTCAGAGTCCGGGTGAAGGGCAGGGCGCGACCTTTTCCGTTCGCCTCCCGATCTATCGCGATCAATTACAACACCAAGGAGCAAACGAATGACACGAGCGCACTCCGCTGCCTGAGACCTACTTCGCTTTTTTTTGCGGTTTTTTTCGAGGTGCCGGGTCAAGTCCCGAGTTCCACGACGGAGGGTCGCTGGCAGGAAACGATTCGGCGATCGCCTGATCGACGCGGGCGTCAGAATCGAATGGGCCGTCACGAACCTTGAGCGGATCGATTCGTCCGCCGCGCCGATTCAACAGATCTTTCGCGGGCATCGTGACTCACGCTGCAAAGGCGTTGCCTCGCTCCTCGGTCCATGCATTACGCTTGGGCGGTGAGAAATAGAGTTGTCGCAGACACACGCTCTGTAAACGCAACGCGTCCAACTTTTCTGATGTTGTTTGATGCGGATCGTGGTCGGACGTGACGGTGTTCGCAGTCGCTGCTAAATCTGGAAGCAGCGCTCCGCCTCCGCGATCAGTTTCAGGCGATGATGGAACGGCAGCCACGTGTTGCGTGCGATGCGGAGTTCGACAACGCCCATGAAGTAACGGGCTCCCTCGGTCAGCGCGTCAGCCGCTGCGGACGGGAGCTTCGCGGCCGCGATGTACGCGTCGTACATCCGGCGGATCGCCGGCTCCGACGCCCACGGGTCATCGGTGTACATCCAGAAGAGATGTTTGAGCTCTCCGGCGAGATAACCGAGGTCTTCGGCGGGATTGCCCAGGCGAAGCGCTTCGACGTCGATCATGTTCATGCAGTCGGTGCCGTGGTGGTAGAGGAAGTGCTCGGGTGTGGCGTCGCCGTGGATCATCGCCGGCTCATAAGCGCTGACGGCATTGCCGCGATGCCAGCGTTGGGCGATGCCTAGGAGCCGGTCGCGTGCGGCGCCGCTGAGGATTCCGGTCGCCTGCAGTTGCGAGATCACCTTGGCAAAATAGGCGACGGCGTCTTTGGGCGGAAGCAGGCTGGAGGGGCACGGGAAACCATGAAGGCGGACGAGGGCCGTTGCCACGGAGGTGATGCTGTGATCGAGGAGCTCATCGCCGCGCTCGATTCGTTGCCGGACGGCGTGATGGATGCTCTCTCCCTCGACGAATTCCTCGATGAGCAGCCAATTGGTTGTTTCCGACGTGGCGAGGGGGCGAGGGACGCGGTGGGGTCCGTCGTCGAACCCGAGGCTGCGCAACATCTGGAGGTGATAGAACTCGCGATTCATCAGCAGGGCGTGCATCTCCGAGCTGCCGACGGTTCCGGCAGGAAGCGGCTTCCGGCCGTAGAACTTACCGATGGCACGGGCGCCGCTCGGCGCATGCACATAGAGGTAGACGGCGCCTTCGCGGCCGAGGCGGTAAACCTCGAACTGACCGCTGGCGGCGATGGAGAGCGCATTGGCGAGCAATTCGTGCAACGGATCTCCGGGCTGAACGATGCCGGTGCGCTCTGGCCTCATTCCGGAACCGCCCGTTCGTAGAGCGTGATGACGCGGACGAGCGCGGCGGCGGCTTCGTCGCGCTCGGCACGTGCATCGAGGCGGATGAAGATGTCGTGCGCAGTGCGGAACTGATCGCGGGCGGCCAGATAGTCGCCCTTCTGCTCGTATGCCAGGCCGATCGAATGCGCGATCTTCGCGAACCGGCTATCCCACTCCGCGTGCGCGATGGCGCTGCGCGCGCGAAAGAAGTAGCGCAGCGCCTCGTCGACATCGCGGCGCAGCGCCAGCCGGCCGAGCTCCGTAAGCGCGGAGATCGTTTTCGGTCCCGGCTCCTGCTCGGCGAGCGCTTCGTGGTAAAGGCGCTCGGCGACGTCTAGGCGTCCCGCGGCAAGCTCCAGGGCAGCGAGGTTCTCGATCGACATCGACACCTCGTCTCGCCGGCTGCTGCGTCGCCGCACTTCGTCGAGAATCTCCGTGAAGAGCATGCGCGCCGCGACGAAGTCGCCCTCACTTTGTCGGATGCGGCCGAGGTACCGCTTCGCCGAGACAATGCCTGTCGGATTGCCGGTGTTCTCGAACAGGCTGAGCGCCGTTGCGCACCAGCGCTCCGCGTTTCGCAATTCCTGGCGCTGGTAGTGGATACGCGTCATCGGATAGAGCGCAGCCCATCCCATCTCGTCGTAGCCGCCAATGCGGCTGGCAGCGAGATAGGCGATCTCGCCGGTTTGCAACGCAGTTTCCCAGAAGCCGAGGCTGTAGAGCGCGTCCTGTAGAAAATTGCGGAAGCCTTGCTGGTGCTCGAACATCCGGAGCTCCCATGCCGTCCGTACTCCCCACACCATGTTGCCGAGCTCTCCGGCAATCTTGCGCACAAACTGGGGCGAGTCAGGAGCACCGAACTGTCTCTGCAGAAGGTCGAGAAACTCCATCAGCGCCTCGATCGCTGGCCGTTTGGCATCGAGCGACATTCGCATCGCCTCTTCCTCGCCGTCGCGGAACAGCGCGCGCAGGGTGCCGCAGAGAAGGAGGCTCGTACCGCGCGTTTCGATCAAGCCGAGACGGAGGAGGCCTCGCTCGGCGACGGCGAATTCGTCGTCGTCGAGCTTCGACGCCCGGCCGAGAATGAACCGGTCGGCGGCGAACGGAAGCTGAATGCAGACGGCGAGGATGCCGCGCTCCTGTGGCGTGAGGTCCGGAATGAGCGCGCGCGTGTACTCCGCGACGGCCGTGTCGCCGGTGGGCATCGGGAGCCGCGGCTTGCCGTCGAGCAGGCGACGCATCTCGACGACGGCGACGAAGGGATTGCCTGCGGCTGGGAGCGCACCGGGCGTCGCGCCGTCGGCGACACGCCACATCAACGCGCGCAGGTCCCGTTCTGGCAGCGGTCCGAGCTCGACCTCCTGCTCACCGATACCGAGACGGCGCATCGACGTGACGACGAAGTCGACGTTGCGCGGCATCGCTTTGATGAACGTCCGCACTGACTCCTCCGCCGCTGGCGAGACGTCGTCGATCACGACCAGATGTCGGCCGATGCCGAGAAGGGAGGCGATCTCGCGCAGCCGCGCTGGAAGCTCGATCTTCAACAGCGGCGTCTCTCCCGCGCTCTCCGCCGCCGCACCGTGTGTCTTGAGGAGCGCGTACGAGAGGGCGTCGGAGGTGATCTGGTGCACCGAGCCGCGCAGCACCTCGCCCGGATCGGTTGTCTTCGCCGTGGCGGGTGAGATCCAAGTCACGGAGTCGTAGCGCCGTCCTGACGGGGGAGGGTGCGCCGCTTCCCAGGCGAAGCGGGCGGCGACCGCGGTCTTGCCGAAGCCGGGAGCGCTCTTGACCACCACCACGTTGGTAGCGCCTGGAGCGGCGAGCGCATCGGAGATCTGGCGCAGCGCGGCGTCACGGCCGATCAGCTCCTGGCGAAAGTCGTCACCGATGTTGTGCGCCATTCGCGGTGTGTGTCCATACGGCGGATCAGCGGCGGCCTTCTCGATCTCGAAGCAGTCGCGCCGCCGCTGGGATCCAAAGACGATCGCGTCCGGCTCGTCATTGAACAGCATCGGCAGCGCCCATTTCGCATTGTCGATGCCTTCGACGCGCACGATCGCATTGCGTCCCGCGGTCATTCCCGCCTCCACGGGGCACCCCGTTGCCAGCGCGTCGTAGAAGGCGGCGGCGAAGGCGATCGTGCCGCGATGTCCCACCTTCCCTTGCACCGCCACTACCGCCGGAACACCGGAGCGATTCGCGCCGATCGCCGCCTCGGCCAGCGCTCCCTCCGGCCCCGCCCCTAGGTTCGAGTCCGCGGCGCTCAGGACGAGCAGCCGGACCGGCGACTGGCGGACAATCAGCGCAAACCGCTCTCCCTCCATGGCAATCGGGCGGCCGTTTTCGTCGTGCAGAATCAAGCGAGATCCGCCGTCCTGCAGTGTCGTCTCCACCACCGCGTGCAGCACGTCATAAATCCCCTCGCCGAGGGCCAGCTTCAGGTCTTCAAACGATGCGTGGTCGAGCACGCGCAACCTCTCGAGTTGTCCGGCCGTCTTTAGGGACTCCAGGTGTCGGCGGACAGCGGGAGTCGTGCGAGAGCTGATGCGGGCGGCGGTGTCGGCGAACAGGATCTTCGCGCCGCACTGCGCGTCGAGCGCCGGCATTCGGATCTCGGCGTTGTGGCGCGCGATCGGCTGCATCATGGCCAGCGAGAAGCTCTCCTTCTGGAGCAGCTCCCAGGGCAGGGCGGCGAGGCGCGGTTCGACGACACGAAGGCGCAGCCGCAGGATGTGATGTCCATCCGCATTTGACACCGCTGCCGCTTCGTCCCACAGCTTAGCGACCTCGGATGTGAAGACGGTGCGGTACAGCTTTCGCCCGACGTTCTCCCAGGTCTGGCGGCCTCCGTCGCCGCGACGTACCGCCTCGACGCCCAATTGCAGCTCTGTATAGGGGACGGCGACCGCCTGTTCGGTTTCGCCGATGTCCTGGCAGCGGGCGCGCAGACGGTAGCGATCGCCGTCCGACGTGGTGAGCTCGATGTCGAAGTTACGGTACAACGGGGGTGCGGGCTCGCCGCCGCGAGGCGTCGGAAGGGGCGAAGGCGAAAGCAGCGCGCTCCGGCTGTCGCTGCGCAGTGCGGCGAACAGCCGGCGGAATTGCACCTCGTGCGCGGCGCTGTCGGTGAAGTCGATGAAGAGGCGGCTGCTGATGATCGGCCCTGCGTCGCACTTCTCGAGGAGCAGCGGAATCACGCCGGTGCCGCGGGTGATCCGCGAATGTTCGGCGATCCGGCTTTCATATCGGGTCCAGGCGCTGTTCAGGTACGACCTGGTGACGACGAGCAGCGTGCAGCGGCTGTTGCTCATCGACTCCGTGATCGCCTCGATTACGTCCGCTCCGGGCTTGAAGTTCACATCGTAGTCGCAGACCACGAATTTCTCGTGCTGGAGGCGCGGGATCAACGTCTTGCGGACCCATTGCGAGTCTGCGTTCGTGTACGAGACGAAAACATCGAAGGGGGACGCGCTCATAAGTGGGGAGCAAGTCAGTTTACTTCCATATGGTGGAAATTTCGTAGACTGCTGAGTTGAACGCCGCACCTCATTGCGCTTGTGATTTTGCAGCGGTACAACCGCCGTCCCGAAGCGAGCGGGCGTAGCTCAGTTGGTAGAGTCGCTCGAGGTCGCGCAATCCGATTCCCGTCGCCCGCTCCAAGGCAGATTCCTACGCGTGGAGATCTGCATCGGCGTAGTATTTCGCCCGGTCCATCTTCGGATGAAGCACGACGCCTTCATCAGTTATCGCCGTTCCGAAGGAAGCGGTGTTGCGCAGCGGCTGCGCAACGCGCTGCGTAACTATCGCCTGCCCAAACCGCTTCGCACGGACGAGCGCCGGCTGTCGATCTATCTCGATACGGTTTTTGAGCGCGCCGACACCGACTTCTTCGAGAAGACGATCAAGCCGGCCCTGCAGGAGTCGCGCTATCTCATCGTGATCATGACGCCGCACATCCTCGACCAGGTCGAGGGGAGTAGCTGGGTCATGCGCGAGATCGAGTACTTTCGCACGCTTCCTCAAGGGAACAACATCATCTTCGCCACCGCCTCGGAGGAGTGGACCACGGTGGTGCCGTCGCAGCTCGGTGCCTCACCGCAGGCAGAGGTCATCGATCTTCGTGGCTATCGCGGCATCTTCCGCGGCGGCGCCCGTCCCGTACGCGATGAGATCCTCAAGCTGGTCGCCACGTTGTTCGATATCCCCTCGGAGAGAATGCCCGACCTGCACCGCGAGGATGAGCGGCAGCGTCTCTCCCGCGCGCGCCGGCTCATCGGCACCCTGGCTGTGATCATCGTCCTCCTGGCAGTGCTTCTGTACTACGCGTTGAAGCAACGAAACGCCGCCCGGGAGGAGTTGGCCACCGCACATGTTCTCAATGCGCGGATGAATGCCGACAATGGTGACGTCTCGGCGTCCCTGCTCTGGATCGCCGCGGCCTCTCGGCTTCACGAGGGTGACGCCGACGCCGGCCGGGTCGATCGCATCCGCTTCACCGCGGCCCTGCAAGCATCGCCGCAACTCCTCGATGTACGGCCGGAAGCCGCCGCTACCGTTCTTCTCGATCTCGCCGGAAGCCGCTGGATTGCATACGGCGAATCGATCGACATGTACGAGACGGCCACCGGCCGGCGTTTGTTCCACCTCGACACCGCCGCATCGGCGGCGGCGTTTGACAAGAGCGGAAGAAAAGTGGCGACGGCATCCGGATCCGTGGCGCGCGTTTGGGACGCGGCGAACGGTCGACCGTTGGCGCCGCCGATCGACCAAAAAGTCGCGGTGGAGTCTGTCACGCTTCGGCCCGACGGGTCCGAGCTGGCGGTCGAAACCGACGATGACGGAGTGCACATTTGGAACCTTACGACTTCGCCCGAAGGGGCGACCCACCGGCTCCATCTCGCCGATGCCACGCGCATCGACTACGACAACGACGGCCGGCGGATGCTGACTTACGACGGTGGGCCGGCCATTCATGTACGCGACGCGCAGGCCGGATCGGACCTCCTGGTCATCCAAAGCCCGAGCGATGTTGTCTCTGCGCGGTTCAGCAGCGATGGCCGGATGATCGTGACCGGCTCAGCCGACAAGAGAGCCCGGCTATGGGATGCGGCGACCGGCGCCGCGATCGGCACTCCGACGGAACCGGTGGATACCTCTGCGTCCGTTCGATTCAGCGGGGATGGGTCGAAGATCGTCGTGTATGGCAGCGACGTCGTTTTACTCGTCGACGCGCGGACCGGCCACGCGTTGGCTGCACCCCTTCCCAACGTGCACGCTGTGACGTCGGCGTTATTCACCGACGACAGCCGCTTCCTTTTGACTCTCGGCGACGGGATGCTTCGCGCCTGGGACGCCGCCACGGGAAGGCCGGTGGCCTGGGTCCTCCGTCTCTATGCGCGCGACTTCGACGTCGCCGGTAACTTCGTCGTTGCCGTCGGCGCTCACGACATGCGGCTCTGGAAATTCGATTTCGCTGGTGGCGTCATCTCCACATCGGCTGCGGACCAAGACTGGATCCTGGTTCGATTCAGCGACGCTGCTCCTCGTTTTGTCACCGCGAGCTACGATGGTCCAGTCAGAATTTGGCAGATCGAACATGGCCGTCCGCGTGTCATTTGGTCCCTGCCCGGCGTTCCCAAACTTCGGTCGGTCGCCATCGACCGGGAAGGCGCCAGAATCATTACGGGCGCGTTGAACGGCCAAGTGAGTCTCTGGTCGATCTCGCGCTCCACGCCGCTGTTTACGGTGACGCACAAAGATTCGGTCGGCGCGATTCAGTTCAGTCCGGATGGGAGACGCTTTGCCACCGCGAGCTGGGATGGCACAGGACGCGTTTGGTCGGCCGCCGACGGACGTCCGATCACTCCGCCGTTGACCCATAGGTCCAGACTCTTCTCGATACGCTTCAGCCAGGACGGCCGCGAAGTCATCACCGCCAGCGAGGACGGGTCGGCGCGAGTCTGGAATGCCTCGACGGGTGTTCGGCGACTCACCCTGCCGCACCGGCAAGCGAACTACGCCGAATTCAGCGCCGATGCGCGCCGCATCGTCACGGCCGCCTTGAACGGCCGGTGGCAATCCGACATTCGTCCAGGGTCCGCGATCGTGTGGGATGCGGTCAGCGGCGACTACCTGTTCACGCTACGACATGCCGATAACGTCTTGCATGCCACGTTCAGCCCGGACGGCAAGCGCATCGCCACTGTCAGCCTCGATCGGACGGCTCGCATCTGGGATGCGGCGGACGGTCGACCTCTGACGCCGCCGCTGCAGCACGCCGACCGTTTATGGTTCGTCCGTTTTGCGCCGGACGGGCGACTCGCCGTCACTACCTGCTATGACGGCACCGCGCGGGTGTGGGATACAGAAACGGGTCTTCCCGTCACGCCGGTACTCTGGCACCGCAACGGTGTATGGAGCGCAGACTTCAGCGCCGACAGCCGGTGGCTCGTCACCACCAGTAGACGCGGCGAGGTCCATCTGCACGATCTCGCTCCAGATCAGCGGCCGCTCGACGTGCTGGACGCCGTGGCGAGGATCACATCCCAGCAACGACTCGTTCCGGGCGGTGGAGTGTTTCCCCTCGAACAGAATCAATTCATGCTGGACCGAGCTCTGGTCGGCGTCGACCGACCCAATCCCCTCACCCCCTGATCCGACTCACCGCCATTGCCGCAATCGCCATGCCGAGCGCGAGCAGCATCCATCCTGAAAGCGTCGGGATGCTCAAGGGCGACACGTTGAGCGTGGCCGAGGCCGGACCGCCGGGCGGAACGCCGGTTCCGGTCACCTGCGACGTCGTATTCGTGATCGGGCCGGTGATCGTGGCGTGCATGCTGATGGGGACGCTGCACGATGTGTTCGCGCCGAGGGTGACGTTGCTGAGTGCCCAGCCGCTTCCGTTGAACACGGCGCTGCCCGCGCTGCACGTGTAGGCGCCGACCTGGTCAGGAACCAGACCCGCCGGGTAGGTGTCGCTGAAGCTGATTCCGCTGACCGAGAACCCGTTCGGATTGGTGATCGTCACCGTCATCGTCGTCGTTGACGTCCCGCCGACCGGTACGGTCGAAGGGCTGAACGCCTTCGCCATCGTGAGGGCCAGCCCTTGGGCGAGAAGCGGAGGTGCACACGCCACGACGGCGAGGGTCACGAGTACGAAGCGCCGGAATGAAGGCATCGATTCGGCTCCCTTGATTACTTTTGCGGGAAGTATAGCGCCCTAGTGGCCCGCGGCCTTGCGGCCGCGGGCCTTCCTGAGCGGGATTACTGGACCGGGGGTTTTACCGGAGGCGTTTGGGGCGTTTGCGGCGTTTCGGCCGCCGGCTGACGACGCCGGCGCAGGGCTTTTTTCATCTCCTGCACGTGCGTCTTGGCGCTGTCGCCTCCTTCAGAGCGAACGTAGATCTGCCCCATGCGGTAAATCGAGCGGGCCGCGCGGACCGTCTTCAGCCGGCGCAGAGCGACGGCCTTGCGCACGGTTTGGCGCAGCGACTCGATCTCGTCGATCAGCGCGTTATAGGCGCTCGTATACGCCTCCGACTCGCGCATGTCGACGAAGTCCGCATTCGACGCCGTGCTGATGCTCGGCGCCGTCTGGCCGAAGTTGACCGACTTTTCCACGAATTCGCGCGGCGTCGAGCTGACCAGGCGCCGTTCGGCGGCGGTCAACGAGCGCGGCGTCGGTTGCGAGAAATCGGCGGCCATCGCGCGCAGGATGGAAATCTTCGCGCGCGCATCGGCTTCGAAGGGGAAGGTCTCGGTGGGGGTGACGTCAGCGGTGTTCACAATGGGTTTCTCATCAATGGTGCTCATCATTTGCTCCTTTGCACGCCTCGGCGTGCTTTTGTTGGATTCGAATCGGGTCGAGGAACGACAAAACCAGCGACGCATGAAATCGCGTCGACCAGGCATTGAGCGTGTTCACGGTTCTCCTTTCGAAATCGGGTGGATTGAGAGCTTGCGTGAAGCGATCGGCGGTCCTCGGCATGTCATGTCCCTATGACTGGCGAGGGACGTGCGAGGTCACAATTTGTTCACAGTTTCAAGCCGCGATCGTGGAGATGCATGATTCCGATCAGGAGATGCAACGGTTACGGCTCGTAATTAGGAAAATTTGCTCCGATGGAGCCGTGAAACTTCGTATGCAGAAGAATTTTCATGCAACGGAAGAATCTCCGCTGCTACGGACGTATTTTTGCTGCAATCGAAGAAAAACGGCTGCGAACGAGCTTTGGAAAGCCGATCGGAAAAGAAAACTGCTGATAACTAGCGTTTCCAGGTATCCTCCGGCATCGCCACCCCGACCTGAATCGTTTCCGCCTGCCGCGCTCCGCTCAGCCATGGATCGACGAGCGCGATGCGGGTGAGGAACGGCAGCTTCGCGCCGCCGACGTCGCGATAGTCGTCGAAGTCCGTCTGCTCGGGGATGCGGCCCATCGGGCTGTCGAAGTAGACGACGCGCCGCAGCAGCAAGCCGCTCGCGGCGTCGAACCAGTACCGCGCCGCCGGCGTGGCCACCACCCACGCGCTGCGCCCGCCGAGCGTCTCCGAATCGACCACCTTCGCATCGCCGCCGATGCTCGACGTATGGAACGGCGCGAACGCCCGCGCGCCCATGCGGGCGGCGATCACGTCGTCCGGCGACAAGTCGCGCGCGCCGTTCTTGTCGCGAACCCAGCCCCCGTTCGCGTCGAGCGCCTGCGTCGCCGTCGAGCCGTCCGGCCACTCGAGGTCGGAGCGCAGCTTCTCCCCATCCTGCGCCAGCGTCATCCCGATCGTCGCTCCGGACGCCGTGATGCGTGTTCCACGGAACAGGCGCGGCGTGCCCGGAGGGATCTCGCGGCCGACCGCCGCCACATACTTTTGAATCACCGCCGTCGCCGGCGGGAACGACCTCGCTTCGACGGGCGCCGGCTGGTCCGGCGGTATGGCCTGCGGCAGCGGCGGCAGGAGCGCGGGGCGCGGCTTGCCGTTGTGGCAGGTGAAGCACGTCACGACCGGCTTTCCGCCGAAGTGGCGCGCGTTGAGATCGATCACCATGCGCATCATCTCGCGGGCGCGGGCCTTCTCCGGCTTCGTGTCGCTCGCCCCGTGGGTGTCGTCGTTGGCGTGGCAGTAATGGCAGTGCACGCCCAACCCCGCGCGCATCTCGTTCATCACCCGCTGGATCTCGGGACGGGACAGCCCGGTCAGGATCTGGACGTTCTTCAGCGGCTGCGCGGAGAGCGGGAGGGAGACGGCTAAAACGAGCACTGCGGCCAGGACTCTCATTGCACCTCCTCGACGGTGAACGTGACGCGGTAGTCGGCGCGCGACCATTGCGCGCGGAACGGCAGGCGCCCCGCGGCGGTGTCGCGGAAATCGGTGTAGTCGATCGCGTCCGGGACGTTGCCGAGCGGCGTCGGCGTCTCGCGCATGCGGCGGATCGCGCTCGCGCCGATCGTCCACCGCTCTCCGGCCACGCGATCGGGCCTCGGCCGCTGCAGCATGTAGATCGCCAGCGCGCGCGACGCCTCGGGCGGATGCGAGAGCTCCGTCTCGTACTTCACCGCGCCGCCGTCGATCGTCAGCGTGAAGGGCGCGCTCTTCGGCGCGTCGCGGCCGCTGTACCGCTCGACCGTGCCGCGGACCACGCGCCGCGTCACGCCGGCCGGCGTCTCGGGCAGGCGCGCGACCGCCTCTTCGCCGGCGATCCATTCCGGCGCCGCAGCGGCAGGCTGCGCGTTCCAGCCGGCGTTGGCCAGATCGGGCGTGGCCGGCGGTTTGGCGCGGCCCTGATGGCACGTGTTGCACGTGACGCCGAGCTTGCCGCCGAACTGCTGCTCGTTGATGGCGCGCTGCAGCGCGATCATCTTCCGCGCGGCGGTCTTCTCCGGCTTCTCGTCCGACTCCCACTCCTTCGTGTGGCAGTGCGCGCACGTCACCCCCAGCGAGTTGGACATGAAGGCCATGACCGGAATGAGCTGCGAGGTCGGCAGGCCTTGAAGCACCTTGATGTTCTTCTTCGTCTGCTCGACCGGAAGATCCTGCGGCGGCGTCGCGGCGAAGAGAGCGAGGGCCATGATCCAGACGGCGCTCATGGGTCGACCCTCCGGAACTCCGCGTGATAGCGCCCGCGACTGGTCTCGCCGTCGCAGACCAGCCGTCCGCCGCGGACGTACGCGGTGGCCTTCTCCCAATGCTTGCCCGGACCGGTCATGGCCAGCGTCAGCCGGCCGTCGCGCCAGGTGGCGGTGCCGCGTTGATTGGGATTGGCGCCGAACGTCCGCGGTCTGCCGTCCGTGACGACCGCCCATGCGATGTCGAGGGCGCGGCCGGCGACGACGCGGCGCTGCCGGACGGCGATGCGCGCCGGCCCTTGCTCGATCGTTTGCGTGAACGCGTCGTAGCCCCTCGGCTGGACGGCGTGATAGTCGCTCGCTTCCTTCACCAGCGACCATCGGCCGCAGAGCGTGGCTTGCTCGACGGCCGGCGCCACGTCGACGCGGCTGCAGGCGGCGGCGGCGACGAACGGCAGCGCCAGCGCGGCCATCATCGGGCGGCGGAGGCGATGCCTCTCGCCGCGCAGGAGCGCCGCCACGCGCCGCTCGATCGGCGTGGCGGCCATGCTCACCGACATCGCCGCATTGCGCGCCGCCGCGAGCGAGGCGATGCGGACCAGCGCGGTTGCGTACTCGCCCGCGCCGCACTGCGCGGCCGCCTCTTCATCGCAGGCCACCTCGCGCGCCTCGGCGATGGCGCGCCGAAGGAGGATGACGATCGGATGGAAGTACAACGGCAAGGCCAGACACTCGAGGACCACATGCAGCGCGTAATCGTTGCGCCGCACGTGGGCGCGCTCGTGAGCCAGCGCGGCGGCGACGAGCGGTGCGTCGCCGAGCAGCGACGGCGGAAGAACGATCGTCCGTCCGATGGTGATCGGGCTGTCGATGAGCGGGGAGAGACGGAGGTCGCCGTCGAACGGTCTCGACGACGTCACGATCCGCCGCGCGCGCGCGGCGCGGCGGGCGAAGCGCAATGCGGCCGCGAGGAGGCCGGCGGCGTAAAGAGCAACGACGATCGTGGCGCCGGCGGGCTCGACGCGCGGCGCGGCGATGGCGGCGGCGGCAGGACGCGCCTGCCGAGGAAGGAGAGAGAGAAGCGGAGCGGCGGCGGCGACGGCGAGCGTCACCGCGAGAAATTGAAAGCGGAGGCGGGCCGGCCGCAGTTGCCGGCCGAGGAGGAGTCCGATCCCGCCGACGACCGCGGCCTGCCATGCTCCGTTGGCGAGAAAGCCCAGCAGCGCCGCGCTCATCGCTTCCGCTCCTTGGCCACCATGTCGTTGAGCCGATTCAGCGTCTCCGGCGTGAGCTGTTTGGTCTCCACGAGACTCATCACCAGCGCCTCGGCCGAGCCGCCGAACATGCGCTTGACGATGTCGCGCATCGAGCTGCCGAGCGCCTTTTCGCGGCTGACCGCGGCGCGGTAGCGATACGAGCGGTCGACCAGCGTCCGCGTGGCCTTGCCCTTGCGGACGAGGATGTTGAGCATGGTCTGGACGGAGGTGTAGGCGACGGCGCGGCGGCTCTCCAGCCGCCGCTGCACGTCCTGCACGGAGGCGGGGCCGCTCTCCCAAAGGACGTTCATGATCTCCAGCTCGACGGGGGTGAAGTCAGGGCTGCGGCGTCTGGCCATGCTCGTCTCCTAATTCGTTCGGAGACAAGATCGGACGAAGCGGGCGGTTTGTCAACTTGCGATTCCGCGAAATATAGTCAGGCCATGGCCTTGAGCATCAAAGATCCCGATGCCGATCGGTTAGCGCGCGAATTGGCTGCGCGGACGGGCGAAACGCTCACGGAAGCAATCGTGACCTCGCTGCGCCAACGTCTCGAACGGGAAAAGAAAAAAGCTCGACGGGAGAGCCTCGCCGATGAGCTCGGGGAGATCGGTCGGCGCTGTGCGTCGCTGCCGGTTCTCGATGGACGGACGGCCGATGAAATTCTCGGATACGACCTCCGTGGATTGCCGCTGCTCCTTTGCGGACAGCCTGACGCCCGACGGGCGTCAGGGAACGTCATCGCCCGTTGTCGTCGGCCGGCGTGACCACGATCGTCACCACCCCCGTGTCCGACTGCTGGCTGGCGTTCACGAATACGCGAAACTCAGCGTTCCGCTGAAGCCGGGTCGCACCAGAATCGCCGCGAAACGGCGGCCTCACGCGCCCGTCCCGCCCCTCAGGGGACGGCTGCAGGGTCGCGTCCAGCTCCAGACACCTTCTAATAGGCGCTGAGACTTCCGGTCGTGAAATGTCGGACGGGGTAGCCTTCAAGGAAGTCCGGAAGTTGTCGCACGAGGGAGGGATCGTTCGAGCTGAGGTGGACTGCGAAGTAATATTGACCCTCGCGCGTACGCTCGACGCCGAATCCGCTTACACCCGGCAGACGCAAGAATTCCATTGCGTGCCGCCGCTTGACGTCGTAGATATCTTCCATCGCTCGTTTAGCTTACCAGAAGAATGCCAAAGTGATCGAAGATCGGCCCCAGATGGTTTGCCGCTGTGACGACAGCGGACCCCGCGAAAAGCAAGCCCACGGCTTCGTTCGTGTCGCGCGTCAGGATCAATGAGCCGGAGTCGCCCGGCGCGCTGAACGGCATACCGTTGCCGCGAATCAGTATTTGCCCTTCGAAAATGAAAAGGCCACTGTCATAGGCGACTTTCACGTCCGTGCTGATGCTCGAAACTCTGCCGGTCGTGTATTCACTGGTTCGGCCGTATTTGTGCACCTCCATGTCCAGCAAGACCTCGGTACGGGAAGTCACCGCGCCGATGTGCAGCGATGACGCGTGAACGACGGTGTCGTCGTCGACCGAAGCCAATGCGGCGTCCATATGATTCATGACGTCGTCGCGAAGCGGCTCGAAGCGCGTCAGCGACCCAATGGCGTCGACGTCCGATGCCCCGCCGTCGAGAGGACCGGGCTGGAGTGTCTGCCGCCCGATCGGCAGGCGGTTTTCGTCCGCCAGCACGTGGTTGTTGCTGAGGATGAACCGGCTGTGACCGTCCGTCACAACTGCGCCGAGTGTGCCGGCCATTTTGACGGTTGCGTGCGGAAATCCAACCGAGCATCCCGGATGCGCCGGTCGAAGCCGGGTGCGAGGATTCACCTGCGTCGGATCGAGGTCCGAATGCTTTCGAATGATACCAACCTCTTCGACGTCAGTATCGATCCCCTCGACCCGCGACGGCAGCATCTCGTTACGCGAGAGCGCTGTCGGCGGCACTTTTCGCTCGACGAAGAACTTCAGCACGAGGTCCGGCGTCATCTTCTCGTCGCTGGACTTGTGCCCAATTCCGACACCAACGACGTTCGGAGCAGCAGGATGCATCGCGGCCGAGGCCGCAAAACCGACGGGAAGCAGCTTCGCGGACCACTCGTTCTTCAGAGTCTCCAAATCGAAGTCCACGGCGATGACCATGATGATGTCTCCTACCTAGGAGTGACGGAGACGCGATAATTTGCTACCTCCTGTTTGTCATTCGGAACAGACCGATTCTTGGACGGCGATCAGACGTTGCGCACGTAGACCAGCGGGTCGTGATCGAGCAGATTGATCTTCGTGAGATCGCCGGCGGCGTTCACGGCAGCTTGGACGGCGCGGCCGACAAAGAATCGCGTGACGACGCTCGGGAGTACTCCCCTAGCGCTGAACGCCTGCAGTCGCCCGGCAGGTACGTACGCTTGGATTCGCGGCACCATCGGCACAGGATCATGCGCGTTTTCGACGCGGTGAATCGGTACCGGAAGCGTGCTTGCAACGAAAACCTCATCGCCTACGCGCGGCGCGCCGAACGTATAGGTCGCGCGCGGCATGCGTTTTCGGCTGACCGCACTGACCAGCGTGGCGAGAGCGCCCCCAAGACTGTGGCCGGTCACGAAGAGTGGCCGCGAATGATCGTCACCAAGGTTCTCTTCTAGTCTCGGCCAGATCTTGACGATCTCCTGACCGATCCCGCTATGCACCCGCCCCGGGTGCGGCCAAGGCAAAAGCGCCGCACCGGCATTGACCAAGAGGTCGCGGAGGAAGCCCGACGCCGAATCGAGCTGTGTGCCGCGAAAAGCGAGCACGTCGAATCGTGGTCCCTGAAAGATTGCTACTTCCGTACTCGCTGTTCCGATTATCGGCTTCTCAGTGAAGCCCTTTACCAGGTATTTTGCGCGCTCAGCCGTGTCGCGCACATACATCAGCCGGCTGAATTCGGCCAGCCAGCGAGAGTTGCGGCGGTTGTATGCCGCGTCGGCCGGATCGAAGGCCACGTTCGTCGTGGTCGTGAAAAAGTCGGTAGCGCCACCGGGGTCGAAAGGATTTATCTCGATTGTCATTCCTGTCACCGCTCCAATAGGTGACGTACGCGCGGGACAGCAGACACGCCCGGGCGGCGGTCTCTCGACCGCCGCCAGGCGTCAGGAATCGTCACCGCCCGTTGTCGACCGCCGTCACCACGATCGTCACCACCCCCGTGTCCGACTGCGGGCCGGCGTTCACCGAGTACGCGAAGCTCAGCGTTCCGGTGAAGCCGGGCGCCGACTGGAACGTCAGCTCCGGCGACGGCAGCGTATACGGCGTTGCACTGATCGCGGCGCCGTTGCTGTCGCGCAGCGTTCCCGGCGACGGCAGCGACAGCACGCGGTACGCCGTAGCGCCGCCACCCGAGGAGATCGAGAACGTGATCGGCGAGCCGGAGGCCACCGTCACCGTAATGTCGGGCGCGAGCTCGCCGCCGGTATCGCCGGCGGGGGCGGGCTGCACGTCGATCGTCACCGTGCCGGTGTCGGTTTGCGGCTGCGGGCCGCCCGTGCTCGCGCGGTAATCGAAGCTCACCGTGCCGGTGAAGCCGGCCTCGGAGCGATAGCTGACGATTCCGCTCGGCAGCCGGTACGGAACCGAGGAGATCGGCACGCCGTTGCTGTCGGTCAGTGTGCCGTTCTCCGGCAGCGACAGAATGTCGAACGTCGCCGGCCCGCGCGTCGTGACCAGCACGATCGGCAGCGCCGCGCCCGACGACGCCGTCTCCGTGCGGTCCGGCGCGAGCTCGCCCACTTCCGTCCCGAGTACCGCGATGTGCATCGCCGCCGTCGCGCACGTCTCTACGCCGTCAATCACGCCGCAGGCCTCGAACTGGAACACGTCCTCGCCGAAAAAGCCGGGGCGCGGAATGTACGGCACCTGCGCGGGGCGGAACGGATTCTGTTGCTGCTGCATCAACGGGCCGAGCGTTCCGAACGTCGGGCCGCTTTCGGGCACGATCGAGATCGTGATCGGCACGCCCGGAGGTCCGATGGCCTTGAGGATCAGAATCGACGGCCGGTCTCCCGGCACTTCCACGGTATCGCTGGCGGCCATGATCGTCGTCGGCGGTCCGGGCAGCTCGATCCCTTCATTGATCGTGACGATGCCCTCGGCGCTGAAATTCTCCGAGTCGATCGCGCGGAACGTGAAGATGTCGTTCCCCCGCGCCACGCGCGGCGTGTAGACGACCACCGCGCTGTTCGGCCCCGAGGGGACGATCGGGCCGAGCGTGCCGTTCGTGGGGGGAAGGGCGGGGGCGAAGCGGAGCGGGTCGAGGTCGGGATCCGAGCCCGTCAGGGTGATCACCACCGGGTCGGTGCTCGCCACGACGACCGTCTGGTCGTCGGCGACCGGCGGAAGATTGCGGAAGCCGCTGCGCAGCGTCAGCGTGCTGCCGTGGCCGATGTGGATGTCGCGTCCGACCAGCGAGCCGGTGAACGTCAGCGACTGATCGGCGTCGATCGTGCCGTTCGGCGCGAGGAACGTCGCGGCGATGTTGCACTCCTTGCCGATCGTCACCCCGGCGTGCGCGAACACCATCTTGTGCTTCGTGCTCACCCCCGGCGCCGCGGTCATCGTCGTGCTCTGCGCGAAGACGATCGGGCCGTTGACGACCACTTCGCCCGGGCCGTCCCAGACGATCGTCGCGCCGCGCTCCGTCGTGATCGAGGAGAACGTGTACGGCCCGCCAGGCAGATGCAGCGTGGCGTCGCGCTCGACGACGAGCGCGGCGTAGTCGCCCGTTCCGAGAATCTGCGACTGCCCCTTGGCGACCGTGACGTTCTGCGTCCCGGAGGGGCGGTCGATGAGGGCGGGAAGCTGCGCGATGACCGGCAGCGGCAGCGGCGTGCGAACCTGGCCGTTCACCGTGCCGTCGTTACCGATCAAGTTGCAGCGGACGTCGCCGCCCACGACCGCGCCGCGGTCGATGTCGACGCCGTTCGCCTTCACGGCGAATCCGGCGGGAGTGCGGACGTTCTGATCGAGCGAGAGCTCGCGCTCGCCGAGCCACGGCGCCGGACCGGCGTCGTTGACCACCAGATCGCCGCGCGTCACCACCGTGTCGCGGTCGACCTGGATGCTGTGCGTGGCCAGAAGCACGGCGTCGCCGACTTCGGGCGGAAGGGGTGGGGGAGGCTGCTGCGCGAGCAGAGCGGGAGCTGCCAGCGCAACGGCGAACAAAAGGGCCGTCCACTTGCGGATCATCATTGACCTCCGGGCGGATCGAAATGGTTGTAGGAAGAGGGTCCGGAGTGTAACTCTTCCGCGTCTGCCCGAATGTAAAATTCGGGAGACGAGTCGCGATAAGGTGTCGGCGTGGCCGCTCGGACCAAATACGGCCTTCTGATCGCCATCGTCGTCGTGACCCTCGTGCGCGTCGGGGCGACGCACCGCGTCTTCTCGGCGGTGCTCGACGAGCCGGTGCACATCGCCGCCGGCTACGACTGGCTGGTCAATCACTCGAACGGATTCGACCCCGTCCATCCGCCGCTGGCGCGCTTGGTCTGCGCGCTGCCGCTGGCGCGCTTCTCACCGCCGGGCACGAATGACCTGATCGGCGCCGGGAACGACCTGCTCTACGCGGCGGGCGGCCGCTACGAGCACATCCTGGCGGTGGCACGGCGGGGGAATCTTGTCTTTCTGCTCGTGGCCATGCTCTGCGTCTGGCGGTGGGCGTCGCGGACGTACTCGGCTGGCACGGCGCTCGTGGCCGTCGCGCTTCTCGGTTTGCTCCCCCCGATCCTAGGACACGCCGGCGTCGTCACGACCGACATGGCCGTCGCGGCGACGCTGCCGCTGGCGCTCATTGCCTTCGAGCGCTGGCTGGAGCGGCGCGATGCCAAGAGCGCGGTGCTGCTCGGGCTCGCGGTGGGGGTTGGGTTGCTGTCGAAGTTTTCGTTTGTGGCGTTCTTTCCGATTTGCGCGGCGGTGTTGCTGGTGTTGCGGTGGATCTCCCCTCACCCGGCGCCTTCGGCGCCACCCTCTCCCCGCAAGCGGGGCGAGGGGACTGAAGGGGAGGGCCTTCGCCCCGCCGCGGAGCGGCGGATGAGGGGCGCCATCCTCACGGTCGCGATCGCGGCCGTCGTCGCGTTCCTGACGCTGTGGGCCGGCTACTTCTTCAACTTCGACACGATCGCGCACGTGCACCCCGAAAGCGCTGCCATGATCTTCGCGAACGTCCCGCTGCCGGCGCCGCTCTACTGGGCGGGGCTGCACGTGGTGAAGATCCACGACGAGCTCGGCCACCTCGCCTTCCTACTCGGCGCGTATTCCCAGAAAGGCTTCTGGTACTACTTCCCCGTCCTCTTTTTCTTCAAGACGCCGATCCCGTTCTTGATCTTGGTGATCGCCGGCATCGCGGCCATCGCGCGCGCGCGGCGCGGCCTCGAGTTCGTGCTCATGCCGCTCGCGCTGATGCTCTTCGTCATGACCAGTCACATCAACATCGGCATCCGGCACATCCTCCCGATCTATCCGCCGCTCTGCGTCGCCGCCGCGGCGGGCGCCGCGGCGCTGTGGCGCCACGCGAAGGGACGCATCGCCGCGGCGCTGCTCCTGGCGTGGCTCGTCATCGGCGTCGCGCTCGCGCATCCCGACTACCTGGCGTGGTTCAACGAATTCGCGGGGCGGCATCCGGAGCGCGTCGCCGTCGACAGCAATCTCGACTGGGGGCAGGACATCCTCCGCCTAGGCAAGGCCGCGCGGCGGAAGCGCATCGAGCGCGGCGCGGTGCTCGTCGTCGCCAGCGCGAACATCTCCGCGCACGGGTTTCCGGCGTACGACGGCCTGCAGCCGTTCCACCCGATGACCGGCTGGATCGCCGTGAGCGAGACCGCGCTGGCACTCGATCCGGCCACGCCGAGGGGCGGCTACGACTGGCTCACGAAGGGACGGGAGTACGAGCGGATCGGGAAGTCGATCCGGCTGTACTTCGTGTCGCGGTGACGTAGAGCTCGGCGAGCACGAGGTTCGGCAGCCAGCATAGCCAGGCCACGACCGAATAGGCCGGAGCGAAGCCGTGGAGAATTCCGATCAGGATCGGAAGCTCGATGCGTAGCGTGACGGCCGCGAAGATCAAGGCATAACTCCGCAGCATCCACTCCCGATGCCGCGCCACGTCGCGGCGGCGGATGCGCCGATAGGCAATCATCGTCGTGCCCAGGACGGAGACGGCCAGTAGACCGAATCCCAGTTGCGTGACCGCGCCGCCGAAGGCGAAGAACGACATGTAGAGACCGGCTGTACCGGTGCCGAGGGCCGCGACGACATAGATCTTGCCGAGGGTGCGATGAAACGCCGGATGAGAGTAGGGAAAACCGCGCCAAAACTGCACCGATCCCAGCGCCAGCGCGACGGCGCCGAACAGCGCATGCGGGTAGATGCCCCACGGCCGCGCGAGAAAGGACGCGGCGAGATCGGGCGGGAAGGCTCGTTCCCTGCGGAAAAGATAGGAGAGGGCATACAGCGCGATCGCGAGCGCGAAAAAAGTCACGGTGGCGCGCGCCGCTCTGCCGAGCGATTTCGCGATTGGCCCTTGCGGAGTCATCGAATCACCCCAACGAATGCTCGCGCGCGTAGAGCATCAGCTCCATCCGCCCGTTCACGCCGAGCTTCGCGTACGCGGAGTGCAGGTGGATCTTCACCGTTCCCTCGGAGATGGATAACGCATCGGCGATCTGTTTGTTGCGCATCCCTCGGGCCACCATGCCAACGATGTCGAGCTCTCGCGGCGTGAGGATGCGCCGCGCCGCGGCCACGCCGGCTTCGCGGCGCAGCAGGTGATCGAGCGCGCCGCGCACGGTGCGGTCGTCGAGCATCTGCTCGCCGCGCGCGGCCGCGCGCACGGCCTGCAGCAGCGTCTGCGGCGCGCGCTCCTTCAGCACGATCGCGCAGACGCCCAGGCGGATGGCGTCGAGCACCTCCGTGTCGTTCATCTCCGCGGTCAGCATCACCACGCGCGCCGGCGACTTCTTCGCCACCAGCTCGCGCAGCACGTTCATCCCGTCGCGCACCGGCATGCGCACGTCGAGCACGAGCACGTCGGGCTTCACCCGCTCCACCGCCTGCAGCGCCTCCTCGCCGCCGTTACAGCGCGCCACGACCTGAATGTCGCTCTCCAGCGCAAACAATTGCGCGAGTCCGTCGAGGACGATCGGATGATCGTCGGCGATGACAACGGTGATGGGCACCGGAGAACTATATCGAAAGATATAGGTTTCTAGCTCTTTCGATGAATTGTGGTAGCCACAGCCATCGCAGATGATGGCGCCGGTCTTTCCGGTCAAGCGATGAATCTACAGCCTGTTGACGGCCAGTCGTGGCCATGCCACGACGTGGCCATGCCGATCGCCATCGGCGACGTGCGCGGCACCACGCGCAACGTCGGCGTCGACAGCGTCGTCTTCGCCTCGCCGGTGTCGTTCGCCGTCGGCAGCACCATCTCCTTCGTCATCTCCACGCGGCAGCAGACCGCGCTGGAGTGCCGAGGGGTCGTTCTCAACGAGCATGAAAGTCCGAGCGGCGGGTTCGAGACCGCCGCGACCATCGATTCCATTCGCATCGTCCCCATCGAAAACGCGCTCATCAAAGGAAGATCACAATGAAACGTAGCCTGCTCGCGCTGTTGATCCTTCTCCTGGCAGTCGTGTCGGCCGACGCCGGCACCGCGAAGAAGAAAAAGAAGACGCGTACGTCGCCGAAGACGACGGCGGCACAAGCGGTCGACATGGTGGCGCCCGGCGCCTTGATACCGGCGCCGTCGATCGAGAAGGAACGGAAGGAGGCCTCCGGCGGCGGCGATGCCGTGGCCCGGCCGTCTCCGGTCTCGGCCGGGCGGCCGGTGCAACTGCAACTGAAGCGCGCCAGCGGCCGCCGCTTCGATCTGCGCACCCTGCCGCGGACCAAGCCGCCGCAACAGGAGCGCAACGAGCCCGAGCCGCCGCCCATCACCCCCGTGATCATTCAGAACAACGCGGCGCAGCCGATGTCGGCGAGCCCGCCGTTCCTTCCGAGGGCGAATGCGCCGGCGCCGCCGCCGATCGCCGTCTATGAAGGGCTCGACCGCTTCAACTGGGGCTCCGGCAGTCCTCCCGACACCAACGGCGACGCCGGTCCGACCTACTACATCCAGACCGTCAACTCCTCCATCGGCATCTACCGGAAGTCGGATGGCTTCCAGGAGGCGGCCTTCACCTTCAACACGTTCATGAGCCAGGGCGCCTTCGGGAACCTGTGCGACACGAACAACTTCGGCGACCCGGTGGTCCTCTACGACACCTTCGAGGACCGCTGGATCATCACCGACTTCGCCTTCATCCTCGACGGCAGCGGCAACGCCGTCGCGCCGGCGTATCAGTGCTTCGCCGCGTCGATGAACGGCAATCCGCTCACCGGCGGCTGGAACTTCTACTCCATCCAGTCGTCCGACTTTCTCAACGACTATCCGAAGTTCGGCATCTGGTCCGACGGCCTGTACATGTCGGCGAACATGTTCACCTTCGGCCCGGCGGTGTTCCAGACCGCGCGCGCCTGGGCCTTCAACAAGGCCCAGATGTACGCCGGCAGCCCCACCGTCAGTGTCGTGAGGTTCGACGTCCCGGGCGGCGACTTTACCGCCGTCCCGTCGAACGCGCGCCTGCAGACCGGCACGCCGCCTCCGGGACGGCCGAACCTGTTCGTCAGCACGCAGCTCTTCCTCAACGCCCTGGCCGTCTACAAGTTCCACGTCGACTGGAACAACCTCGGCTCGTCGACCTTCACCGGTCCCGACACGCCGATCGCGGCGACGAGCTGGCCGGCTGCGAACTTGGCCAACGTCCCGCAGTCCGGGACCACGCAGCTTCTCGACACGCTGCAGATCCGCTCCATGGTGCAGAACCAGTACACGAACTTCGGCGGCGTGGAGTCGCTGTGGATTCCGCACTCCGTCCGCCGCGGCAACACCAGCGGCTTCGCGGCCCCGCGCTGGTACCAGGCCGACGTCACCGGCGGCACCGTCAACGCGAACCTTCCGCAGGCGGCGACGTGGGATCCGGACGGCTCGAACGTCATCCACCGCTGGATGCCGAGCCTCGCGCTCGACCGCACCGGCAACCTGCTCATGGGCTACAGCACGTCGAACAGCTCGACCTTCCCGTCGATCAAGTACGCCGGCCGGCTGGTCGGCGACCCGATCAACACCTTCAGCCAGACCGAGCAGCTCTTTTTCGCCGGAACGGCGTCGCAGTTGAGCTCCACCCGCTGGGGCGACTACAGCTCGATGACGCTCGATCCGGACGGCTGCACGTTCTGGTACACCACCGAATACGCCACCGGTCTGGACACGCCTCCGGTACCGCCGGCGACCGTGTCGCCCGGGTTCAATCGACGCTGGCAGACGAAGTTCGGCTCGATCCCGGCCTTGTCCGGCTGCACGCCGGTTGGCGCGGGCGGCACCGTCAGCGGCACCGTCACGGTCAATCCGGGCGGCGCTCCCCTGGCCGGCGCGACCGTCAACCTCGGCGCGCGCGCCGCGACGACCGACGGCTCGGGCAACTACATCTTCACGGGCATCCCGGCCGGCACGTATCCGTCGGAAACCGCCAGCAAGCCGGGATTCGTGACCGCATCGGCCTCGAGCATCGTCGTCACCGACGGCGGCACGACCACGCAGAACTTCTCCTTGACCGCCGCTCCGACGAGCGCCTGCCTGACCGACACGACGCAGACCGACTTCCTCGCCGGCGGCGTGCCGTCGGCCGCGCTCGATCTGACCACCAGCCCCGGCGACGTGATGCTCTCGAATGCGCCGCAGCTCGACCAGCAGAACACGGCCGGCACCACGACCGGCACGGGCTTCGGCACTCCCGCCTGGACCGGCCAGACCTTCATCCCGGCGGTCACCGGTCAGCTCGTCAAAACCGAGATCCAGCTCTTCTGCAGCGGTTGCGGAGCGACGCCGCCGAACCTGACGCTTTCGGTTCGGGCCACAACCGGTGTGGCGCCAAACGGTCTCCCCACCGGCGCGGACCTCGCCTCGACGACGATCCCCGGCTCCTCCTTTGCCAGCGGCGCGATCACGACCTTCCTGGCCACCTTCGGCTCGCCGGCGACGCTGACCTCGGGAACGCAATACGCTCTCATCCTGCGTCCGGTGTCTGCCCCCGCGGGCAGCGGCTACTTCTGGATCCGCTCCTCGCCGACCACCTACGCCAATGGCCAGCGCGTTCTTTCGGCCGACAGCGGTACCACGTGGAGCGCGGATTCGACCCGCGACTACAACTTCAAGAATTACATGCAGGTCGGCTACGCGCCGTCCGGCACGCTCGTCTCCGGCCTCAAGGACTCGAACCCGGCCGGCGGCATCACCCCGATCTGGTCGACGCTTTCGTGGAACGCCACGACGCCGGCCAACACCTCCGTCAAGTTCCAGATTGCCGCCTCGAACAACTCCGGCGGGCCGTTCAACTTCGTCGGGCCGGACGGCACGGCGGGAACGTTCTTCACCACCTCGCCCGTCCAGCTCCAGCCGCAGTTCTACAACTTCCGTTACCTCGAGTACAAAGCCATCCTGGCCACGACCAACAGCGCGGCCACGCCGGTCCTGAGCGACGTCACCCTCTGCTTCAACGACGTCGACTGCAGTACTCCGGTCGTCATCAACCCGATACCGGCGCAGGTCTGCGCGAACTCGACGGGCAACACCGCCGGCGGACCTCCGGGCGAGACGTCGTACTCGTGGTCGATCACCAACGGCGCCATCACCGGCGGCTCCACGTCTCAGGTCGTCACCTACACCGCCGGCGCATCCGGCACGGTCGGCTTGATCCTCAACGTCATCGACCCGAACGGCTGCCAGCGCTCGGGCTCGACCAACGTCACGATCAACCCGATCCCGTCGGCACCGACAATCGACGGCGCGGACGGCGCCTACTGCTCCGGCGCGCTCCTCACTTCGAGCGCCCCGAGCGGCAACCAGTGGTACAAGGACGCCACGCTGCTGCCGGGTGAGACCGGGCAGACGTACGCCGTCACGGCCACCGGCGCCTACACCGTCACCACGACGGTCAACAACTGCACGAGCGCGCAGTCGGCCGCCCGCAACGTAACGGCGATCAACACCATCCCGGCCACGCCGACGATCAGCGCCGACACGAACGGCACCGGCACGCAGGACCAGGCCTGCCCCGAGCAGCCGCTGACGCTGCACGCCAACGGCTCGCCGACCGCGACCTCGTACCAGTGGTACAAGGACATCGACCTCCTCTCCGGCGAGACCAACTCCACCTATCAGGCCACCGGCGCCGCCACGTATTACGTCACCGCCACGAACAGTTGCGGCACGACCGTGCAGTCGGCCGGCTACGTCGTGCAGAACCCGACGCCGCACTCGCCGTTCGTCAGTTTCCGCGGTCAGGATTCGAGCGTGACCACGCTGCACATCTGCCAGGGCAGCAGCCAGATCATCGACTCCGACAGCGCCACCGGCATCCATTGGTGGAGAGACGGCGTCGACCTCGGTCCAGGCAGTCAGAGCTACACCGCGACCGAGGCCGTCCCTGGCACGCACACGTATACGGCGCAGCTCAACGCCCTCGGCTGCCACAGCCAGTTCGGCCGCACGGTCACCATCATCTTCGACGCCATGCCGCCGACGCCGACGATCAGCGGCGACACCAACGGCACCGGCACGCAGGATCAGGCCTGCCCCGAGCAGCCGCTGACCCTGCACGCCAACGGCGCCACCGGCGCGACGTCGTACACCTGGTACAGCGACAACGCCGTCATCCCGAATGAGAGCACCGACACGCTGGTCATGACCGGCGTCGGCAACATCTCGGTCACTGCCACCAACGGCAGCTGCACCACGCCGCACTCGGCCACGTACGTCGTGCAGAATCCCACGCCGCACGCGCCGTTCATCACCATCCGCAATCAGGCCTCGACCACCACGTCGATCGCCGTCTGCCAGGGCACGACCGTGATCCTCGACTCCGACAGCGCCACCGGCATCCAGTGGTGGGAGGACGGCGCGCCCATGGCCGGCCCGCAGGCCCAGAGCCGTACGATCACCGATCTCGGCACGCACGTCTACACGGCGCAGCTCAACGCCCTCGGCTGCCACAGCCAGTTCGGCCGCAACATCACGGTCACCATCAACCCGCTGCCGGCCACGCCGACGATCACGCCGAGCGGCGCGACCACGTTCTGCACCGGCGGCAGCGTCACCCTGAACTCGTCCAGCGCCAGCGGCAACCAGTGGCTGCTCAACGGTTCGCCCATCGGCGGCCAGACCGGCCAGACGTTCGTGGCCACCGCCTCCGGCGACTACAGCGTGACGGTCACCGACGGCAACGGCTGCAGCGCCACCTCGGCCGCCACCACGGTCACGGTCAATCCGAATCCCACCGCCACCATCACCGCCCCCGGCTCGGTGCAGACCGGCACGACCGGCAACACCGCGTCGGTGGCCAACGCCGGCGCGGGTGCGACCTACAACTGGTCCATCACCAACGGCACCATCACCGCGGGCACCGGCACCAACAGCATCACCTTCACCGCCGGCGCGGTGGGCACGCTCACCCTCAACATCACCGTGACCAACTCCAACGGCTGCTCCGACAGCAAGTCGGCGAACGTGAACGTCACCGCCACCTCACCCGGCCTGACCATCACCTCCGTCGTTCCCTCGGCGGGCCTGATCACCGGCGGCAAGGCGGTGACCGTCAACGGCACCGGCTTCGTCAGCGGCGCCACGATCACCTTCGGCGGCGCGGCGGCCACGAACGTGGTCTTCGTCAACTCGACCAAGCTCACGGCCAAGACGCCGGCGCACGCCGCCGGACCAGTCAACGTGGTAGTGAAGAATCCGAACAACGCCACGGCCACGCTGACCAACGGCTACACCTACGTGCCGCAGCAGTTCGACGCCAACGGCGATCACGTCATCGATCCGACCGACATCTTCTACCTCGTCAACTACCTCTTCCTGAGCGGCCCGCCGCCCGCGGGCGACAGCGGGATTGATTCCGGCGACGCGAACGGCGACGGCGTGGTCGATCCGGCCGACATCTTCTATCTCGTCACCTATCTGTACATGCACGGTCCCGCGCCGATGACGGCGCCGGGCCGCGTGGCCGCGCAGTCGGCCGGGCAGTCGTTCACCGGCTCGATCGCCCTCGGCGATCCGGTGCGGCGCGGCAACAGGCTGGTCGTGCCGGTGATGGTCTCGACGCCGTCCGGCTCCGAGCCGGCGCAGGCGCTGTCGCTGCGCGTGGTCTTCCCTGACGGCGCGGGCAACGCCACGATCCATCGCGCCGGTCAGGCGCGCGCGCTGCAGCCGGCCTTCGAGATCGCGCGCCAGTCGGACGGCGCGCTGTCGTACCTCGTCTCGTTCGACGGACACGACGCCCGCCTCTCGGGCATCGTCGCCGAGATCGAGCTCGACGCGCGCATGGCCATCGAGATCGATCCCAACGTCACGCTGCTCGGCAACGCCGCCGGCACGCGCAAGGCCACCGTTGCCGCGGGCACGCTGCAGCTGAACGGCCTCGCCGCCGAGCCGGCGCGGCCGGAACGGAAGGAGTAATCGCGCAATGAAGAGGTTTGCAGTCGCACTGCTTCTCGGACTGATCCCCGTCGCTCTCGTGGCGGGGTTCCTCCCTCCCC
>DATDFB010000178.1:0-4203 GCA_036522835.1 Thermoanaerobaculia bacterium | reverse complement strand
CTGGGAGAGCAGGAGGCCGCCCACGATCGTGATTCTGAGCGGACGCCGCAGCTCGCTGCCGATGCCGCTGCCGAGCGCGAGCGGCAGCGCGCCCAGGAGCGCCGCCATGGTCGTCGTCATGATGGGGCGAAACCGGAGCAGGCAGGCCTGATGAATCGACTCTTCGGGCGAAAGCTTCTGCTCGCGCTCCGCCTCCAGCGCGAAGTCGATCATCATGATCGCGTTCTTCTTCACGATCCCGATCAGCAAGATGACGCCGATCAGGGCGATCACGCTGAGGTCCGTCCGGCAGAGCAGCAGCGCCAGGATCGCCCCCACCCCGGCCGAGGGCAGCGTCGAGAGAATCGTGAAGGGGTGGATGTAGCTCTCGTAGAGCACGCCGAGCACGATGTAGACGGTCACCAGCGCGGCCAGGATGAGCAGCGGCTCGTTGGCGAGGGAGGACTGGAAGGCCTGCGCGGTGCCCTGGAAGCTCGCGTGGATGCTGGCGGGCAGGCCGATCTCGCGCTCGGCGGCCTCGATGGCCGTCACCGCGTCCCCCAGGGCGACCCCCGGCGCCAGGTTGAAAGAGAGGGTGACGGCGGGGAACTGCCCCTGGTGATTGACCGCGAGCGCCGTGGTCGTCGGCGCGAAGTGGGTGAAGGCGCTGAGCGGCACCTGCGCCCCGCTCGCCGCATGGACGTAGATGTGCTTGAGCGCGTCGGGCGAGAGCTGCAGGCGCGGGTCGGCCTCTAGGACGACGTGGTATTGGTTGAGCTGCGTGAAGATCGTCGAGACCTGGCGCTGGCCGAAGGCGTCGTAGAGCGTGTCGTCGATCATCTGCGGCGTCACGCCGAGGCGCGAGGCGGTGTTGCGGTCGACCACGAGGTCGGCCTCGAGGCTGCCGTTGCCCTGGTCGCTGGCGACGTCGCGCAACTCGGGAAGCTTGCGCAGCGTCTCGACGACGCGCGGCACCCACTGCTGGAGCTCCTCCGCGCTGGCGTCTTCGAGCGTGTACTGATACTGCGTGCGGCTGACGCGGCTCTCCACGGAAAGGTCCTGCACCGGCTGCATGTAGAGGGTGATGCCGGCGACGTGGGCGAGCTTCGGCTGGAGGCGGCGGATGATGTCGGATGCGTTGCCGTCGCGCTCATCCAACGGCTTGAGGTTGATCTGGATGCGCCCGACGTTCGAAGTCATGTTCGTACCGTCGACGCCGATGAACGAGGAGACGCTGGCGACGGCCGGGTCCCGCGTGACGATCTCGGTGAGCGCCAGCTGCCGGTCGGCCATGGCCTTGAACGACACATCCTCCGGCGCCTCGGAGATGCCGAGGATCACGCCCGTGTCCTGCAGCGGAAAGAAGCCCTTCGGCACGACGATGTAGAGCACGATCGTGGTGACGAGCGTGGCCAGGGTGACGAGGAGCGTCGTCGTCCGATGGCGCAGCACGACCTGGAGCGTGCGGCCGTAGTAGTCGATCACTTTGTCGAAGAGCTGTGTCATTCCGAGCCGCGCAGACGGTGAGGAATCCCCCCGGCGCAGGGGGTCCCTCGCTGCGCTCGGGATGACACGATGCTCCGGCTTCAGGAGCTTGGCCGACATCATCGGCGTCAGCGTGAGCGAGACGACCGCGGAGACGAGGATCGTCACGCTCAGCGTCACGGCGAACTCGCGGAAGAGACGCCCGACGATGTCGCCCATGAAGAGGAGCGGGATGAGCACGGCGATGAGCGAGACCGTCAGCGAGACGATGGTGAAGCCGATCTGCTTCGAGCCCAGGAGCGCCGCCTCGAGCGGGCTGTGCCCCTCCTCGATGAAGCGGGTGATGTTCTCGATCATGACGATGGCGTCGTCGACGACGAATCCGGTGGAGATCGTCAACGCCATGAGCGAGAGGTTGTCGAGCGAGTAGCCGAGGAGATACATCACGCCGAACGTGCCGACGATCGACAGCGGCACGGCCACGCTCGGGATGACCGTGGCGGAGAGGCGGCGCAGGAAGAGGAAGATGACCAGGACGACGAGGAGGATGGTCAGGAGGAGCTCGAACTCGACATCGTGCACGGAGGCGCGGATGGTGGTGGTGCGGTCGGTCAGCACCGCCACCTTCACGCTCGGCGGGAGGCTCCCCGTCAGTTGCGGGAGGAGCGTCTCGATGCGGTCGACGACGTTGATGATGTTCGCGCCCGGCTGCCGCTGCACGTTCATGATCACGGCCGGGACGGTGTTCATCCACGCCGCCTTCTGCGCGTCCTCGACGCCGTCGACGACGCTGGCGACGTCGCCAACGCGCACCGGCGCGCCGTTGCGGTAGGCGATGATGACCGGCTTGTAGTCGGCGCTGGCGTAGATCTGGTCGTTCGCGCCGATGCTGTAGCTCTGCTGCGGCCCCTGGAGGTTGCCCTTGGCCTGATCGGTGTTCGCCGCCGCCAGGCCGGTGCGCAGATCCTCGAGGCTCAAGCCGTAGGAGGCGAGCGCGGAAGGGTTGGCCTGCACGCGCACGGCCGGCTTTTGGCCGCCGCTGAGCGTCACGAGCCCAACGCCGGGAAGCTGGGAGATCTTCTGCGCGAGGGTTGTGTCGGCGAGGTCTTCGACTTTGCTGAGCGGCAGTTGCGTGGAGGTGAGGCCGAGGGTGAGGATCGGCGTGTCGGCGGGATTGACTTTGCTGTAGATCGGCGGGTTGGGAAGGTCGCGCGGGAGGAAGCTGGCCGAGGCGTTGATGGCGGCCTGCACCTCCTGCTCGGCGACGTCGATGTTCTGCTTGAGATCGAACTGCAAGGTGATCATCGAGCCGCCGAAGGAGCTCGTGGAGCTCATCTGCTGCAAGCCCGGGATCTGCCCGAACTGCCGCTCCATCGGCGCGGTGACGGACGAGGTCATGACGTCGGGGCTGGCGCCGGGATAGAAGGTCAGGACCTGAATGGTCGGATAGTCGACCTGCGGCAGCGCGGAGACCGGAAGCTCGCGGAAGGCGATGATGCCGGCCAGGAGGATGGCCACCATGAGGAGCGAGGTGGCCACCGGCCGGAGGATGAAGATGCGGGAGGGGTTCACGGTTTCTTGTGCGCTCCGCCGCTTCTGCGCCCCCCGCCCTGCGCCCCGCCCCCTCCGCCGATTTCGACCTTGCCGTGCGGCTGGAGCTTGTCGGCGCCGTCGGTGACGACTTGCTCGCCTTCGTTGACGCCGGTGACGACGGAGGCGGTTCCTTCGCTGAGGACAACCTGCACGGGACGCATGTCGGCGGTCTTGTCGGGCTTGACGACGTAGACGTAGGTGCCCTGCGCGCCGTGCTGGATGGCCGCCGACGGGATGGTCAGCGCCTGCCGCCGCACGTCGACTTGCAGCCGGACGTTGACGAATTGGTTCGGGAAGAGGGCGCCGTCGGCGTTGTCGAAGACGGCTTTGCAGCGGAAGGTGCCGGTGTTCGGATCGATCTGGTTGTCGATGGTGAGGAGGCGCCCGGTGGCCAACTTCGCGGTGTTATCGCGGCTCCACGCTTCGACAGGCAGCCCGTTCATCCGTCCGTTGATCTTCGACAAGTCATCCTCGGGCAAGGTAAAGAGCGCCGCGATCGGCTGCATCTGCGTGATGACGACGAGGCCGTTGGCGTCGGCGGCGTGGACCATGTTGCCGGGATCGACGTTGCGGATGCCGACGCGCCCCGTGATGGGCGCCTTGATGTGGCAGTAGTCGATGTTGAGCTTGGCCTGCTGGATCTGCGCGGCGTCGGCCTGCAGGGTGCCCTCGTTGACTTTCACCTGCGACTGCTGGGTGTTGTATTGCTGCTGGGGGATGACGCCGGCCTTGTAGAGATCGTTGTAGCGCTGGAGGTCGCGCTGGGAGTTCTGCAGGGAGGCCTCATCGCGGAAGCGCGCCGCCTCGGCCTGCGCGAGCTGGGCCTGCGAGGGGCGCGGATCGATGAGGGCGAGCTCCTCGCCGGCGCGCACGGTCTGCCCTTCCTGGAAGTTGAAGCGGAGGAGCTGCCCGTCGATGCGGGTCTTGACGGTGACGGTGTTCAAGGCGTTGACGTTGCCGAGGCCGTCGAGGTAGACCGGAACGTCGCGGGCGACGACGGGGACAGCGGAGACGGGAACGGCGCGGTCGCGCGCCCCCGCCGCGGCGCTCTGCGCTTGTTTCGCATTGTTTGCCGCGCGGTGCCGCAGGAGGACGACGAGGAGGATGACGACGAGGACGACCGCGGCGATGCCGATGAAGCGGTTG
>DATDFB010000177.1:0-10370 GCA_036522835.1 Thermoanaerobaculia bacterium | reverse complement strand
GGCCGCGGCGCACGGCGAGTGCCGCCTCGCCAGCGGTGAGCGCATCGAAGTCTTCGCCAACGTCGCGGCGCTCGCCGAGGTCGCGGGAGCGCTCGACCAGGGCGCCGAGGGCTGCGGGCTGTTGCGGACGGAGCTGTTGTTCCTCGATCGCGACACGGCGCCCGACGTCGAGCAACAGGCCTACGCGTACCAAAACATCGTGACGGCCTTCGGCGGACGCCCGGTCGTCATCCGGACACTCGACGCCGGCAGCGACAAGCCGCTGCGCTATCTCCCTCTCCCGCGCGAAGAGAACCCCGCCCTCGGCGTGCGCGGCGTGCGCGCCAGTTTGGCGTACCCGGAACTGCTGCGCGACCAACTTCGCGCGATCCTGCACGTCGAGCCGCGGGCGGCAATCCGAATCCTTCTGCCGATGATCACCGATGTCGCCGAAGTCGAGAGCGTGCGGCGGATCCTGAACGAGCTGGGCCGCGACTCGCCATCGCTGGGCGTGATGATCGAGACGCCCGCCTCCGCGCTCCTGGCCGAGCAGCTCGCGGCAGTTGCGGACTTCCTCTCGATCGGCAGCAACGACCTCGCGCAATACACACTGGCCATGGACCGCGGCCAGGCGGAGCTCTCGGCGCAGCTCGACGCGCTGCACCCCGCCGTGTTGCGGCTGATCCGCGCCACCGCCGTGGCGGGTCGCGCGGCCGGACGCCCGGTTGCACTCTGCGGCGGACTGGCTTCCGATCCGATCGCTGCGCCGCTCTTGGTGGGACTCGGCGTCAACGAGCTCTCGGCCGTGCCTTCGGTCATTCCCGAGATCAAGGCGACCCTGAGCGCCGTGCGTATGGACGACTGTCGCGCGCTCGCCGAGCGAGCGCTCGAAGCGCAATCTGCCGCTGCCGTGCGCGCGCTCGCTCGAGGTGCAGGAGGAAGCCGATGAAAACGATGCTGACGGGTGCGCAGCAGTTGGGTCGGGCGCTGATGCTCCCGATCGCCGTGCTGCCGGTGGCGGCGCTTCTTCTCCGCCTCGGACAGAAAGACGTGATCGACCTCGTGCCGCTGCTGGCGCCGATCGGCCCGCCCATGGCCGCGGCGGGCGGCGGCATCTTCTCGAACCTCGGCCTGCTCTTCGCCGTCGGTGTTGCCGTCGGTCTGGCTCGCGAGAATCACGGTGCGGCGGGACTGGCCGCGCTGGTCTGCTATCTCGTCACCACCGAGGGGGCCAAGATCATCATTCAGGGCAACTCCGAATTGCAGCTCAGCCGGCTGAGCGTCCCCGCGGGAATCGTCTCCGGCGTGATCGCAGGGCTGCTCTACAACCGTTACAGCGGCATTCAGCTGCCGAGCTATCTTGGATTCTTCGGCGGACGCCGCTTCGTACCGATCGCCAGCGGACTGGCGGCGTTGCCGATGGCGTTTCTGTTCGGCCACGGCTTTCCCCTTCTTCAGGGCGGGATGAGCGCCCTCAGTCAGTCGGTCGTTCGTTCCGGCGAGCTCGGTCTGTTCGTTTACGGAGTGCTGAACCGCATCCTGATCGTCACCGGACTCCATCACATTCTCAACAACGTCGCCTGGCAACTGCTCGGCGAGTACCACGGCGTGACCGGCGATCTGAATCGCTTCTTCAAGGGCGATCCGTCGGCCGGCGCGTTCATGGCCGGTTTTTTTCCCGTGATGATGTTCGGCCTGCCCGCCGCCTGCCTGGCCATGTACCGCGCGGCGCGTCCGGAGCGCCGCAAGGCCGTCGCCGGCCTACTGGCGTCAATGGCGCTGACGTCGTTCCTCACCGGAATCACCGAGCCCATCGAGTTCTCGTTCATGTTCCTGGCGCCGGTGCTCTACGGGCTGCACGCGCTTCTCACCGGACTGGCTCTCGTGGTGATGGACCTCCTCGGCGTGCGTCTCGGCTTCGGCTTCTCGGCCGGCCTCTTCGACTACGTTCTCAACTACAACCTGGCCACGCGGCCGCTCTGGCTGTTGCCTGTCGGCGCGATTTACTTCGCGGTCTACTACGGGGTCTTCCGCGTCTGCATCACCGCGTTCAACCTGCAGACGCCGGGCCGCGAAGTCGACGCACCCGTTGCTGTGGCCCCAGTCGCCTCGCGCGGAGCCGCGTTCGTGGAGGCCCTGGGCGGCGCGGCAAATCTCGCCTCGGTCGACGCCTGCGCGACGCGTTTGCGCCTGATCGTCGCCAGTCCGGACGCGATCGACGAGCTCGCGCTGAAGGGCCTCGGCGCGCACGCGGTCGTGAAGGTGTCGTCCGACGCGCTGCAGGTCGTCCTCGGCCCGATCGCCGATCAGGTCGCGGACGAGATCCGCGCTCAGCTACGCGCAACTGCTCCGCGGTCGGCGATCGCGCCCGAGGTCATCGCCGGCCTCCTCGCCGCGCTCGGAGGCCGCGAAAACGTGCGCGAGATCGAAGCCGTCGCCACGAGCCGGCTGCGGGTGAGGGTCGCAAATGCGACGGCCGTCGACACCGACGCGATTGCTTCGCTCGGGCTACGCGGCATCGCCCAACCAACCGCCGACCGCGTGCACGTGCTCGTCGGCCCTTCGGCGGCGGAGGCGCTCACGATGTTGCGTGGATTGACTGGGGAGTGATTTGGTCGGGCAGGGGGGATTTGAACCCCCGACCACCTGAACCCCATCTCCGCCTTTGTCTCGGGACATCGGCGGATATCTCCTTTCAAGAGCAGTTTACCTCGGTCTGGACTTGTCCGCACATGTGCGAAACCGCGCGGATTAGACGCGCGTTAGACGCGCGAACTGTCGCATTCACACATAACCGTCCGCGAAGATGCAGTCAAGTCGTGCGTGGCATTCGGGCCGCTTAGCCGCGCGGTGAGTTGGGGCAAGTCGGCGGTACTCCCGTGATTAGACGGCAACCTCTATCGTGAAGACGACCTCCGACAGTGGGTCCGAGCGGCGATGTATTGCAGAAAGGCCTTACGTTCGACATAGGGTTGACGCGCGTAATCCAGAGCGCCGCGCTCAATTCGTTGCATGAGAACACTCCGGGCTGCCCCGGTTGCCGCTGATCGCGCGCTGGACCTCTCCTACGGTCGACAGTCAGGTTACGCCGAGATCAGCGACGGACTGCGGACGGTGCTCTTCGTTCAGTTATGAATGCGTTGGGCCCGGTGAGTCGTGCGGCTGTCGCCTCCTAATGGCTGCGCGTGCCCGTAAGTCTCTTGTAGAGTTCCCATAAACTCTCTTCGGTATCCCGAGGGAGTTCATGGATTCCCGCCGGCAGCGCTTGGCGGCAGACCATCAAAGCACCAGCGACAAGTTCGGCCAGAATAGGATCGATGACGCCCTTGGAGATACCGTCGCCCATGACGAAGTTGATCGGGTAACCATCGCACAGCACGCCAATTCTGCGTTCGCTCGTCAAGGTGTAGTACGTCACCAGACCGTCAATCTCTATATTTTGCTCGTACGGCGCCTTGACATGCTGCAAAAGGCCAGCAAGATCAATCTCTAGTCTATCGGATGATCCACTTGCGAAAAGTGTTCCTTCGCTAGCAGTAAGGAGAGAGGGGGCTGGAATAGATGTGCCGCCTGTTGTTCCCACTACCAAATCGTAACCGCTTAAATCATCGAGCGCCTCTAGAACTCGAAAGCCGCCTGGTCGTTGAACCCGCGCTTCAATCTGCCGAAAAACGTCGCGGTCATAAATCGAGACGGTCGAGCCTCTTTGCTGTAAGGACAAAGCCAGCCTACTGCCAACCACTCCGAAGCCGACAACGAGAGTCGAGATTACCGAAAGTGGCTTCTGTATGGCGTTTCTAAAATAACCTTCCAATGTGAATCCCAGCGCGTCGCCGACGTCCGCTGCTTCTAACATGAGCTTAAGTCTAGAGGCCGCCACAGAAATTACTGGCAACTTGAGGGGAGAAACGTTTTCGATCGCACGGAGCCCTTTCGTCGTTTGTTCAACGACACCTACGCAACGCTCCCTCAGCCCAGCAAACTCATTAGTGTGCAGCATGGGAGTGATGTAGCCGCCGTCCTCGACGACAAAGAATCGCTCGCCCGGCTGTAGGCGGCCGCCCAATTCGAGCAGAGCACGACGCGCTGGCTCCTCCGTTGACTCGGACGCGGTGCATACCTCCACTCGGTAACCCTTATCGCTAAGTATTTTACGAACCTCTTCGGCGGTTGGGTAGCGGTAAGGTTTACGTACTAAGCACGTTAGCCGCGGGTCGAGGCCCAAGCGCTCGAACCGTTCGAGCAGAGCGGGCAAATCTGATAAGAAATGCAGAATGAGAACCGCATGGAGGTTATTAAACGAACTTCCAAGGTTGGAGGTCTCCTCCTGGACGAAAGCTTCCAGTACTGGAAGCCTGACAATGCGTGAGTGCGCGGGCTCAGGTGTAAGCGGGGCTCCGACAGACGTGCTTGGCGCGATGGGAAGTGACGTCGGGCTCAGCGGCCTTTGACAGGCAGTCGCTGTAGCTAAATCGATATCCATACCTTCATTGGCAAGTACTCGCTGGGTGGCGACCGCAACCTCCGTGATGTCTTTTCGGTCGGCGAACACATATCCGCACCAATGTGAGTCCGTATATGTTGCGAGCCATTCATCAATTCGGAAGATCTCGTTGAGAGTCCGCGCTTCCGACTCGCCGCGCCTTAGGATGTATACCTGGCTAGCTTCACGCAGGGGAGGCGGGAGAGGGAAAACTGGCAGAATGCTGTGTCTACTCGGGCGAACCTGTTCGGGTATGGCCTGCCACACTCTGTCCTGAAAACTCTTGATGCCGTCCTGCTGTTCATTTAGGCGCGTCAAACGGTGCACGAGCACGGGTTCAATGCCAGTAGATTTCAGCATTCGCTGCGTTATAGCTATCGCGCGCACTGGCAAAAGGCGCCGCCTTATTTTTGTGAGGAGTACATTAACAGGCGTGTCTGCGAGTGGGAGTTCCGCACCCAGAATGTCGAAGTCGGTGATTCTTAAGTAATCGCTCACTTTATCAAATCGCACGCCTAGGAATGTTGTCTGGTTCGCCTGAACTATCGGCACGAGGCTTTGAACTGCGGCATCGGCTGCAAGGACCTTTTGATGACGGTACACACGTACAAAGAGATGAACTTTCGCGAAAAGTAGCTGCTCTATTGGATGGGTTGAACGCAGAACTAAGTGGAATGCGCCGTCTTGCAAGAGTGCGATATCAATATCGTTGAAGAAACGCTCGAGGTCGATGCCAGCCTTCACCCCGGAGTAGTCGCTGTCGCGAACGGTGTAATCGACGCGATCAACGTCAAAGGGACCATTAATGATCTCGGCGATGTACGGTCGGTTATCAAAGGGAATACCCAGAATAAGATTCGCAAGTATTGCCGCGTCAAAATGTGTGCCATAGGCGTTATTGATAAGGGCGAGGAAGCGCCGAAAAGGCTCGCTGGTGATCATGAACCAGGAGAGAACTTCGCTGGGCTTTGCTTCCCGGAGAACATCGGTTGATCGTTTGGCATCAAGAAGGTCGGCGTGCCATTGATAAAGTGACTCCGATGCATGGGACCCAAACCCGTGGCCGCAGTCATGGAGCAGAGCGGCGAATCGGAGCGTGGCGAGGTCGCCAGTTATAGGGTGAAGATCTACGCGACCGGGGTGGCGGCTCTCGATCGCTTGAAGAGTTCGAGTCGCGACGATTGAAGCACCCAGACTGTGTTCAAAACGCGTCTGAGTAGTGCTTGGATAGGTGAGATACGAGTAGCCCGTCTGGTAGATGCGGCGAAGACGCTGCAGGATAGGACTATCAATGAGAGCGACTTCGTGTCCACGGAAACGGTGAGTTCCCCAAATCGGATCGTGAAAAACCTTGTCGCCTGGACTCAGAATCTCGTGGCAGTCCAGAAGGGACGCGACGAAATCATCGATATCAATTCGTAGCCGATCCGGCGACATTAGCTACGCGGGACTCCCACACTCCTCGCGCACGATCGCGGCGGCGCCCGTAAGCGCTGTTCGTTCCTGCTCGGAAAACTGCGGAAGAATGACGGTTTCGATGTAGCGCTTGGCCGCAGGGTCGATGATGTATCTGTCGTAGTCCGTGTTTTCCATCCGAAGCACACGGGACAACTTCAGCAACGCTAATGCATCATCTAGAGAACGCGACATGCTTTCTGGGCCAACCGGGGAAAAACCAAATTGCTGGAGAAGATCGCACCGCGAGCGTGCGACGTTCACGGCACGATGCAGCCGGAGCGGATCTGCGAGGAGATAGTCCTGGTTTGTGAGGAATATCAACGCGGCGACGACGTCACTCGCTGAGCGAACATCAGCATTCATCAGTCACCCTCCTACGGGCGGGCGACGGTTCTACCGCTTCGACATTCCGGACACAAGCTAAAGGTTTGGAACGTCGCCCGGAACAAGGTATCATGTCGGTTGCGAATACGCAAATACTTTTTGCGTATTCGCACAGGCAACTGCCGGAAAAGATTGAAAGTAATGCGGATCCGGGCGTCGATGGGCAGCGACTTCGGGCAAAGGCTTGCCGCAATTCGAGACTTGCGCGGCTTGAAAGTTGCGCAACTCGCGAAGCTCTGCAAGTTCTCACCATCCACGGTGGGTAGATATGAGTCCGGGGAAATGGACGCGACTTGGTCGCATGCCGCAAAGTTGGCGCAGACACTCGGCGTGACGATGGCCATCTTCTCAGATCTCGATTTTCACTTGGTGCCGCTAAGACGCCTCGTTTCAACAAACACGCTCCAACTCTACGCAGCGACCGAAAAGTTGTCCGCTGACCGACGCGATCGGCTGGCACGTCTCGTTCGACTCGAGGAGGCGCCAGTGACGGTGGAGGGCTGGAGACAATTTGAGATTCTCAATAGGGAATTCAACAGCGCCGAGAGCGAAAACACAAACGAGGCGGAAAGACCAGTCGGGAGCCTCCTCCAACTCGTGCGACCAGAGAGGCCCGAATAGAGCGGGTTTCCATGCATCCCTGAGCGGCTGTCCGGAGATGAGGTTCTTCAGGTCCATGCGCGGGATGGAATGCAAGGACTCCATCCCGCGGATCGTCGTCTTCAAAACGGCGCGAAACGATCTCTTCGGGGCGCAAATTAGACGCGCGATTAGACACTTGGGCCGAAAGGCGTTTTTTGGTGGGAGAAGAGGGTACGGCTAAGTCGTTTTGCGGAAATGGGTTCGGTTTGGTCGGGCAGGCGGGATTTGAACCCGCGACCACCTGAACCCCATTCAGGTACGCTACCAGGCTGCGCTACTGCCCGACGGGTGGCGATGCTAGCACGGGAACAGCGGTCGCCCTCACAGCAATCCCGCGCCCCACAAAATCAGGTAGCGCGTGATCTCGATGTTCTTCCCCGCCGGCGAGACCACGATCTCCTCGATCTCGTTCGCCTTCGCCTCGAGGTCTTCGCGGATCGCCTCGAGCTCGCGGTCCCATGATTTTTGGATCATGGCGATCTTCTCGAGGTAGTCGACTTCGCGCACGGACTGCGAGGCGTCGGCCACGGCGGCGGGCTTGCCGCTGGTGATGTTGTAAAGGCGCTGGCCCCAGGCCAGGCTCACTTCGTTCGCCATGTCCTTCGGGACCGTGTCGTCCTTGTCGATCTCGCGCTGGTCGCGCTCGGAGCGCTCCTTCACCTGGTCGAGGCGGCGGCGGAACGTTCCCTCCAGGCGCTCGGCCTCGTCGTCGATGCGGCGCCGCGCTTCCTCGAGGCAGCGCGCCAGAAACGCCTCATGCGACTCGTGCGGCTCGGAGTAGAGCCCGAACTGAGCGTTATGGAAAAGGCGGAGCTTTTCCGTCGACGCCAGGAACTGCCGGAACGTCTCCTCCGACTGCGCGACCTCCTGCGTCAGCATCTCCGGCGAGACGCTGGCGGCGGTGCCGCGGGCCGGATCGGGGACGGCGCGGATGTCGAGGCGCTCGGGATCGAGCGGGCGGGCGTTGGTCCACGTCACGCTGCCGTCACTCGGGTTGATCGGCGCGACGTACGACCGCGAGATCGACAGATGCGCGCCGCTGCGCGGCTCGCTGTGCGTCACGATGGCCTCGGCGAGCAGATACGGCCGGTACTCGCCGTTGCCGCCGTAGACCCAGAGCTGTTCGAGCGACTCGCCGTGGCGCGCCCGGCGGGCGCGCGCGAACGCGAACACCGACTGCGGCGTATCGTCGCTGCGCTCGACGGTGAGCCCGTGCGCGACCGGCACCGCGTCGAGCACGCGTCCCGGCATCTTCGCCAGCGCGCGGCGCACGGCGTCGCGCTGCTCGCGCGGCGCGAGAAACACGATGCATCCGCCGCCGCCCGCGCCGCAGACCTTGCCGCCCCATGCGCCGGCGTCCGTCGCCGCCTCGATCGCCGCGTCGATCTCCGGCGTCGAGATTCCTTCGATCAGCGCCTTGCGGTTCTGCCACTCGTGGGCGAGCGCGGCGCCGGCCGCTTCCATGTTTCCGTTCTCCAGCGCCTTCTCCATCTCCGCCGCGCTCTCGGCGATGCGGTCGAAGCCCTGCTTCACCTTCTTCTTCCCGCTGATGTGGCTCTTGTAGAGCTGCCAGTTGTTCGTGCCGGAGAAGTGGGCGATGCCGGTGTAGTGCAGCAGCATGTGCTCGGCGAGCTCGCCGACCGGCAGCGAGATCGGGTGGCGGATCACCGCGCCGGGATTGAGGTGCAGCGCGGCGAGGCCGCCGAAGACCGGCGGGTAGTAGTCCTGAATGCCGGCGGGGACGGCGAGAAGGCGCGTCTCCAGGTCGCGCACGAGCTCGACGAGGCGCTCGCCCTCGATCGGCTCGCCGGCGATCTCCGTGAGCGCGCGGACGAGCGTGATCGTCAGCGCGGAGGAGCCCCCGAGGCCGGAACCGCGCGGTGCGTCGGTTCGCGTCGTGATGCGGACGCCGTTGATGTGGTGGAAGTGCTCGAGCACGCGGTGGATCAGCGCGGCCTTCGGGTCCCTGGCAAGTTGCTGCAGCGACTCGTAGCGCTGTTGGTACTGCTGGTCGCTGAGATGGATCTCGATGCCGTTGTCGCCGGTCTCGCTGACCTCGGATTCGGCGTAGTACGAGATGGCCACGTTGACCGTGCGCGCGCCGGGATGAAAGAGGTAGAGGGGCCAGAGGTCGAGAGTACCGCCGGCCAGGTCCGCGCGCACCGGCGCGCGAGCGATCACCTTTTTCATGGGTCGGATCCGTTGGGTGCTAGAACAGTGCCCGGCGCCTTGCGCTCACCTCGGCGACTTGCGGCATCGGCGCGGTGTCGAGCTTGGACGAGACGCGGCCGACGCTCGCGCGGAACTGCGCGAGCGAGGGGCCGCGCAGCGGGTCGGGCGTGATCGATTTCAATTTGAGCGGATTGAGCCACGTGCCGTTGTCGGACACGCGGTAGTCGAGGTGCGGCCCCGTGGCCAGGCCGGTCGCGCCGACGTAGCCGATCACCTCGCCCTGCGTCACCTTCTTGCCGGGGCGGACGCCCTTGGCAAAGCGCGAGAGGTGGAGGTACGACGTCTCGATGCGCGACGTGTGGCGGATGCGGACGAAGTTCCCCTCGCCCCCTTTGTAGCGCGCCTCGACCACCACGCCGTCGGCCGTCGTCATGACCGGCGTGCCGGTCGGCGCGCCGTAGTCGACGCCGTGATGCGGCCGGAAGGCGTGCAGGATCGGATGGAAGCGGCTCTTGGAGAAGCCGGAGGTAATGCGGGTGAACTGCAGCGGCGCGCGGAGGAACTGCTTGCGAAGCGGGCTGCCGTTGCGCGCGTAGTAGCCGGCCCCGTCGGCCGATTCCTGGCGGAAGGCCTCGTAGGTTTGCCCGTTGTGCGTGAAGCGCGCGGCGACAATGGGGCCGTATCCGAGGACGTCGCTGCCGCCGAAGCGCTTCCTGACGATCACGCTGAACGAGTCGCCGCGCTGCAGGGCGAAGAAGTCGATGTCCCACTGAAAGACGTCGACGAGCTGCTGGACGAGCTGCGGCCCCTCGCCGGCGAGGCGCAGCGCCTCGTACAGCGACGAGTCGATGCGCGCCGCCACCGCGGTCTCGACCTCGGTGACCTGCACTTGGCGCTGGTTGATGTCGAAGGTGCCCCGGTCGTTGCGGACCGCGTCGATCTCTCCCCAGCCCAGCACCTTCATCTCCACGCTGTCAATCCCGCCGTCGGGGGCGTGATGGAAGCGGACGATGTTGCCGGGCCGGAGGCGGCGGAGGTCGAGGACTTTGCCGAATTCGTTGTTGAGGATCGCGCTCTCGCCGCGGGTGAGGCCGCCGGCCACGAGGATCGAGTCGAGCGTGTCCCCGTCTTCGACAGTGAGGATGACGGAGTGCTGGGGGAGCGTATCGGGGGTGGGGGCGGAGAGCTGGTCGTAGCGGAGCCGCGGCACGGGCGTGGTGAGCGCGGAGGCGCGGACGGACTGTTGGGCCGG
>DATDFB010000176.1:0-42834 GCA_036522835.1 Thermoanaerobaculia bacterium | reverse complement strand
TATGAGTTCGTCTGGGCGAAAACCGAAACGGCCAACAGCCAACTGCCAACGGCCAACCACCTAATCATTCGGTGCTCCTCGGCGGATCCAGTCCCGCACCAGCTTGATCTGCGCGTCGCTGAGGAACGGTCCGCCCTGCGGCATGCGGTCGCCGGTGATGCCGGCGCCGGTGATCTTGCGGTAGAGATACGAATTCGTCGGATCGCCCGGCGTGACGCGGAGGAGCTGCGGCATCTCCGTGCTGGCGACGCCGACGGTGTTGGCGTAGGCGCGGCCGCTGGTGAGGATGAGGTTCTCCTGACGGCCTAGGGTGTCGTGGCAGCCGATGGCGCCGCAGGTGGGGGTGAAGATCTCGTTCTGGACCCGGGTGAAGGTGGCGGTGGGATCGATCGGCTCCGTGCCGCCGCCAGGGTCAGTCGGCAGCTCCTTCAGCTTGCCGCACGCGCATATCAATAATAGAAGTAGGAGAAATAGGAGACGCCGCATGCGCGGCGAAGGGTAGCATGGGGGTTAGGCAAGTTGCCCTTTGCAATTCGGTGACGGATGTGGAGTGCGCCGGCCATGCCGGCGCTGTCAGAGCGGCGGCATGGCCGCCGCACTCACAATCACCACCCGTAGCTCCGCCCCGGCATCGGCGCCTCACGCCCGAGCAGCGCCTCCTCGTACTTGCCGAACTCCCGGTTCTCCAGGTACGACGGCGAGAGCACGGTGCGGAGGTAGGCGACGTACTGCTCGCCCGTGATCGGCTTACCGTCCTCGGTCAACAGCTCGCCGCGGACGTCGTAGGGCATGAAAACAATCTCCTCGAGGCCGCGGGCGCGGAAGAACTTCACGTCGGGGGCGAAGAGCAGGTCCTCCGGCGCCACGCTCTGGAGCCGCTCGCCGGTATCCTGCACCTCGCGCACGAGCGTGCGGGCGTCGGCGGCGGTCAGATCCTTGACCTTCGTCCTGGCGATCTCGACGTTGATCAGCTCCAGCACCTCGCGCACTTCGTTGTAGTACTCGCTCTGGGCCATGCCGTTGTTGCGGTCCTTGAAGCCGAAGGCGACGGCGGTCTCGCCGCCGCGCTCGTTGCCGAACATCTCCAGGCCGCGCGGCACCCAGACGTTGAGCGCCTTCTGGATGTCGTCGATCGAGTAGCGGCCGCTCTGCGTCGTGGCACCAACGGCGAGCTCGCGCAGGAAGCCGCGGCCCGAGCCGATGTGGAAGCCTTCCTCGGAGAGCATCGGCCCCATCGAGCGGGCCATCGGGGCGTAGGAGAAGACCTTCTGCATCTCCAACTGGTACTTGCCGACGAGGTCGATGACCGTGGCGAAGACGACGTTGTCGAGAAAGTTGGCGAAGGGGATGTTGAAGGCGTCGAGGACGTGGTTGCCGAGCTCCATCGCCAACAGCTCGTCCATCGTCTCCTGGGCGACGTCGGGGTGGCCGGGCTTTTTCCACGAGGCATCGTGCGAGAGGACCCAGAACATCTGATAGGCGTGCCGCAGCTCCTCGGCCATGATCCGCAGGACGGCCATCTTCATCTGGTCCGTCGGCGCTTCTTCGAGCGTGAGGCGGTGCTGCTGGATCGAGCCGAGCTCCGTCGAGGCCTGGGCGCGGACGACGTCGCGCGCGGTGTAGAACATGTTGCCGACCATGTCGCCGGCGTGCTCGAAGCGGGGCTGCCCGGCCATGCGGCCGAACTGGATGGAGTCGGAGTTGAGCTTGCCGATCTTGGCGAAGAGGCCGAACGGCGTCTGGCTGTAGTGCTTGGACCAGTTCCGCTCGAGGAACTCGAGCTCGGGGAAGTTCTTCTTCTGCCAGGCCACGAGCGCGTCGTGGTACTTCGGCGTGATGGTCTCGGTCGTGTAGGCTGCCAAGAGGGCTCCTTCGTCGCGGGTTGCTTGGGAGTGCAACAGACGCGATCGATGCGATAATTGCGCGTTGCGGCGGGCATTGTAAGCGGGTTCGGCGGTCGCTGGAAGATCGCCGGGCGTCGCCTCGTTGCCCGAAGAAATCGATCATGCAGCCGCTCACGCTCTTCCATTCGGAGTCGTTTCCGATCGGGCGCTACGCCGACGCGTTGCGCTCCGCGGCGATCGCGCCGCAGGCGCTGCACAGCCTCGACTCGCTCGGCGCCGACGGCGGCGCGCTGCGCGTCGTCCTGGTCGACCCGAGCATCCTCGACGGCCGCTCGCCGCGCGTCCTCGACGCGCAGACCGCGGTGGTGGGCGTGGGCCTGCGCGAACAGCCGTCGTGGCTCACCGATGAAAGCGCTTACTTCGACCTTCCGGAGAGCCCGTCGCAGCCGGAGCTTTTGAAGGCGCTCAAGCACGCCTATCAGTTCCTCTATCAGAAGTGCCGCGCGGAGACGCTGCAGCGCCAGCTCCGCGAAGTGAGCCAGGTCGGCATCGCTCTCACCACCGAGCGCGACCACTCGACGCTGGTGACGAAGATCCTGAGCAAGGCCCGCGAGCTCTCGCGCTCCGACGCGGGGTCGCTCTACCTCCTCGACGACATGGGCGGCGGCAAGGTGTTGCGCTGGAAGCTGGCGCAGAACGACTCCGTCGACGTCGACTTCGAGGAGCGCGTACTCCCGATCACGAAGAAGTCGCTGGCCGGCTACGTGGCCATGACGGGCGAGACGCTGGTGATCGACGACGCCTACCGCCTGCCGCCCGCCGCCGAGTACTCGATCAACACGTCGTTCGACGAGGAGAACGGCTACCTCACGCGCTCGATGCTGGTCTTCCCGATGACAACGCACACGGGCGAAGTGATCGGCGTGCTGCAGCTGATCAACCGCAAGCGCCCCAGCGCGCTGGCGAAGCTGACGGCGCAGACGGTGCCGCAGGAGGTCATCCCGTTCGAGAAGGAGATGGTGGAGCTGATGCGCTCGCTCGCCGGGCAGGCCGCCGTCGCCGTCGAGAACAACCTTCTCTACGAGTCGATCGAGCGCCTCTTCGAGGGCTTCGTCACCGCCGCCGTGACCGCGATCGAACAGCGCGATCCGACGACGTCGGGCCACTCCTTCCGCGTCGCCGATCTCACCGTGGAGCTCGCGAAGGTCGTCGACTTCCTCGACGACGGCGAATACCGCGGCGTGCACTTCAGCGCCGATCAGATCCGCGAGATCCGCTACGCGTCTCTCTTGCACGACTTCGGTAAGGTCGGCGTGCGCGAGCAGGTGCTGGTCAAAGAGAAGAAGCTCTATCCGCTGCAGCTCGAGACGATCCGCGCGCGCTTCGAGTTCGCCATGAAGGCGGTCGAGGCGGAGGGGCACCGGCGCAAGCTCGAGTACGTGCTGCAATACGGGCGCGACGGCTATGACGACTTCGCCGCGCACGTCGACGCCGAGGTGGGGGAGGAGATGGGGCGGCTGCGCAAGGACCTCGCGTTCGTGGCGCAGTCGAACGAGCCGACCGTGCTTCCCGAAGGGGAATTCCAGTACCTGCAGCAACTGGCCTCGCGCGAGTTCGAGGACATCCGCGGCGAGAAGCGGCTGCTCATCAACCAGGAAGAGGTGCGCATTCTCTCGATCCGCAAGGGCAATCTCGACGCCGGCGAGCGGAGCGAGATCGAGAGCCACGTCACGCACACGTACAACTTCCTGCAGAAGATCCCCTGGACGAAGGACCTCTCCAGCGTGGCCAACATCGCCTACGCGCACCACGAGAAGCTCAACGGCCGCGGCTACCCGCGCCGGCTGACGGCGGCGGAGATCCCGATCCAGTCGCGCATGATGACGGTGTCGGACATCTACGACGCTCTGACGGCGAGCGACCGTCCGTACAAGCGTGCCGTGCCGACGGAGCGCGCGCTCGACATTCTCAGGATGGAGATGACCGACGGGCTGCTCGACGCGTCGCTGGTGAAGCTCTTCATCGAGGCGAAGGTGTTCGAGCGGGCGGGCGTCCTTCGGACATAATCGCTTCGCACACCGCCCGCCGCGCCTCCACTCTCTCCATCAACATTGTCCGGGCCTCCGCCGGGAACCATTCCGGAATGGCCACCTCGTGCAGCTCGGCGCGGGCGACGTCGTCGATGGTCAGCCCTTCGCGCCGCGCGCGGGTGAGGCGCTCCGCAAGGCCGCGGACGCCGGCGGCGTCGATGATCGTCGCCGCGGCGACGGCGCATTCGGCGTCGCTCTGCGGATCGGCGAGGCGGCGGATCGAGGCGGCGACGCGATGGAGCTGCCCCTCGCTGATGCCGGTGGCGAGCGCGGTCCTGGTCAGGTTGCCGACTTTGTCCAACCAATTGCCGAGGCGGTGGAAGGAGAGCAATAACTCGAAGTCGCGATCGTCTGAAACATAGAGGCTGCGCGCAAGTCCCGCGATCCGCTCGACCTCGTCCATGCGCGAGACGCCGTCGAGGTCCTGGTAGAGCGGGCGGAGAAAGGCGGCCACGGAGTCCATCGGCGAAATGCTATCGGCTACAATCGCGGCGTCCAACGGTCCTCTTTCCATGCGATCCCTCGTCTGCGCGTTCCTGCTCTCCGTTTCCACCGCCGTCTTCGCCGCGCCGCGGCTCGTGCCGATTCCCGACGCCTTGATCTCGGGGAAGAGCTCCTCGCCGCGCGATCTCGTCCGCGCCGGGGACTACGTCTGGTTCCTGGCCGACGACGGCACGCACGGCCTGCAGCTCTGGCGCACCGACGGCACGGCCAGTGGGACCGGGCCGGCGAGCAACATCGCCGTCGGCACGCCGTTCGTGTTTCCGGCGATCATCGGGCCGATCGGCGAGCGCGTCGTCTACCTCGCCGCCGACGGCACCGTGTGGCGGAGCGGCGTGAGCGCCGGTGCGGCCGTGAAGCTCGGCACGATCACGGTCAACAACCCCAACACCAGCGCCGGCTTCTACGTCACGTCCGTCAGCGCCGATACGCGCGTCTTCATTCTGGTGCAGCGGAGCTACGACGGGCTCGTCGATCTCTGGTCCACGGACGGCACCAGCCTTGTTCTCGCCGGCAGCTATCGCGTCGTGCCCGGCTTCCCCATCGGTGTGAACGGCAAGCTCTATTTCAACGCCAAGGACGACGCGGTCGGCGAGCAGCTCTGGGTCTCCGACGGCACGTCCGCCGGCACGCACATGGCCCTGCGCTCCATCGAGTGCCCGGGCGTGTCGTGCGACGGCGTCGTGCCGCGGGGCTATTTCCGCATCGGCGACGCGGCGTTTTTCGTGACGAAGAACGCGCTCTGGAAGACAGACGGCACCACCGCCGGAACGGTGCGCCTGGCCGCCATCGATCTCGCGCTCCCGGTCCACTCCTCGGCGAAGGCAGCGTATCTCACGAGCACGAACGGCCTCTGGAAGACCGACGGCACCGCCGCCGGGACGCGTCTGGTCGGCGCGATTCCGGTCATCCGCGACTCGGTGGCGCTCGACGATGGGCGCCTCGTGTTCGTTTCGGACGGAGACCACTTTGACCAGTGCCGGCTCCGGACGAGCGACGGCACGGCGGGCGGCATCCACGAGGTCGGAACGATTCCGTGCGGCGGCGATTCGTGGGGATTCATCGGCGCCATCGGCAGCCGCGTTTTCTTCAAGGCGGTCGACGCGGCGGTGGGTATGGAGCTGTGGACGGCCGACGTCGACAGCGGCGCGGTGGGGCTGGTGAAAGACATTGATCCGCGTCACGACACGAGAAGCGTGTTCTCCGGCGATCCCGGCGACGGCGCGGTGCTCGGTGGGAGGTTCCTCTTCCCCGCCACGTCTGCCGCGGGCCGCGAGCTCTGGATGAGCGACGGCACGGGCGAGGGGACGAAGCTGCTGGCGAACATTGCTCCCGACGCTCCCGCCGGCTCGATCAGCGGCGTCGTGCGCGACGCCGCCACGGGGAGCGCGGTCGAGAGTGCGACGGTCGTGCTCTGCGTTCCCGGCGCGACTTCATGCAGCGACTTCGCCATCAGCGGCGCGGACGGCGTCTACCACTTCGACGGCGTCACGCCCGGCGCGTATACGGCGGTCGGCACGAGCAGGCAACACGTCGCGCAGCTCTACGACGGCACGCTCAATGTCACGGCCGGCATGGAGCTCGCCGGCGTCGATTTCAACCTGCTCAAAGGCGGCAGGATCACCGGCACGGTCCGCACGGCCTCGGGCGAGCCGTTGCTGTTCGGCGCCCAGGTATGGGTGCGCAACAGCAGCGGCCAGATCCTCGACCAGGCGACGGTGTTCAGCGACGGGCGCTATGTCTCGCGCGGGCTGCCGACGGGCAGCTACTTCGCCGAGGCGCACGGCGTGCACGTCTCGAGCGCGCCCACGGTCGATCAGTTGTACCGCGACAAGAACTGCCCGACAGCCGGCTGCGACTGGGCCGGCGGCACGCCCATCGCCGTGACGGCGGGGGTGGATACGCCGTCGATCGACTTCGCGCTTCACGAGTACGGCACGATCTCCGGCACCCTGCGCGACGCCTCGACCAACGGGCCGGCCGCCGGCGTGCAGGTGAGCTTCGTCCGCAGCGGCGGCACGCAGGCGTCGGCGACGGCGTATAGCGACGCGAACGGCGCGTACAAGTCGCCGCGCCTCGCGCCCGGCTCGTATTACGTGCGCGCCGACGGGGGGCGCGGCTTCGGCGGCCTGGTCTATCCGAACGCGCCGTGTCCGACCTTCGAGTGCAATCCATCGGCGGGAACGCCCGTCGACGTCGGCGTCGACGGTGCCGTGACCGGCATCGACCTGCAGCTGACGCCGGTGAAGGGACGCATCACCGGCATCGTCCGCGACAGCACCGGCGCGCCGTTCGCCGGCGTAACGGTGCAGATGCGCGACACGAACGGCTATTACATCAGCGCCTACGGCGGGCCGGCCACCACGGATGCCGACGGCCGCTACACCTTCTTCGACATTCCCGCCGGGACGTATTACCTCCACGCCATCGACGAGCTTCACCCGAACGTCGATTGCCCGAACAACCCCTGCAGCGCGGAGGCTGTCGCGGCGGCGAAGGCGATCGTGCTGACGGCGGGGAAGACTGTCGTTGCCGACATGCAACTGCGCTCGCGAAGGACGACCGTTACCGGCCGCGTGCTCGACGCCGCGACGGGAAAGTCGTTCGACTTCGGCGCGAGTGTCAGCCTCTACGACGCCGCTGCCGGCCGGTACCTCGGTGGAGGCTCCAACGGAAGCACCGGGTATAAGGTCGAAGTCCTCAGCCGCGCGGCGTCGTTCTTCATCATCGCCGGATCGAGCGGCTATCACTCGATTGCCTATCCGAACATCCGCTACACGTGCGGCTCGACGTGCGCCAAACCGCCCGGTGCGACGGAGATCGCCGCCGGAACGACGACCGGCATCGACATTTTCCTTCCTCCTCTCGGCGTGATCAGCGGCACGGTGACGAACGCCGCCACCGGCGCCCCCATCGCCAGCGTGCCCGTCAGCCTGCGGTCGGTGTCGTCCCCGAGCTCCGGCGGCGCTACATCGACGGACTCGAACGGCCGCTATCGTTTCAGCGCCGGCGACGGCCCCTACTACGTCTACGTCAATCCATGGGGGTCGCTGCAGTACGCCGGACAGGTCTACCGCGATCACGACTGCGCCGCGGCCTGCGACCCGAACGGCAGCGAGACCGTGTCGGCGCCCGACGGCGGCGAGACGTCCGGCATCGACTTTCACCTGCAACCGAAGAAATTCACCGGCAGGATCACCGGGCGCGTCGTCGACGACGCTACGGGCGCCGGCCTGGCGAACATCTACGTCAGCGCGCGCGGCTCGTTCAGCTCTTTCGACACGCGGACCGACGCGCAGGGCAACTACACGATCCAGAATCCTGATGTCGTGGTCGGCCTCGTGAGCGGCGACTATCACCTTTACGCCGAGGGGCCGCCGCCATACCTCGTCGCGCCGTATGGCGCGGCGCCGTGCGCCGATTTCTACGGGTGCGACCTCTACGGCGGCGCAGTCGTGAAAGTCTCCGCGCCGAACACGACCAGCGGCATCGACTTCCATCTGGCCAGGCTCCGCATCACCGCCGTCGCGCCCGACAACGGCGACGTCGCCGGCGGCACGCGCCTGGTGATCAGCGGCGCGAATTTCACGCCGAAGGCGGCGGTGAAGATCGGCGACAAGGATGCGGCGGTGCTGAGCGTGACTCAGAGCGAGATCGTGGTCGTGACGCCGCCCGCCGCCGCGCCCGGCCTCGCGCACGTGACCGTCGTCCTCTCGCCGAATCTCAAGGTGACGCTGACGCAGGCATACCTTTACACGAAGGCCCGCCGCCGCGCGGCGCGGTGAGGCAAGAGGGCGGGCATTGCGCCCGCCCCCTTTCCGTCAGAGCGAATTGAGGAAGGCCATCAACTTCGCTTTGCTCGTGGCGTCGAGCGCGGCGAAGCGGTCGCGCGCGGCGCGGCCCTGCCCGTCGTGCGCGAGGATCGCGGCGTCGAGCGTCGTGACCCGGCCGTCGTGGAGGAAACGCGTGATCACGCGCAGCCCCCAGAGCGGTGCGGTGCGGAATTCGCGGCCGGTGGCCTGGGCCATGGCGATGCCGTCGCCCAAGGGTCCCATGTCGTGGATCAGGAAATCGGAGTAGGGATGGAACGCTACGTTGTCGAGCGCGGCGATGTCGCTGTGGCCGGTGTGCAGCGTCGCCACGTGGCAGGCCACGCATCCGAGCTGCTCGAACACCACCTCACCCGCTTGCGTGTCCGCCGTCTCGGTCCCGCGTGGGGGCGCGCCGAGCATGGTCATGAAGTCGTTGAACTTGGCCACGCCGTCGCCCAGGTCATTGAGATCGGGGCGCGGATTGAACTTCAACAGCTTGCAGTCGCCGTTCGGGCAGTTCTCGTTCGGGAACATCGGGTTGGTGATGCCCATCTCGTTCAGATACGCGTCGCCGGAGAAGACGAAGAGCGACGGCACCTGCGACTTCCACCCGAACTTGCCGACGGTGGTCGTGCCGGTGGCGGGATTGAAGACCATGTTGACGCGGCCGGCGGTGCCGTCGTGGCGCTGCGCCTCCGCCGCCGCGAGGGCGACGAAGTCGCCGTCGGGAACGGCGTCGACGAGGCCGAGGCCGAAGAGCGGCGGCGTCCGCCGGTGCGCGACGATGGTGGCCTGCGCCGGCACGACCTCGGCCGCGAAGTCCTTCGTGGCGCCGTCGGCCTTGGTGATGCCGTGGTCCTGGATCAGAGACCCGCCGAACTGCGCCAGCGGATCGAACTGCCCGTTCGTGGTCGTGCCGAAGCGCGTGACGTTGCGCTCGCTGCCGCCGCCGACGGCGGGGACGCTGTGGCACTCCGCGCAGGAGCGGCCGTTGAACACCGGCCCCAATCCGTCGGCAACGCTCTCGACCTCGGCGAAGTCATCCAACCCTTCGTCGAAGCGCTCGAGCTGCGCGGGCGTCAGGCCGGGGATTGGATCGCCGAACGCGGTCGGCCGTTCGCCGGTGACTGCGGTGGCGGCCATGATGGCCGCCACCGCGAGAGAGAGCGGAAGGGCTGCTTTCCGCATCCGCATGCCGTCAGTTCCCCGCGACGAAGAGATGTCCGGCGTTCTGCGAGTAGATCTTGCCGTCGCTCCCCATGGACGTCGGCGTGTACGCCGCGCCGAGGGCGAGCTGCTGGAAGATCCGCGTGACGCCGGTGCCGCCCTGCGGAATCTTGAAGAGATTGCCGTCCTCGCTGTTGGCGTAGACGTTGCCGAGGGCGTCGACGCCGAACGCGTTCACGCACCACTCGAAGCCGAACGGATTCGTCGACTGGCAAGTGACGTTGCCGTTCGCGTCGCGCGAGCAGCTCAGCGTGTTCGTGTTCTGGTACGACCACTCCTTGTTCATGTTGTGGTTGAGCTGCGTGACGAAGTACGCCTCGGGATACGTCGGGTCGGCGGCGTTGCGGTCGGACGGACAGAACGTCTCGTCGTTGCAGTACGAGCCGACTTCGCCGTAGTGGTTGTCCTTCGTGACGATCGAGTACGTCCCGCCGTGCGAGTAGATGCCCGGGGTGACGTCCCAGCCGAAGAGGTACGCGCCGAGGTAGTCGCCGTTCGCGGCGAAGTGCATGAGGTGCCCCTGCGCGTAGTTGTAGCGCGTGTAGGCGCCGAAGAGGATCGAGCCGTCGGGGGCGACGACGGCCGTGGCCGAGGAGTCGTCGAGGATGCGGCCGCCGCCGGGGCGGTTGGTGGCCGGGTCGACGCCGAGAAGCGATCCGGCGCGGCAGCCGCCCGGCGCGCCGTTCGGCGGGAGCTGGCCGCCGGCCGAGTGCGGAACGCCGCAGCCGTCGTTGAAGCGGTCGCGCAGCGAGCGAATCCACTTCTGCGTCAGGTTGGAGTTGATGGCCACAAGCCACGTCTCACGGCTCAGGAAGTGCGCGCGCGTGGCGACGTAGATCGTGCCGTCCGGCGCGACGGCCGGAGCGATGTTGAGGCCCGGGCGCTGCGTGCCGCACTGGATCGTCGGCGCGACCGCGGTCGGCGAGGGCGGCCACGGCAGCGTGGCGGGGTCGGAGAAGGCGTTCGAGCACTGCGACTTGCCGCTCGGCGCCCCGACGGTGAGGGTCGAGTAGCTCACCATCTGGATGCCATTGCTCGGCGAGACGCGGACGAGCCAGGAGTCGACGACGTCCTGCGCGTAGAAGTCGTTGCCGCCGCCGAGCCGGATGACGTTGTAGAGGATGTTGCCGTTCGCATCAACCGTCAGCGGGCTGGCCGTGTACGTCCTGCTGTTGATGTTGCCGAACGGGTTGATGCGCGTGCCGACGCCGGTGGCCTTGTTCACGCGGAAGATCGTGCCGCCGGCGCCCGGAACGTAGAGCGAGCCGTTGGCCAGCGCGGGGTGGAAGACCGGCTCCCAGAAGTCGTTGCCGTTGCCGGGGGCCTTCCAGTCGGTGGTGAACTGCCAAGCGACGTTCAGGTTGTCGCCGCTCCACGTGTACTTCGTCTCTCCCCACGTCTGGGTCGAGTAGTCGGTGATGTCGAACGTGCCCGCCTTGAACATCATGTAGACGTCGTTGCCGTCGACGAGCGGCGCCTGGAAGTGGGCGAGGAGGTCTTCTTCGCCGAAGAACTCTTCGGCCTGGGCCATCTCCTGCGGGACGAGGGGGTCGTAAACGATGTTGACGATGTTGCGGTTCAGGTTCTGACCGACGACCGAAGCCTGGCCGGTGTGCTGGGCGTTGAGGGCCCACTGCGGCCACTCCTGAGCGAAGGCCGCCCCGGCGACGAGCAACGCCAGGGTACATCCGAGGAATTTGGGTTTCATAGATTGCATCCTCCTTAACGTGTTGTATGAGAGAGAGTTGGACCTGCGACGAGCAGAGGCCGACGCGGCCTCTGCCCGGTTTGATGCCGACACGAATCGCGTGGTGGGTACGCCGTCGATTGCATTTCGTCTCCCGATGCGGGGTCAGAGAGTGCGCTGCTTATCGAAGGAGTGATGTAGCGGCGGAGTTCCCTACCCACTATTTTGGAAACAATTAACCTCGGGCTTCGGCGGGCGTATAAGGTTCCATGCGAACGAAGATTTTTCTTGCACTTTCCTTCGCCGCCGCGCCGCTCCTGGCCTCCTGGGGCGACTGCGCGAACACCGCGCCGCGCTCCGCCGCGCTTCCCGCGGCCGGGGCCACGCGCGTGACCGTCATTGGCCGCGCCGGATCATTGAAGGTGGTCGGCCGCGCCGGCGCGCACGAGGTCCGCGCCACCGGCACGGCCTGCGCGTCGAACCGCGGTGACCTCGACGACATTCAGATCCGGGCCACGCGCAACGGCAACGAGATCCGCATCGAGGCCGACGTGCCGGACATCTCGGGGTCGTGGTGGGGCGAGCGGCGGCTCGACTTCGAGGTGGCGCTGCCGGTCAACGTGCAGGTCGACGTGGTCGACGGCTCGGGCGAGCTGACGATCGAAAACACCGGGCAGCTCGACGTCGAAGACGGCAGCGGCGAGCTGACGATCCGCCACGTGAACGGCAATCTCTCCGTGAACGACGGCTCCGGCGCGATGACGATCGAGGACGTGACCGGCAACGTACGCATCCGCGACGGCTCGGGCAGCATCGACGTGCGCCGCGTGAGCGGCAGCGTGACGCTCAACGACGGCTCCGGCTCGGTCGACGTCGACGACGTCGGCGGCGACTTCACCGTCGAGAGCAAGGGGAGCGGACATGTGAGCTACGAGCGGGTGCGGGGGAGGGTGGATGTGCCGCGGCGGAGGTAGTTAGTTCTTGGTTCTTGGTTCTTAGTTCTTGGTTCTTAGTTTGGGGGCCGTGCCGACCGCGCGGCCCTCTTAAGAACTCAAGAACCTAAGAACCTAAGAACCTAAACTAAGAACCAACAACCAAGAACTAAGAACTTGTTTTCCGCCTTCGCCGAACGCGACTACCGCCGCTTCTGGATCACCCAATTCATCTCGAACCTCGGTTCGTGGATGCAGGTCGTGGCGCAGGGGTGGCTCGTCTATCGCCTTACCGACTCTCCCTTCCTCCTCGGGTTCGTCGGCTTCGCGAACTCCATCCCCACGCTCTTCCTGATGCTGCCGGGCGGCGTGGTGGCGGATCACTTCGACCGCCGCCGCGTCGTGGCGGCGTCGCAGTGGGCGCAGGCGCTCTCGGCGCTGTTTCTGGCCGTCGCGATCTACACGAAGCAGATCGGCGTCTGGCAGATCATTGCCGCCTCGTTTGCCGTCGGCGTGGCGATTTCCTTCTCCGCGCCGGCGTGGCAGGCCATGGTCGTCGACCTCCTCGACGACCGCGCGCGGCTGCCGAACGCCATCGCCATGAACTCGATGCAGTTCAACCTCTCCCGCGCGCTCGGGCCGCTCGTGGCCGGTGTGACGCTGGCGGCGTGGGGGACGTTCTGGTGCTTCTTCTTCAACGCCATTTCGTTTCTGCCGCTGATCTTCATTCTCGGCCGGATCAAGAAGCGCCAGCAGCCGCCCCCGTCCGGCAGCGGCGCGATCGTCACCCGCCTCGGCGAAGGGCTCCGCTACGTCCGCGCGCAGCGCGTCATCGTGGTGGTCCTCGGCGTCGTGGCCGCGGCGAGTCTCTTCGGCTACGCCTACATCGCGCTGATGCCGATGGTGGCGCGCGCGCTCTATGGCCACAACGACGCGCACGGCCTCGCGGTGCTGATGGGCGGCTTCGGGGCGGGGGCGCTCTGCGGCTCGCTCGGCGTGGCGTTCCACACGCCGCCGCCCAAGGCGATGCTGCGCGGGATTCTCATCGGCACGGCCACGCTGGCGGCCGGCCTCATCGTCGTCGGCTTCATCCATGTCGTCGCGCTCGTCGCCGCGATCCTCTTCCTCTGCGGCGGCAGCGGCGTCTACGCCGTCGCGCTCTGCAACACCTCGATCCAGCAGCGCATCCCCGATGACATGCGCGGGCGCGTCCTCAGCCTCTACACCTTCGCCTTCTTCGCCTTCGCACCGTTCGGCAACCTGATCGGCGGGATCATGGCCGAGCGCTGGGGCTACGCGTGGACGTTCGCGGCGCTCGGCGGCGCGCTGCTCGTGTCGACCGGCGCCGCGGCCGCGGCGTTACCCGAGTGACTCGGCGATCTCCTCGATCGCCGTTCGCTTGCACGTGTACATCGGCGTGTCGCGCAGCGTGTACTTCGACGACTCCGTCTCGCGCAGCTCCTGCACGAGGTCGAGAAACTCCGCCGGCTGGTCGGCCTCGAAGGCGACGACGAAGTCCTGGTCGTCGAGGCCGAATGAGTAGGTCGTGTTGATCTTCACGCGCGGGTACTTGTGCCCGATGGCGATGTGCTCGTTCATGATGCGCTGGCGCTCCGCTTGCGGCAGGAGATACCAGTCGCGCGTCTTCACGAACGGATAGACGAAGAGGTACGGCCGCTTGCCCGGAACGATGCGCAGGCGCCGCCCTTCCTGCCCCTCGTGCACGTGCTCGTCGACGTACTGCGAGTGCTTGGTCATGGCGAGGTAGGACACGGGAATGTCGAGCCACCTGCCGAGGATCGACTTGTTGATGTCGGCGGCCATCTGCTGGAAGAGCGAGAGGTCGTAGGTGATGCGCCAGAGCATGAAATCGGTGTTCGGCTTGAGGCCGACGGTGGAGTAGGGGAGGACCATCATCGGGCCGTTGTAACGGTTGACGATGGCCACGAGCTCCCTCTTCGCCTCCTCCTTCAGCTCGGCCGGCTCGCGCCGGAAGGCGCGGTCGGTCTTGAAGAACATGAAGTTGACGAACTGGCGCTGGAGCGACGTTTCACTGCTTGGGGCAGGCTTTGCCTGCGGCTCGACGGTGGCGGTCATAGTGACGGAGATTTTATCTCAGTGCCTGGCCGCCCGGCCGTGCAGCGGCGAGGCGTCGCGGACGAAGACCCGATCGGCGCCGCCGTACAGAGGCTCGGTGGCCTCCCGCTCATACGCGCCGGTGATGCGCCCGTTCGCGGCCACGAGCGCGCAGCTCCACTCCTCGCCGTCGGGCGTCGCGGAGATCTGGAACGCCGGTCCGGGCCGGCTGACGCCGAACTTCCCGATCGTCACGCCGATCGCGTCGTGGCCGTCCGACGGGAATCCGATCGCGTAGCTCGTTCCCGTCCAAATCGCATTGGTGAGGTAGAAGCGTGCGCTGCCGACGGCGATCTCGGGTCCGAGGGTGCCGTCGTGGAGCATGTGGCGGGCGAAGATGTCGTACGCCGCGCCGCCGCTCCAGGCGATGAGGAAGTCGTCGCCGCTGGAGGCGACGACGGGAATGGCTGCATCCTCACCGACGAGAATCGGCTCGGTATCGAGCAGAGTCATGGCCGGCGAGATGCGGACGGCGCGCGCGTTGACTCGTCCGGCGATGCGCTCGTTGAACGCGACCAGCCACTCCTTCCCGCTCCACGTCACGGCCGGATTGTCCGCGACCATCGTTTTGGGTGTGATGGTCAGCGCCGTTCCGACCGGCCGCAGCTCGTGATCGAAGCGCAACGCGGCGATGGCGCCGCCGGTTTCGTAGACCAGCATCGTGACGTTGCCGTCGGTGGCGAGATGGGCGACGCGGCCGCCCGGTGCGCCGGAGCGCAGTGCGCCGGTGTCGGGATCGATCGCCACGAGGTTGCTCCCGCCGTTTCCCCACCAGACGACCACGAAGTTCCTGCCGTCGAATACGACCTGAGGGAAGCCGCCGTTTTCCGTCAGCTTGATAACGCCGGGATCGAGGACGTTGCCGTCGCGGTCGAGGCGCACCGCCCACGTCTGCTCCGGCGACTCGGCCCAGACCACGAGGTAGTTGCGGCCGCTGAAGGCGATCGCGGGCATGCGCTGCTGGTCGGAGGCGATGGACAGCAGTAGCGGCGCCGTGTGCGCCAGCGACGACGCCGAGACGAGCACCGCGGAAACATCTTCGAAGGTCCCGGCGATGACGATGTTTTCGCCGGCCAGCGCAGTGCGGTGCCTCAGCCCGATGCCGGCCGCGACCTGCGCCGGCGCGGCGTCGACGGGCGCGCCGGCCGCGTCCAGCCGCAAGCCGCTGCGGCTGGTGAGGCTGGTCCCGATGAACGTGTAGAGGTATGCCGATCCGGTCCATACCAGCGCGTCGTCGTAGGTCGATGGCGTGACCGGCAGTTGTCGCATTTCGAGCGCGTTGCCGGCGGCGGAGAGATGCAGAGCGAAGCGGACGCCGTCGTAGCGGCGCGGGAAGATCACCAGGTAGTCGTGGCCGTTCGACGCCTGCACGTACTGTGTCGTCACCGGCACCTCGACGAGTTGCGCGGGGCCGGCGGGGTGACCGCGGCCGTCGAGGGTCAGGACGTTCAACGCGCTGGCGGTCGGGATGATCGTCGGCCACGTCGCCACGAAGCCGCTGCCGTTCGACGTGAGCGCGATGGCGTTGCCGTCGGCGCCGGGGAGAGCGATATCGCTCTCGACCAGACGGCCGGCGAGGTCGAACACCGCCGCATGGCCGCCGCCGTACGACGCGACGAAGCAGGACCCGTTCGTGGCGATGCTGGTAATCGCCGCGTTGCCGAGCGCGAGGTGCGGCCGGTCGAGAAACTTGCCGTCGCTGTCGAGCCGCGCGCTCTGCACGCCGTCCTCATTCCAGAAGATCACGTACGCGTTGCCCGCGTAGAAGACCCACGGCCCGATCGTGTCGTCGCGTCCGCCGTTGCGCGGCGGAATCCTGGCGATGGCGATGCCGGTGCGGTCGAGCAGGGTCCCGTCGGCGGCGATGCGGGCGGCGTAGATGGCGTGGCGGCTCCAGGCCTGCCAGGCGACGAGGGCGTTGTGGCCGTCGCTTGCGACCGCGGGCGGGCCGGGATTGTCGTGCGCAGCGCCGTAGAGCGGCGCGGTCACCGGCCGCTCGTTGGGGATGGCCGCCGCCGCGGCGGTGGCAACGAAGGCGAGCGCAAGGGCGATTCGCATCAGTGCCCCGCCGCCCGCCCGTGCAACGGCCGTGCGTCGCGGATGAAGAGGCGCGAGACGCCGCCGTAGAGCGGCTCGGTGGCCACGCGCGTGTAGACGCCGCTGAGACGGCCGTTCGCGGCGACGAGCGCGAGCGACGGCTCGGCGTCGGTCGTCGCGGAGATCTTGACGAATGACGGCGACGCGCCGCCCAGCGTCACGCCGAGAGCGTCGCTTGCCGGGAAGATGAACCCGATGGCGTAGGTGGTGCCGGTCCAGAGCGCGCTCGTGGCCACGCCCCCGGCGATGTACGTCGATGATGACGATCCGAGCTTGTGCGCCCAGACCTCGCGCGGGCCGACGAAGAAGCCGCGCGTCCAGGCGATGAGGAAATCGTCGCCACCGCTCGACGCGGCGTGCGGGGCGCGGTGCGAGACGAGATCGGTGTCCGAGGTGGCGATGAGGAGCGGGTCGGTGTCCTGCAGCGTCATCGACGGCGAGATCCGCACCGCGCGGATGTTGCCGCGCGAGGCGAGATCCGGCGGAACTTCGAAATAGACCGGAAGGGGGATGGTCTCCTCGAACGCCACGAGCCACTTCGTGCCGCTCCAGGCCACGCTCGGGTTCGTCCCGATCATGCTCTGCGGGGTGATCGCCAGCGGCACGTCGAGCGGCTGCAGGGCATGGTTGAAGCGCATCGCCTGCAGGTGGCCGCCGCAGTCGCCGAAGGCGATCATCGTGGCGAAGCGGCCGGCCGCGAGGTCGTAGGTGCAGGCGAAGTTGAGGGCGGCGATGCCATCGCCGTCGAGGAGCGCGCCGTTCTCGTCGATGCGCATCAGCCGGAGCGTGTCGTTCGTCGTCTGCTGCCAGGCCACGACGAAGTTCTCGCCGTCGAAGACGACGTTCGCGTTGCGGGCGCCGATGGCCAGCTCGATCGCGCCCGGCTGCTGCGTACGTCCGTCGGCGTCGAGCCGCGCGGCGTAGAGCGTCGTTCCCTCCCGCCAGAGAACGAGGTAGACGTGGCCGCTCCAGGCGGCGCGCGGCTCGAGCTGCTGGGTCGCGGTCATGGAGACGAGGAGCGGCGGCGTGTGCGCCAGCGTCGCCGGCGTCACGAATTCCGCGTTGATCTGCGCGTTGCTGAGCCACGTCAGCAGCAGCCTGTCACCCGCCACGATCATGCGCGGCGGGCCGGCGACGTTCGCCAGCACCGTCGCGCTGCCGCGCGTGTCGTCGCCGCTCGGATCGAGCCGCAACGCCGAGATCGTGCCGCTGTTGAAGTCGAAGAAGGCGTAGATGTACTCCGTGCCGCTCCAGGCGAGCGCGTCATACGCGGCGCTGGCCGCGGCGGAGAGCGTGTGGCGGTCGATGAACGTGCCGTTCGCGGCAATGCGGAACGACGACGGCGGATTGGCCGGCACGTCGCGCATGACGACGAGGTATTCGTTGCCGTTCGACGCGACCGACGGCACCTGGAAGTTCACGCCGTGCGTGATCAACTGCAGCAGTCCGGCCGGATGGCCGAACGCGTCGAGTGCGACGGCGTAGAAGTCGCCGGCGGGCGACCAGAATGCGCCGAGAAAGCCGTGGCCGTTCGAGGCGAGGACGGCGTACTGCGTGTTGATGTCGATGCTCGGCAACGGCACGTCGTACTCGAGCAGCTTGCCGGTCATGTCGAAGATGGCCAGGCGAGTGCCGTACGCGGCCAGGATGCGCGTGCCGTTCGTGGTCATGCCGGAAATCTGTCTGTTGCCGAAGACCGCGTGCGGCGGCTCGACGATCGTGCCGTCGCCGTCGATGCGCGCCGCGTGCAGGCCCGACAGCTTCGTCCAAAAGACGACGTATGCAGTTCCTCCCCAGAAGACCCACGGCCCGACGCCCGTGGAAGGGCCTTGGTCGAGGCGGATACCCGTATCGTCGAGCACGCTGGCGTCCGCGCTGATGCGCGCGGCGTAGATCGCGCTGCGCGTGGCATCGTTCCAAGCGACCAATGACTCTCGTCCGCTGCTTGCAGCGGACGCAACGCTGCGTCCGCCAGGCGCCGGGCCGTAGGCGGGTGGGGTGATGGGCCGTTCGTTCGGGATCGCTGCTGCCGCCGCGGCTGCAAAGACGATGATGAGGAAGATGGACAGGGAGACCGTTTTCATGCCGCGATACGTACGGAACGCATGCGCGGGCAGTCTATTTTCAAAGTGGCCTGTTGAAAGTGAAAAAGAACTTGTGCACCTGCACACGAGACGCTGCAACGGATGAGGCTAATTTGACCTAAGCAGAGCGGGATCAGCAGGTTAGTCGATCTTGCTCACAGATTTGTGCAAATCGGTGAAATCGACGCTCGCACGCGGTTTTCTGCGTTTTTCACAGCGATTTCCGCAGCGTTTTCCGCAAATTCTGTGTAAAGACGAAATCGCCTTCTCTCGTGATCTTCGGCGTACTGCCGGTAAAGTCCACGATCGCAGAAGGTTTGGCTTCGCGGCGCCCCAGGTCGAGAACGCCGTCGATGGAGGCTTGCAAGTCCCGCGCAAGCTCGGAAGGCGACGTTATTGTCGGTTCGCCGCTCCGATTGGCGCTGGTCGACGCCAGCGGTCCGGTGATCTCGAGCAACGTCCGCAACCAGTCGAGATCGGGCACGCGCGCGGCGATGGTGGCGTCGCCGCGGCGGAGGATGGCAGTCATCGGGGCGGGCCAGATGTCGTGCAGCACGTCCGGAACGGCAGCGCCGAAGGCTTCGACGTCGTCGATCGAGGCGGCGATGACGATGAACGGCTTCTCCGCGGCGCGCCCTTTGATCTCCGCGACGCGGTTGACGGCGCGCACGTTGTTCGCGGAGGCGTGCAGGCCATAGACGGTGTCGGTCGGCAGCACGACGATGCCCCCGCGCGCCAGCACCTCGGCGATTTCGTGCAACGTCAGATCGTCGGTCGATTTCCAGCGCTTCATCATCGCCGCGACGCCTCCAGCAACTCGCGTGCGTGCAGCACGGCGGTGGGCGCGATGGACTCGCCGCCGAGCATCCGCGCCAGTTCCTTGACCCGCTCCTCGTCGTCGTCCAATCGGCGGACGCGGGCGCGCGTGTGCCCGCCGGCGTCTTCCTTCCAGACGACGAAGTGCGTGGCGCCGAAGCTGGCGATCTGCGGCAGGTGGGTGACGCAGACGACTTGGTTCCGCGCCGCGAGCTCCTCGAGCTTCCGCCCCACGACCTCGGCCACGCGCCCGCCGATGCCGGCGTCGATCTCGTCGAAGACGAGCGTGGCCGCGGCGCTGCGGCCGGACGCTTTGAACAAGGCCGCCGCGATCGCAAGCTGAATGCGCGAGAGCTCGCCGCCCGAGGCGATGCGCTGCATCGGCTTCGGCTCCTCGCCGCGGTTGGGGGCGATGAGAATGTCGACGCGGTCGATGCCATCCTCCGCTTCGCTCGCGTCGTCTACCGCGATCTTCACCGTCGTCCGCTCCATCGCCAAGTCGTTCAACTCCTTCTGAATCGATTTCTCGAACGCGCGCGCTGATTTCTTCCGCGCCGCCGACAGCGACTCGGCAGCCTTGCGATACGCGGCATGGCGATCGCGCTCGACGCGCTGCAGTTTGTCGAGGTTCGCCTCGTAGTCGCTCAGGCGGTCGTGCTCGTCCTGGATCGCGCCGAGGTGGGCGAGCACGGCTTCGATCGAGCCGCCGTATTTTTTTCCGAGGCGCTCGATGACTACCAGGCGCTCTTCGACCTCGTCGAGGCGTTTTGGATCGTGCCGCGTCGACTCGCTGAGCGAGGCGAGCGTGCGCGCGGCCTCCTGCAGGCGATAGAGCACGTCCTGCAGCTCGTTCGCGATCGGGCGGAGGTCGGCGACTTTGTCGGCGAGCGGCTGCACCAGGTGCAGCGCCCGCGCGAGCTGGGCCACGGCGGCGTTCTCGTCTTCCTCGACGAGGGCGAAGGCGCCGGAAGTGGCCTCGATGATCTCGCGCGCGTGGGCCAGGACGGCTTTCTCGGCGCGCAGAGCGTCTTCTTCCGCCGGGTCGAGCGTCGCCGCCGAGATCTCGTCGATCTGATAGCGCAGAAGATCGAGACGAAGGGCGCGGTCGCGCTGCGCATCGCTCAGCTCGCGGAGCTGCTCGGCGGCTTCGCGCCACGCGCGGTACGCGCTGCGCGTGGCCTCGACGTCGTGATTGCCGAATTCGTCGAGAAGCTCGCGCGTGCTCTGCCCGGCCACGCGCGCCTGCGTGTCGTGCTGGCCGTGGATCTCCAGGATCGTGTCCATGGCCGCGCTCAGCTCGCGCACGGTGATGGGGGAGCCGTTGACGAGGACGCGCGCGCGTCCGCTCGCCGCGATCTCGCGCCTGACGATCACTTCATCCTCCTCGGCGAGCTCGGGCAGCGTTCCCTTCGGTAGGTGGAAGACGGCGGCGGCGGACATTTTGTCGGCGCCGGCGCGGATCATCTCCGTCGAGCCGCGCGCGCCGCGGAGGAATTCGAGCGAGTCGATCAGCAGCGATTTCCCCGCGCCGGTCTCGCCCGTCAGGACGTTCAAGCCCGGACCCGGCTCGATGGCGAGCTCGTCCACGATCGCCAGGTTCCGAACCTCCAGATACGTGATCATTTCCCTTCCGAAGTGTACCGGCCTCCCGTTTGCTTTGGTAAGCCTTATGAGCAAGCGATTGATTGCAGCCACGATGGTCCTGGTCGCGGCCGCCTGCAGCCGGGAGACAGCAAAAGAGAAGGTCCACGAGACGGCGACGAAGGTCGCCAAGAAGGTGGCGGACGCAGCCGACGACGTGAGCGCGCCGTTCGGCCGCAAGGAAGCCGTCAATCAACAGCAGCGCGAGAAGGAGCGCTTCGACCAGCGCTGGCGCGAGCTGCAGTCGTTCCGCGCGCAGCAGGCCGCCGAGGCGGCCGCGCAGCAGGCCGCGGCGCAGCAGGCGGCGGCCGCGGCGGAGCCGAAGATCAATTTCGTCAGCGGGCAGAAGGAGAAGTTCAAGGGTCTGGACGCGAATGCGATCAACGCCGCGCCGGTGAACGTCCCGATCACCGGCGACGTCCGCGGCCCCTCGGTGCTGAAAGCGCAGGTGTATCTCGACCGCAACCACTTCTCGGTCGGCTCGATCGACGGGCGCTGGGGACGCAACTCCGCGATCAGCGTCTGGTGGTGGCAGCGGACGCATGGGTTGCCGGCGACGGGCGACGTCGACGAGGCGACGTTCCGTTCCCTCGCGCGCGGCGCGGACGGCGCGCCGGCGGTCGTGCCCTACCGCATCACCGCCGACGACACGGCCGGGCCGTTCGTGTCGATCCCCGAGGACGTGTATGAGCAGCAGAACCTGAAGTGCATGTGCTACGAGTCGCTGCGCGAGGAGTTGTCGGAGAAGTTCCACGCCACCGAGGACTTCCTGGAGGTGCTGAACCCCGGCGTGAAGTTCTCGCAGCTCAAGGAAGGCGACACGATCTACGTGCCGAACGTGCGTCCGCCGCAGACGCAGGACACGCACGACGTGGTCAAGATCGTCATCTCCCTGGAGGGCAATTCGCTCAGCGGCTTCAACGCCGCGGGGCAGGTGGTCTTCCGCGCGCCGACGACCGTAGGCGCCGGCTACGATCCGTCGCCCGACGAGACGGTGAAGCTGGTGAAGGTCGTCCCCGACCCGCATTTTCACTACGACCCGACGCTCTATCACGAGGTGCCGGACACGGAGCCCGACGCGCACCTCAAGCCCGGCCCGAACTCGCCGGTGGGGCGGGTGTGGATGGCGCTGAGCAAACCTCACTACGGAATTCACGGGACGAAAGACCCCGACTCGATCGGCTACGCCTCGTCGCACGGCTGCATCCGCCTCTGCAACTGGGACGCGGAGGAGCTGGAGCACCGGGTCTCGGAGGGAATTCCGGTGTCCTTCGTCGACGTGTCGAAGCGGGGGTTGCCGGACGTGGCGAAGAAGGATTAGTCCTGAGTCCTGAGTCCTGCGTCCTGAGTGGCGCGGGGACTCAGGACCCAGGACGCAGGACTCAGGACTGCGTTAGGCGATCGCTTCCCGCAGTGCCTCGGTCGATATCCCCGGTGATTTCAGATTTCCGAGCAGCGTCAACGACAGCGATTCCGCGTCGACGATCGTCTCGGCGACGCGCTGGATGTCGTCGAGGCTGACGGCGTCGATGTGCTCGATGATCTCGTCCGGGCTGTACTGGCGGCCGAAGTAATACTCCTGCCGCGCCAGTCCGGACATGCGGCTCACGGTCGACTCGAGGGCGAGGAGGATCGAGCCTTTCAGGTGCAGCTTCGCCGCGCGCAGCTCGTCGTCCGTCGCGCCGGTCGTCTTGATGTTGCGCATCTCCTCGAGCGTCATGGTCAGCACTTTTTTCAGGTTGCGCGGCGCGCAGGCGGCGTAGACGGCCTGGTAGCCGCCGTTCATGTGCCCGTTGTGATACGAGGTGACGCTGTAGACGAGGCCTTCCTTCTCGCGGATGCGCTGGAAGAGGCGCGACGACATTCCCCCGCCGAGGATGGCGTTGAAGAGCGCGGCGCCGTAGCGCTCCTCGACCTGCTGCGGGAAGCCGCGCGAGCCGAGGCAGAGGTGGACCTGCTCGAGCTCCTTTTTCTCGCGCAGGATCACGTGCTGGTTCGGACTCGGCTCGGACCACGTGCGCGTGACGGGCGCTTTGCCGTCCACCGGGAAGGCGCGCTCGAGGAAGCGGACGATCTCGTCCGGCTTCACGTTGCCCGAGGCGCAGAAGATCATGTTCGAGGGGTGGAACGTCTCCTCGTAGTGCGCGACGATCTGCTCGCGCGCGAGGCTCTGCACGGTCTCTTCGCTGCCTAGGATGGGGCGGCCGAGGGGGTGGTCGGGCCAGAACGCGGTGACGAAGAGCTCGTGCACGAGATCATCGGGCGTGTCCTCGACCATCTTGATCTCTTCGAGGATGACGGAGCGCTCCGACTCGACGTCGTCGGCGGTGAAGCGCGGCGCGGCCACGATCTCGGTCAAGAGGTCGAGTGCCGTGCTCACCTGCTCATCGAGGACGTGCGCGTAGAACGAGGTGTACTCCTTCCCGGTGAACGCGTCGACGTCGCCGCCGAGGATGTCGATGACGCGCGCGATGTCGCTCGTCGAGCGCGTGGCCGTGCCCTTGAAGACGAGGTGCTCGAGAAAATGCGACGCCCCCGCGTGCTCCACCGTCTCCACCGCCGAGCCGCTGCGCAAGTAGTAGCCGAGGGCCACAGAGCGGACGTACGGCAGGGTCTCGATGAGGACCGTGAGACCGGAGGGGAGGGTGAGGCGGGTGAGGTTGAGCATTAGTTCTTAGTTCTTAGTTCTTAGTTCTTGGTTCTTAGGTTTGACGAGAGTATCGCAACGACACCTCAAACTAAGAACTAAGAACCAAGAACCAAGAACTCAAGAACCTACCGATAGATCGTCGCCGCCGCCACCGCCCGCGCATCGATCTCCGCCTTCAGCTCCACGGCCGTGAACGTCCACTGCTCGTACTGGTCGGCGCCGTTGAGCGAGAGGAGGCTCTTGCCGGTCTTGGGCGGGCGGACGCCGATGAAGGGGCCGCCGGCGTAGTCCTTCATCGGGAGGGCGGGGATGGCGGTCGGCGGCTGCTGGCCCTGCGTGCCCGTCTGGTTGGGGGGGCGTACGCCGCCGCCGCCGCCCTGCAGGCCGGCCGCGGCGGCGGGGACGAGGAGCCAATCCATCTCCCCGGTCATCGGGTCGGGGATTCCTTCGCCGTTGCCGCGCAGCCAGCGCGGCTGTCGCGCTTTGGCGAGCTGCTCCATGGAGACGGGGTACGTGTTGTTCTTCTTCTGGAAGTTGTAGATCGCGCGCGCGTACTGGCGCATGACGAAGATCGTCTGTTTTTCGCGCTCGCGCTGCATCACCGTCGACCACTGCCGCGGCACGGTGTAGGCGACGAAGATCATCATGATCGTCAGGATGACGATCAGCGCGGCGAGCGTGAAGCCGCGCTCGCCCGAGGTGACAGGTCTCAGGTGACGGGTGACAGGTACCTGTGACCTGTGACCTGTGACCTGTGCCCTACCACGTGTTGTACGGCGTTCCATCGAGTCCGTTCCCTTGGGCCTTGCTCTTCACGTCGGCGATGCCGGGCTGGCCGCTCGTGCCGAGCGCGGTCGGATCGACCGGCATCGCATTCGGGTCGGGCGTGCCGGTGCCGGTCGGATCGGGCTGGGCCTGCACTTCCTCCCAGTCCGGCTGCTTCGTGAACGGGTCCTTCGGGATGTTGCGCAGGTAGCGCTCCGACTTGAGCGTCTCCAGGCTGTCCGGATACTTCTGCTTGTCGGCGTAGTAGTCGTCGATGGCCTTGCGCATCTCGAAGAGATCGTGGCGCAGCGCCGACTCGCGCGCGCGCTGCTGCGCCCACTTCACGTTGGAGATGGCGACGCCGGCGAGGATGCCGATGATCGTGATGACCACGATCAGTTCCACGAGGGTAAAGCCTTTTTGGGTTTTCACGCCGGTCACCATTCGTTGTAGTGGGTCTTGCCGTCCAGCGACAGCGCCGTCGACGTGGAGTGCACTTCGAACACGTTGTCCGGCGTGCCGATGCCCGAGGAGTCGGGATCGTCGTTGTCGCTCAGGATCTTCCATTCGTTCTTGCCGGTCATCGGGTCGATGAGGTCGCGCTCGCGCAGCAGGCGCACCACCTTGCCGCTGCCGAGCTCGATCGGCTTCGTCAGCGATTCCAGGTCCTTCGGCCATTCGCGCTGGCCGACCGTGGGCGGCTCCTTGATGCCGTTCGGCGGCGGCAGCATGCGCAGCTCGTGATACCGGTCCACCGCCTCGGTGATCCTCCGCAGCCGCTCGCGCAGCTCGATCTCCTTCTGCCGCCGGATCCCGAACGTGAGCACGGGAAGGGCCACGGTGGCGAGGATGCCGACGATCGCCACGACCGTGATCAGCTCGGCGACGGTGAACCCACGCTGCTTCATTGGACCTTGACCTGGCCTCCCGAGACCGTCGACGCCACCGTCTCGCCGCGGCCGTTCTTGAGGCCCGGCGTGTCGATGACCAGATACGTATCGCCGGTCATGCCGCCGCGGACGCGCAGCGCGGCGAGGTCGCCGCCGCCGGCGAAGGTCAGCGGCAGGCCGTCGGACGAGACGATGCGGATGCTGCCGTTTCGCGCGTCGATCGTGACGACGGGCGGCTTCTGCGGGTCGAATTTCATGGCCGGCCCGAACGAGACGTCGTCGACCTGCATCGCCTGCGGGTCGTAGTGCAGCATGAGCTGATTCGTCTTCAGCCCTTCGACGTCCATGGCCACGAGCGGCCAGATCTTCTCCTCGCCCGGCTTGAGCGCGATCTTTGCCGGCTGCGCGGCGATGCGCGGCACGGCGGCCACCTGCGGCGTCGCCGCGGCGGTGGCCATCAGCTCCTTCGTCGATGGGCCGGGGAGGTCATTGCTGCTCTGCGGCTGTGGCTTGAACACGTTGTTCGGCGCGGAGCCCTGCGGCGGCGCGGGCGCCGTAGTCGTCGCCGGCGCGCGGCCGTCGGTGGCGACGTCGGTCTCGAACTGCCCGGTCGCGCGCGGCGTGAACGGATCGATCGACGTCTGCGACTCGATGCGCGGAGAGACGCCGCGGAAGGTGATGTTGTTCTGCGTGCCCACCCACATCGGCGCGAGGTCCTCTTCGGTAATGTCGGGGATGCGGATGATGTGCGGGGTCATGGTGAGCATGACGTCGGTGCGCCGGCGCGACTGGGTGTTCTGCGTGAACAGGCGGCCGAGCACCGGGATGTCGCCGAGAAACGGCGTCTTGGCGTCGGAGTTCTGGTCGGTCTGCTGGATCAGGCCGGCCAGCACATTCGTCTCGCCGTCCTTGAGGCGGATCGTGTCCTCGATCGTGCGGGTGACGAACGACGGCAGCTTCTGCCCGGCCACGTCCTTGTCCGGACCGAGGTCCGAGACTTCGACGGTGAGCTTGAGGGTGACCTCGCGGTTGTGGTGCACGCGCGGCTCGACCGCGACCTTGATGCCGACGTCCTGGTACTGGTACGACGTGACCGGCGAGACCGCGCCGGCCGCGGTCGTGCCGACGCCGATGGAGTTGAACGTCGACACCGGCACCGGGACGCGCTGGCCGATGTGCAGCGTGGCCTTCTCCCCTTCGGAAATACGCAGCTCCGGATTGGCCAGCGTCTGCGACTCGCCCACCGACTTGAGGAACGCGTAGCCGACGCTCGGCAGGATGAACGTCCAGTCGCCGCTCTTGAGGTTGCGGACGGTGTTGATGTTCACCGGCAGCGGCGTGTGCGCGCTGTCGGTTGACGTCGGCGAGGCGGAGAGAATGCCGCTGGCGTTCGTTCCCGTGGCTTGGAGATACGCCCCGATGGCCTGCGTCTTATCGGCGTCGAGCTGGAGAAGCTCCACGTCGACCACCACCTCGGCCTTGGCCTTGTCGTTGGCCTCGATGATCTTCTCGGCGATGCGCACCTTGTCGGCCGTGTCGCGGATGGTGATGGCGTTGAGCGCCTTCAGCGGGAAGACATTGCGCGCCTCGAGCATGGTGCGGACCACGTTTGTGACCTGCTCGGCGTCGCCGTTCGACAGGTAGAACGTGCGGATGACCAGGTCCTCGTAGTCGCGGCGGGCCTGGGGGTTGTCGGGAACGACGATGATGGTGTGCTCGTCGAGCGCTTTGTAGAAGTGATTGGCGGCCTGCATCAGGCGCTCGAGCGCCTGCTGCGCGGTGACGTCCTTGAGCTCGATGGCGATCGGGTCGTTCTTCACGGCCTGATCGAAGAGGATGTTGATGCCGTAGGCGTTGCCCAAGGCCTTGTAGATGTCCTTGACCGGCGTCTCGTGCGGGAAGGAGAGCGAGATCGGCTGGTTCGAGGCCGGGTTCAGCACCGGCGGCTGGGCCTTGCCGATCGCGCGCTTCTTGATCTCGGCGATGGAGTTCCTGTCGAGGTTGCGCTGGGCGTCGGTGACGATGCGCACGACCTTCGACATCTCCACAGCCGCGTACTGGTTGGTCGGATCGAGCTTCACGGTGAGCTGGAGCTCCGTGGCGGCGAGCTGCGCCAGGCGCACCTGCTCGTCGCCGGTCGCGGCGTCGGCCGCGGCGCGCAGCGATTTGCCTTTCTCGAAGTGGACGCGCGACGCTTCCAGCTTGGCGCGCTGCAGATCGATCCTCAGACGGAGGCTTTCGGGATTGAGCTCGAGGGCCTTCTGGTACTGCACGACGGCTTCGTCCCAGTTCTTCATCTGCTCCGCCTGGTGCGCGCGCTGCTGGGCGTTGTAGACCGCGCAGGAGCCTGCGACGAGGGGCATGGCGATGGCGATGATGGCGATTCGTAGTCGGTTCATTTCTCTCGCTGTTTCTGACGCGTGGGCTCGGGAAACGTCACGAGCGTTCTTCACGTTCTGAATTTCCGTGGCCCAAGATGCAACCTATTGCCCGAGGGGAACGCGCGTGGTCTGGTTCGGCGGGAATCCGACGAAGCCGATGTCGACGGACTCGATCCCGATGTTCTTCAGGATGAACTTCCCGTCGATGGTCTCGCCGACGCGGACGTTGATGATCTCACCGTTTCCGGAGAACGTGGCGATCGGATTCGCGGCGCTGCCGAATGTGCCGATGTACTTGTACGTGAACGCCGGCGGCTGCGGCGGCGGCGGCGGGGGAGGCGGCTTCGGAATGATCGTCCCCTGCTGGCAGGCGTCGCCCTGCCCGTTCTCGTCGATGTCTCTCTGATCGGGGTTGGCGACGTCCGGACAGTTGTCGCGGAAGTCGGGCACCCCGTCCTTGTCGCGGTCGGGCGGCGGCGGGGGCGGCTTGACCGGTGGCGGAGGCGGCGGAGGAGGCGGCTCCACGTATGAGAAGAGGTTCCGCTTGCTCTGATAGCTGCCGCTCTGCATCTCCAGCCATTCGGTGTGGATCACGCCGATGCCGGGGGCCATGACCGGGAGAGGCGGCGTCTTACCGGCCACGCGCTGGACCGGGCGCGGCGCGGCCGGCACCGGCGCGTCCGCCGGCCGGTTCGTTGCCGCGAAGGTGTAGATGGCGAAGATCGCGACAATCGCCAGCCCGATGATGGTCCAAGTCTTCCAGTTCATCCAATCCATCACAACTGTTGATTCGGCTTACCCGCCGGAGGGGCCTGCGCGCGGAAGATGGTCTTCAACCGCAAGCTCAGCGTCAATGGTCCGTTCGAGGGTACGTTCGGCGGCGGCGCTCCCTGCGGGGCGTTCGGGCCGGCGATGATCGAGCCGCCGTCGCCGCCGCCGCCGCTCAGGCTGACGCCGTCGATGATCACGAATTGATCGGAGAGCTCGAGCAGGTTGATGAGGCGCCGCACCTGGCTGTACGTCCCCTGGACGCTGAAGCTGATGGTGACGACGTCGGTGCCCAGGCCGGGAGCGGCCCGGGAGTCTTTCTCCGATTTCGTGAAGCCGTGGCTCTTGCCGATCAATTGGCTGGCCGTCTCCAGGCGCTTCACTTCATTGATGAGCGCCGTGAAGCGTTCCGGCACCGTCGCCCACCGCTCGTTGTAAATCACCGCCAGATCGCTCTGCGCCTTGCGGAACGCGGCATACTGCTGCTCGGCGCGCAGCCGCTGCATGCGCACCTGCTCGAGGCGCTGCTCGGCGGCGTGCTTGTCGCCTTCCAGGCCGGTCAGGCGGTTCTCGTACTGCACGCGATAGGTGAAGAAAAAGACCGCGTTGGCGGCGAGGAACACGCCGAGGATGGCCAGCGGGATTCGTTTCTCGCGCCAGATCATTCCACGGCCCTCGACAGCGACGGCTGAAAGTCGACGCTGATGTTGAAGTTGTATCCGTTGCCGACGTTGTCTTCGTTGGCGGGGAACGGCTGGATGAAATGCCGGTCGGCGTTGAGGCGGTCGATGGTCGCGACCATGCTGTTGCCGGTCTTGCCGACGCAGATGAGGTTCAGGTGCACGAGCCCGTTCTTGTTGAACGACGGGGTGATGGAGATGAGGCGGACGTCGTCGGGAAGGACGCGCTCGAGGCGGTCGAGGAGCTCGCTCCAGGAGAAGGCCCGCTCGGCCAGGACGGTGTTGACGTACTGCGTCTGCACGGTCATGAGCCTGACGTTGACCGAGCGCAGGCGCTGCTCCGAGACCTGCAGCTTCTTCTTCTCGATGTCGGTCTGGCGGTCCAGCGCGGCGATCTCGTCGCGCGTCGTCTTGGTGTCGTGCTGGTAGCGGTACCAGGTGTCGACGTTGTTGAGGGCCATGATGGCCACGAGCAGCCAGCCGACGGCCATGACCGCGACGTACGGACGCATGTCGCGGTAGGGCTTGGCGGCGAGATTGAGATGGATCGGTTTCACCCGGCGAAGACTCCTGTGCAGGCGGCCAGCTCTGCTTCATACGCGTCGCTGCCGGCCGGCGTTTGCTGGGCGACGTCGGAAAGGGCCAGCGTGCGCACCGGCGCCTCGAACTCCGTGGCGATCGTGGCGGAGAGCGTGCCGTCGAGGTGGTTGCCGGCCAGATAGCAGTTCTCGATCGCGTCGGTCTGCAGCGTATCGCGCAGATAGCTGGCGGAGAGCTTGATCTCCTGCGCCAGCGAGCGCTCGCCATTGAGGTTGCGCGAGCGGATGAACAGCGGCTGCGCGCCGCGGAACGCGGCGGTGGTGAAGTCGGTTTCGCGGACGTAGAAGAAGACCCGGTCGCGCGTCGTGGCCGGCTCGCGCACGGTGATGGCGTTCCAGAGGTTGAGGCCGAGCGGCTCGATGACGATGAGATCGATGCCGGCGGCGGCGAAGAGCCTCTCCAGGTCGACGAGGGTCTTCTCCACCGCGCTGACGACGAGGACTTTCACCTGCGCGCCGCGGGCGATGACCTCGTAGGCGAGACGCAGCGAGGCGGAGTCGATCGGCATGGTGCGCTTGAGGCTCCAGCGGAGGACCTCCTGCGCTTCGTTCGGATTGTCCGGCAGCGCCTGCAGCTCGAGGATGTTGATGCGGAACCACGAGTCAGGCAGCAGCAGCGAGGCCTTGTCCCACCGCCCGGTTTCCAGCTTGAGCCGCCGCAACACCTCGGCCAGCGCCGCCTCGTTGGCGATCTGCGGCGTGACCACGCCCGGCTCGATCGTTCCCTCGGGCAGGCGATAGCTCTTGGCCTGCTGGATGGAGAAGCCGCCCTTGCCCTTCACGACGCGGGCGTGAATGAGCGCTGGGGAGTCGAGGACGAGAACGTCCGGTGGATATGCGCGGGCCATGGGTTACTCGACGAACGTCACCTTGTTGATCTCGCGCAGCGTGGTCGACCCTTCCTTCACTTTGAGGAGGGCCGACTCGCGGAGGAAGTTCATCCCTTCCTCTTTCGCGGCCTTCTTGATCTCCGAGGCCGGGCGGCGGTCGAGAATCATGCCGCGAATACGATCGGAGAGATCGAGAAGTTCCGAGATCGCGGCGCGTCCGTGGAAGCCGGTGCCGTTACAGTCGATGCAGCCGGCCCCTTCCCAGAACGTCTTGCCGCGAAAGTCGCTCGGATCGAGGCCCGACTCGACCAGGAACGCATCCGGGTACGTCACCTCGTGCTTGCACTCGGGGCAGACGCGGCGCACCAGGCGCTGGGCCAGCACGCAGTTGAGCGCGGAGACGAAGTTGTAGAGGTCGACCTTCATGTTCAGGAAGCGGCCGAGAACGTCGACGACGTTGTTCGCGTGCACGGTGGTGAACACGAGGTGGCCGGTGAGCGCCGACTGCACGGCGATGGCCGCCGTCTCCTCGTCGCGGATCTCGCCGACCATGATCTTGTCGGGGTCGTGGCGAAGAATGGCCCGAAGGCCGCGCGCGAAGGTGAGGCCTTTTTTCTCGTTGACGGGAATCTGCGTGATCCCGCGGAGCTGGTACTCGACCGGGTCTTCGATCGTGATGATCTTGTCCTCGGAGCTCTGAATCTCCGAGAGCGCCGCATACAGCGTGGTCGTCTTGCCCGAGCCGGTCGGCCCGGTGACGAGCACCATTCCGTACGGCTCTTTGATGAACTTGCGGAACTTCACCAGCATGTCGCTGTCGAAGCCGAGGACGTCGAGGCGCAGGTTCTTGAACTCGGAGTTCATCGACTCCTTGTCGAGAATACGGATGACCGAGTCCTCGCCGTGCGCGGTGGGGACGATGCTGACGCGGAAGTCGATGGTGCGGCCGGTGATGCGCAGCTTGAAGCGGCCATCCTGGGGAACGCGCTTCTCGGCGATGTCGAGCTCCGACATGACCTTGATGCGGCTGATGATCGTGGAGTGGTGGCGCTTGTCGATCGGATCGAGCGCTTCATAGAGCACGCCGTCGATGCGGTACTTGACGACGACTTCGTTGTCGCGCGTCTCGATGTGAATGTCCGAGGCGCGGCGCTGGATGGCGTTGAAGACGATGGAGTCGACCAGCTTGATGATCGGCGACGACTCCTGCTGGGTGATGGAGTCGATCGTCAGCGTCTCTTCGCCGTCCTCGTCGTCGCCGACGAGCTGCATGCGGAAACCCTCGGTGGCCTCGTCGAGCACGCGCTGCGTCGACTCCGACTTCTGGAGCTTGTCGCGGATGGCCGCGGGCGAGGCCACCTTGACGCGCAGCGGCGCGCCCAGGAGGAGCTCGAGCTCGTCGAGCTTGAGCACGTCCGTGGGATCGCCGACGACGACGGCGATGTGCCCGTTCTCCCGCTTCTCCGGCAGGAACTGGTAGCGGATCATCAGCTCCAGCGGCACGTTGCGGAAGAGGTCGTGATCGATCTGGAAGTGCTCGAGGTCGACGTACGGGAAGCCGTACTGCTCGGCCATGCGCTTGGCGCGCGCCGTCTCGCCGGTCGGATCGGCTTTGTAGAGGGTGCGTGGATCAGTGGCCATGACGATCAACCTTGCCCAACGTTGCTGAGCTGGAACAGCGGCAAATAGAACGCGTAAAGAAGGATGGCGATGATGGATCCCATGAAGACGAGGATGATCGGCTCGATGGCCGCCACCAAACGTTGCAGTCTGGCCTCGATTTCCTCATCGTAGAACTCGCTCACATTGGCGAGCATTTCCGTGAGCGCGCCGGTCGATTCGCCCACTTTGATCATCTCGATGGCCAGATCGCTCATGACGCCGGTCGCCTCCAGCGAGCGCCACAGCGGCTCCCCCTCCCGCACGTTCTGCACGATGCCGAAGATCTTTTTGGCCATCAGCTGATTCGTCACCGACTGCGAGGCGATCTCGATGGCCGGCACCATCGGCGTGCCGCCCGAGAGCAGCGTGCCGAGGGACTGCGTGAACTGCATGATGCCGAAGCGGTGCAGGATGCCGCCGACGAGCGGAATGTTGAGCTTGAAGCGGTCCCAGGCCACGCGGCCCGTAGTCCGCCCCCAGCGCCGGATGAGGAAGATGAGGGCGATGATGATGCCGACGACGACGAAGAAGTGCTCGTTCAGCGCCGTGGAGAGACCGATCATGACGCGCGTGAACGGCGGCAGTTGGGCGTTGAAGCCCTGGTAGAACTCGGCGAACTTCGGGATGACTTTGGTGAGCATCACGAAGACCATGCCGATCGACAAAATGACGAGCACGGTCGGATAGATCAGGGCCGTGGTCACGCGCTTGCGCAGCGCCACGATCATCTTCTGATAGCGGAGGAAGCGGCGCAGGACGCCCTCGAGGTCGCCGGAGCGCTCTCCCGAGCGCAGCGAGGTCGAGTAGATCGGCGGGAATTGGTCGCCGTAGCCGGCGAAGGCGTCGGAGAGCGAGACGCCGGACTTGATCTTGTCGCGGATGTCGACGAGCACTTCCTTGAAGCGGAGGTTCTTCTGCCGCTCCAGCATGATCTCGAAGGACTGCAGGATCGGCAGACCGGCGCGCACGAGGGCCAGGAGCTCCTGGTTGAAGGTGAGGAAGCGCTCGGTGTTGATGACCTTTCCGGAGCGGGGGAGGAGGTCGCGCAGGGAGAGCTTGCCGCGCTTGGCCTCGAAGACGTGCATCCCCTGCCGGCGCAGCTCATCCTCGGCCGCGCTGGCGGTGAGCGCCTGCACGCTTTTGTCGATGACGTGGCCGTCGGGCGTTCCGACTCTGACGATGAATTCGGGCATTCGGTTCCTACGACGTGCGGCGCGGGCCTAACGTTCCGGGCAGCTTTAGAACCGGCGCTTCCTAGGGGCGATTCCTACCGAAGTCCTGGGTCCTGAATCCTGGGTCCTGGGTTCTCCACTCAGGACCCAGGACCCAGGACTCAGGACTTATACTTGCGCGTCCATGTCAGAAACGTTTTGTTTAGCGCTGGTCAAGCCATCGCACTACGACGACGATGGCTACGTCATCCAGTGGCTGCGCTCGGCGATCCCGTCGAACTCGCTGGCGGCGCTGTACGGGCTGGCGCGCGACTGCGCGGAGCGCAGGATCCTGGGCGACGGCGTCACGCTCGACATTCACGCCTTCGACGAGACCAACTCGCGCATCCGCCCGGAGCGGCTGGCGCGGATGATCGAGAACGCCGGCAGCGGCATGGTCATGCTCGTCGGCGTGCAGTCGAACCAGTTCCCGCGCGCGCTCGACCTCGCCCGCCCGCTGCGCGCCCGCGGCATCCAGGTGGCCATCGGCGGCTTTCACGTCTCCGGCGTCACCAGCATGCTCGCCGGGCAGGACGCCGATCTCGAGAAAGCGCGCGCGATGGGCATCGCCCTCTTCGCGGGCGAAGCGGAGGGGCGCCTCGAAGAAGTGCTGCGCGACGCCGCCAACGGCACTCTCAAACCCTTCTACAACTACATGGCCGACCTGCCGAACATCGCCGGCACGCCGATCCCGCTCATCACCGCCACGCGCGCCTCGCGCACCGCGGGCGGCCTGACGAGCTTCGACGCCGGCCGCGGCTGCCCGTTCCAGTGCTCGTTCTGCACGATCATCAACGTGCAGGGGCGCAAGTCGCGCAAGCGCTCGCCCGACGACATCGAGCAGATCGTCCGCGAGAACGTGGCCCAGGGACTGACGAGCTTTTTCATCACCGACGACAACTTCGCCCGCAACCAGGAGTGGGAGCCGATCCTCGATCGTCTCATCGAGATGAAGGAGAGGGAGGGGATCAAGCTCCACCTGGTCATCCAGGTCGACACGCTCTGCCACCGCATCCCGAACTTCATCGAGAAGTGCGCGAAGGCGGGCGTGAAGCGCGTTTTCATCGGCCTGGAGAACATCAACCCCGACTCGCTCGTCGGGGCGAAGAAGCGCCAGAACAAGATCACCGAGTACCGGAAGATGCTCCTGGCCTGGAAGGACGCGCGCGTCGTCACGTATGCCGGCTACATCCTCGGGTTTCCGGGCGACACGGTCGACTCGATCGTGCACGACATCGAGATCATCAAGAAAGAGCTCCCCGTCGACATGCTGGAGTTCTTCTTCCTCACGCCTCTGCCCGGCTCGGAGGATCATCAGAAGCTGGTGCGCGCGGGCGTGGAGCTCGACGCGGATCTCAATCGCTACGACCTCAACCACTCCTGCGCGCCGCATCCCAAGATGCCGCGCGGCGAGTGGGAGCGCGCCTACCGAGTGGCGTGGGAGACGTACTACACGATGGAGCACATGGAGACGGTGCTGCGCCGCGTGGCCGCGAAGCGCGGCAAGGTCAGCAACACGGTGCTTCTCCTGACGTGGTTCAAGGGCTCGATCCACTTCGAGAAGATCCATCCGCTCGAAGGCGGCTTCTTCCGCCTCAAGTTCCGCCGCGACCGCCGGTCGGGCTTCCCCATCGTGCCGGCGTGGAAGTTCTATCCGCAGTACATCTCCGAGACGTTGGGGAAGATGTGGAAGTGGGCGTCGCTCTACTTCGCGCTGCACCGCGTCTACGCGCGCATCAAGCACGACGCCGGGCGGCTCGCATACACGGATCTCGCGCTCACGCCGGTGACGGACGACGAGATCGAGACCCACGAGCTGTACCACGCGCACGTGGCCAAGGCGGGGTGAGTTTCGAGGGCGCAGGGGGCAGGGGGCGGGGCGCAGATGGTGTTCCTGCTGGCGGCCCCGCGCCCTGCCCTCTGCGCCCTGGTGCTTTCGATGATCCACTGCGAATGGGCCGACCGCGGGCTCGATCGCGCCGGCCGCGCGACGGCGATCGTCGTCGTCGACGTCTTCTCGTTCGGCACCGCCGTCACGCTCGCGGTGGAGCGCGGCGCGGCGGTGTTTCCGTGGGACGGCGTGAGCGCGACGCCGGAGAACGCGATTCTCTGCACGGGCCGCTCGCGCACTGCGTTCAGCCTCTCGCCCGAGTCGCTCCTCGGCGTCGAGCGCGGCACGCGCCTCGCGCTGCCGTCGCAGAACGGCGCGCGCCTCACCGCCGCGGCCGCGCGTGTCGCCGGCGCGGTTGTCGTCGCGTCGCTGCGCAACGCGTCCGCGGTCGCGCGCTGGCTATCTCAATGGGAAGGTGACGTCGCGATCATCCCCGCCGGCGAGCGCTGGCCGGACGGCACGTTGCGTTTCGCGATCGAAGATTGGCTCGGCGCCGGCGCCGTGATCGCTGCTCTCGGCGGCGAGCAGACGTCCGAGGCACAGCTTGGGGCGATGGCGTTTGCGGCGGCACGCGAACGGCTCACGGAGATCCTCGCGGGCTCGACCTCCGGCCGCGAGCTGATCGCGCGCGGCTTCGCGAACGACGTCACACTCGCGGCCGAATTCGATTGCAGCGCAGCCGTTCCCGTCGTCGACGAGAACGGGTGGCTGGCTCGAATCGCGAAGTCCAGTGATGATGGCAGGGCCGGGTGAGCGAAGAGAACGCCCGTTGTGCAATGATCGTTTAGCGAGAGTCGAGGAACACGATGGAAGGCATTCACTTCGTCACCGACGAAAAGGGTAAAAAGGTCGCCGTGCAGATCGACCTCGGCCGCTACGGCGAAATGTGGGAGGACTTCTACGACCAGCTCGTCGCCGGGCAGCGCCGCAGCGACAAACGCGAGCCGTACGAAGCGGTCCGTAAGCGCCTGATCAAGGCCGGCAAGCTTCGTGGCTGATGATTCGCTGACGATTGCGCGCGGTGCCGCGAGTGATTTGGAGTCGTTACCTTCGCACGTGGCCACGCGCGTGGACCGAAAGATCCTCGGGCTCAGACGCGAACCTCGCCCCGATCTGTAGCGTGTTCGCGTTGGCGAGTACCGGATCGTCTGCTCGATCGATGATCGCGCCCGATTTTCGTGGAACGTATGGCCGCGTAAGAGGGGCCATCGATGACTCGACCGGCGCATGACGGCGAAAGCGTGTCGCGCCGGCGAGCCGGCGCGACACGCCATCGGATATCTGCTACTGCAGTCCCTCGGCGCGCGGGACGTTGATGCGTCCCTTGCCGTAGAACGGATCGGTGCCGGGCTGGCCGAGGTCGTCGGCGGTCTGCTGCAGAACCGCTTTGACCTGCGACGGCTTGTTGTGGCCGACGTTCTCGACGACGAGCGCGGCGAGGCCGGCCACGTGCGGCGTGGCCATGCTCGTCCCGAGCAAGCCGACGACGAACGTTCCGGTGCGGCAGACGAGGAGCGACGACACGGTGGTCGAGCTCGAGCAGGCTTCCCACACGGCGCCGCCCGAGTTGCCGCCGGGAGCGGCCACGTTGATCGCCGAGCGGCCGTAGTTCGTGTAGAACGCCGGCGCGTCGACGTTGGTCCACGGACCGTTCACGCCGGCGGCGGCCGTCGGACCGGTGGCGGAGACGCAGACGACGTTCGGGGCGTTGCAGTTGGCGTTGAAGTTGTTGCCGTCGTGATCGAGGTCGATCGCGTCGTTGCCCGCGGCGACGACGATGAGCGTTCCCTTCCGCTCGACGTAGTTGAAGATGCGGTTGTAGAAGCCGCGGAACTGGCCGTTGTGCGCGCGCGGGAAATCAGTGCCGAGGCTCATGTTGATCACGTCCGCGCCGTGGTCCGCGGCCCACAGCATGCCGTTGAAAATGGCGCTGAAGGGGCCGGAGCCGGTGCGGCCGAGCACCTTCACGCCGATGAGCGTCACGCCCGAGGTCATCCCCGCGGCCGCGAGAGCGTTGCTGCTGACCGTGGCGGCGACGTGCGTGCCGTGGAAGTGCAGGTCGGTGATCGGATTGCGCGTCGGGAAGAGCACCGCCGCGAGCGCGTCGTCGCTCGGGATGAACGACTTCGAGCGCGCCAGGTCGACGCGGCCCTGCAGATCGGGGTGCAGGTAATCGATGCCGGTGTCGCAGATCGCCACGGTCACGCCGGCGGAGCCGCGCCGTCCGGCCGCCCAGCCGATGTTCGCGCCGACGGCGCGGAGGTGCCACTGCCGCGGGAAGAAGAACGCGGCGGCCGGGTTGCTCGGACTGTCGATGCTCGGATCGCTGATGTAGGCCTGCTCCGAGGCCGCGACGCTCTCGCTCGGCAGCGAGAGGATGGCGTCGGGCTGGATCTCGGCCACGTTGCTGTCGCGTCCGAGCTGGGCCGCGGCCGCGTCGTCGAGCCCGGAGACCGCGGCGATGCCGGCGTCGTGCGACGACGTGACCGTTCCGCCGAGCGCGGCGACGGAGGCGGCGAAGCCCGCCGGAACGCCTTCGCCCTTGAAGAGAACGAGCCAATCGCCGGCGAACGCCGCCGGCGCCACTGCAAGACAAACAGCGACCGTTAGAAAGACGAACTTCCTCATCGAGTTCCTCCTGTAAGTAGTGGGTATGGAGAGAGCGGATCACCGCGGCAGCCCGGCTGTCTCCACGGACGGAGATCCGGACCTTTGTTTACATTTTTCGCGGATTTATGGTGGCATTATGCACGGGCGAGCGCGCCTGTCAACGCCCTCGTCGCGAAATCGGCGTACCCTTTCATCGATGCGCTCGGCAGCGTTGGCGCTCTGCCTGCTGATGATCGGCTTCGTTCGTGCTGCACCGCGGCCGCCCGCAGCCGCGCCTTCTTTTGAAGCCGAGATCAAGCCGATCCTGCAGCGCTGCACGCCGTGTCACTTTCCCGGCGGCAAGATGTACGACAAGCTGCCGTTCGACCGTCCCGCGACGGTGGTGAAGCTCGGCGAGCGGCTCTTCACGCGCATCGAGAAGGAAGACGAGCGCGCGACGATCCGGCGGTTCCTGGCGGCGCAGCGAAGCGCGCAATGAACCGGCATACGCTACAGAACGCCACGAAACACCTCGCCGAGGTCAACAAAAGCCGCGCCGAGCGCCTCGCCAGCCGCAAAATGAAACCGTGCTCTCGATCCTCCTCGCCCTCTATCTCCCGCGCGCCGCGGCCCTCGACCTCGGGCAAAAACTGCTGTGGGAGCATCGCTATCGCGAGGCCGCCGCGGTCTATCGCGATCTGCTGAGCCGCGCGCCGGACGACGCCGACGCGCGCAAGGGCCTGGCCACCGCGGAATACTGGAGCGGCGACTTTCGCGGCGCGCTGCGCGACTACGAAACGGTTCTCCGGCTGCGGCCAGGCGACGCCGACGCGCGCAAGGCGGTGGCCGACATCCGCGTCGCGAGCGCGCCGGTCGTCGTCGCGGAGGCGGCCGCGGTTCGCGACGACCAGCCGCTCCGCCGCGCCGTCGCGAGCGCGTCGTACACGCAATTCATCGATCCGCTCACCAAGTGGACCGCCACCGCCGGCGCCTACGCCTTGAGCGCGGGAAGCCGGGCGAGCGCTCCGTTCGCCGCCGTCGCCGTTGACACCGTGCTCCCGGACTGGCGTCTTCGCCCGGCCGCGGCGCTGCGTCTCTTCCGCTTCCCCGACGGCGCCACGAAGATCCTCGGCAGCGCCGGCATCGCCCGCGATGCATTCAGCGCGACGATCGACCGGCACGAGCTTCTCTACACCGCGTCGTCGCTGCAGTCGCATCCGTACGAGACGACGGCGACGCTCGCCTGGAAGCATGGCGACGACGCCGCCGTCGCGCTGCACGCCGTCCGCTACTTCGATGGCAATCGCGGCCGCGCCGCCGAAGGCTACCGGCTCGTGCGCGTCGCTCCGTGGCTCTCCGCTGGCGCGTCCGCAGCGGTTCGCGACACCGACGAGAGCCGCTTCGACGGGATCCGCTACGATCCGTATTGGACGCCGCAACACCTCGCCGACGCGCGCGGCGTCGTGGCCGCGAAGGCCGGCATCGTCAACCTGCACCTCGACGGCGGGTGGGGACGCGAGTCGTCGCGCACGTATCATCCGTGGCGCGCCTCCGTCGAGGCCGCGTTGCCGCTGCGCGGCGCGCTCACCGTGACCGTCGGCGTCGAGCGCCAGACCACCGCCTTCTATCGCGCCGACGCCGTGCGCATCGGATTCGCGGGCCGCCGGTGACGTGGAGCGAGGAGGAGCTCTTTCGCCACCGCCGCGCCGCGGCGCTCACCACGCCGTCGCGCATCCTCCTCGGCGTCCTCATCTTCTTCGGCCTGCAGAGCGTGCTCCTCTTCGCGCTCTGGTGGTTCCGCGCCGGGCACGCCGGCAACGCGCCGCTGTTCGTGCTGCTCTCGGCCGCCGTCTGGTACGGCGTCTTTCGCATCGTCGTCGGCTGGTACAACGTCTTTCACATCGCCCAGCCGCCGCGGAAGCGCGCGCCGGCCGGATTGCGCGTGGCCATCTTCACTACCAGCTCCCCGGGCGAGCCTTACGAGATGTTCGTGCGCACGCTCGCCGCCGCGCGCGCCGTCGAGTATCCGCACACCACGTACCTTCTCGACGACACGCGCGATCCGCGCTTTGCCGCGCTGGCGGAAGAGATGGGCGCCGTCCACGTCGAGCTCGCCGGCATTCCGGGGGCGAAGGCGGGAAAGATCAACGCGGCGCTGCAGAGGACGAGCGAGGAATTCATCCTCGTTCTCGATCCCGACCACGTTCCCTTCCCGAACTTCTTCGAACCGGTCCTCGGACATTTCGAGAATGACCGCGTCGGCTTCGTGCAGGTCGCGCAGGCGTATTACAACCAGCCGCGCTCGTTCGTGGCCCGCGCCGCGGCCGAGCAGACGTACGCGTTCTACGGACCGATCCTGCAAGGGATGCACGGCACCGGCACGGCCGTGGCCATCGGTGCGAACTGCACCTTCCGCCGCGGCGCACTCGAGTCGATCGGCGGTCACGGCGTCGGCCTGGCGGAGGACCTCGTCACCGCCATACGCCTGCACGCTGCCGGATGGCAATCAATCTACGTCCCGGAGATCGTCGCGCGCGGGCTCGTCCCCGAGGACCTCGAGTCGTTCTTGAAGCAGCAGCGCAAGTGGGCGCGCGGCGTGTTCGAGGTTCTCTTCAAGGAGTATCCGCGCGCCTTCGGCCGGCTCACCCTCCACCAAAAGCTCTCATATCTGATGATCGGCACGTACTACCTGGTCGGGCTGACCACGCCGGTCTACCTCCTGATCCCGGCGCTCTATCTCTGGACCGGCGTGCAGCCGGCGGCGATGTTCCTCTCCGAGTACCTCCGGCACGCGCTGCCGGCCGGCGTCTTCGGCGTCATCCTTTATCTATATGCGCAGCGCTGGCTGTGCGATCCGGAGCGCGAGCGCGGCTGGCACTGGCGGGGCATGCTGCTGAAGGTCGGCACCTGGAGCGTCTATCTCAACGGCCTCGTGCTCGCGCTTCTGGGCGTGGCCGTGCCGTACATCCCGACGGCCAAGTCACGGCAGCGCGGCAATTTCTGGCGAATGGCGGCCGTTCCGCTCACAGTTATTATCGGATCTCTGGCGACGCTCGCGGCTGCGCTCTACCGCCGGTTTTTCCTGATGCCGGAGGCGGAAGCGCGGATCACCACCGAGGTTGCGGCCGGAATGATCGGGTTCCTGATGACGAATGTGGCGTTCATGAGCGGGCGGCTCTACGCGGCGTGGAAGGACCGGAGGCGATGACCCGACGCTATCAGCTCGGCTTCTTCGCCCTCGGATGGCTGCTGCTGCTCGGCCTGCTGCTCCAGCGCGGCTTCGACGGCGCGTTCGGGAAGACCTTCGCGGCCGTGCACGAGAGCGTCGTCTCCTTCGGACAGTCCCTCTCCGACCGCGAGGCCGCGGCGCGGCAGCGCGTGCAGCCGCACTCGCGGCGCGACGACGTGGCGCGCCTCTACCCGCCGCTCACCGCGGCCACGCTGCGCAATCCGCCGCGGCTGCTGTGGGGTGCGTACGACGGCGCGCTGCCGGAGTCGTTCGCCGGCGTCACGGCCTTCGAGGAGCGCGTCGGACAGCCGTTCGCGATCGTCTCGATCTACCAGGCGTGGGGCGACCGTCCCGGCGAGGCTGACTTCCCGCTCCGCGCCGTTTCTACGATCGATAGACTCGGCTCGGTGCCGATGATCACCTGGGAGCCGTGGGTGAAGGACTTCGACCGCCCCAATCTCCCGAAGGAGCGCGAGTACGCCAGCCTCGCCTCCATCGCCCGCGGCGACTATGACTTCTACGTCGCGCATTGGGCGGCCGAGGCGGCGCGCTACGGCAAGCCGCTCTACCTTCGTTTCGCGCACGAGATGAACGATCCCTACCGCTACCCGTGGGGACCGCAGAACGGCAACCGGCCGGACGATTTCATCGCGGCGTGGAAACACGTCCACCTCGTCTTCGAGAAGATGAGCGCCACGAACGTCCTGTGGGTGTGGTCGCCGCACATCTCGATGCCGTGGTTCGAGTATTACTACCCCGGCGACCGCTGGGTCGACTGGATCGGCACCGGCGTTCTCAATTACGGCGACGTGGCGCCGTGGTCGCGCTGGTGGACGTTCCACCAGATCCTGGAGAAGGCCTACCCGGCGCTGCTGAAACTGCGGAAGCCCATCATGATCACGGAGCTCGGCAGCGTGACCAGCGGCGGCGACGCCGCGCAGTGGTACGAGCAGGCCTTCCGCGACGCGCGCGACAAATACGGCGCCGTGCGCGCCATCGTGTTTTTCAATCAGACCGCGGATGTGACGCTGTCGACGGTGCCGCTGAACTGGAGTCCGCTGCAGCAGGCGCGCACGACGCGCGCGGTGGCGGCGGCGATGGCACGGCCATGAAGCGTCTGCTCGCTCTCCTCCTCGTCGCGGCGTCCGCAAACGCCGCGACGATCGGCGGAACGGTGTCGGCGGACGGGGGCGCGCTCCCGGCCATGACGGTGGCCGCGTATACGGCCGCCGGCGCGCTGCAGGCGTCGGCGTCGACGAATGGCTCCGGCGCGTATTCGTTGACGGTGCCGAACGGTTCGTATCGCCTGCTCGCCTACGATCCGAACGGCACCTACGCGACATCGTTCTATGCGGATGCGGAGTCGTTCGAGACGTCGGCCTTACTGGCCGCGGCCTCGACGCCGCTCACGAACGTCGACTTCCATCTCGTGCGCGCCGGGACCGTAGCCGGCCACGTGACGTCGCCGGAGGGCGATGCGCTGCCGAACATGACCGTCGCCGCGTACAACATCGACGGCACGCGCCGCGGCTTCACCGCGTCCGACGCCGGCGGCGCGTTCCGGCTCGTTCTTCCGCCCGGCAGCTACAAGATCGGCGCGTACGACGACGCGCTCGGCTACGTGCCGGCGTTCTACGACGGCGCACCGGCGTTTGCCGCGGCGACGGCGATCTCGATCGCCGCGGCGCAATCGACGACGGCAAACGTGACGCTTCCGCTCGCGGCGAAGCTGACCGGCAGCGTGGCCGACCGCACGACGCTCGCGCCGCTCGCGGCCATGCGCGTCACCGCGTACGCCGCCGACGGCACGATCGCCGCGCAG